>NZ_DASVUE010000444.1:0-1741 GCF_036387215.1 Allosphingosinicella sp. | reverse complement strand
CGCCAGCACCTGAAGCTGGTGCGTCTACCAATTCCGCCACCTGGGCACGGGAAGGAAATCAAGCAGGTAGGCCGCGCGAACTAGGGGGGCGGCGCAAGCTTGTCAACGCACCGGCGAGCAGGCATTGGGGGCGCGATTTTTCGAGGCTTTCGATGGTTCAGAAGACGGACAGGCTGGTCACATTGTTCGGCGGAGGCGGCTTTGTCGGCCGGTATATCGCCCAGCATATCTACAAGACCGGCGCCCGCGTGCGCATTGCGCAGTTCGATGCGCGGAAGGCCTTCTTCCTGAAGCCGCTGGGCGGCCTCGGCCAGACTCAGTTCGTCGCCGCCGATATCCGCAATCCGGAGCATGTCCGAGCCGCAGTCAGGAACAGCGATGCGGTCGTGAACCTCGTCGGGGTGCTGAAGGGCGATTTCCAGGCGCTGCACGTGGACGGCGCGCGCAACGTCGCCGAGGCGTGCGCCGAGCAGGGCGTCTCCTCGCTCGTGCACATCTCCGCGATCGGCGCCGATCCGGAGAGCCCGTCCGCCTACGGCCGAAGCAAGGGCGAGGGCGAAGAGGCCGTGCGTGCCGCCTTCCCGAACGCCACGATCATGCGCCCCTCGCTCGTCTTCGGGCGCGAGGACAATTTCGTGAACCGCTTTGCCGGAATGGCGCGGGTGGCGCCGGTGCTTCCGGTAATCCGCGGCGCTGTGAAGTTCCAGCCGGTCTATGCCGCCGACGTCGGCAAGGCGGTCACCGCCGCCGCGCTCGACCCGCACAGCCATGGCGGCAGGACCTACGAGCTCGGCGGCCCGCGCGTGCTGACGATGCGCGAGCTGATGGAGTGGATTGGCGAGACCACCGGCCACAACCGCACGCTCATCGACATTCCCGACGCGATCGGAAGCATCATCGCCCGCGCGATCGGCTGGCTTCCGGGGGCGCCGATCACCTGGGACCAGTGGCTGATGCTCCAGCGCGACAACGTGGTCGGTCAGGGCGCCGAGGGGCTGCGCTCGTTCGGGATCGCCCCGACGCCCCTCGAGGCCGTCTCGGAAGGCTGGCTCACCGCCTACCGCCGCCGCGGCCGCTTTGCCGCCAAGCAGCCTTACTGACGCCCCGACGCAGTGACCGACGCCTCGCTTCTCACGATCATCCTGCTCGGCATCGTCGAGGGGCTTACCGAATTCCTGCCCGTCTCCTCGACCGGGCACCTTATCCTCGCAACGGAGCTGCTCGGCTTCAACGCGGACCGCTGGGCCCTGTTCAACATCGCCATCCAGCCGGGCGCGATCCTGGCGATCCTGGTCCTCTACTGGCGCACCTTCCGCGATGTGCTTGTGGGCCTTGGCCGCCGGGAGCCCGCCTCGATCGCGTTCGTGCGCAACCTGCTGGTGGCCTTCCTGCCGGCGGTGGTGATCGGGCTGCTGTTCAACGATCCGATCGAGGCGCTGCTGGAAAACGCGATGGTGGTCGGCTGGGCGCTGATCCTCGGAGGCGTCGCGATCCTGGTCGTGGAACGCTACGCACGCCCCGTCGAAGCGGGCGGAGTGTCGGGCGTGAGCCTCCGCCAGTCGATCGGAGTCGGCCTCGTCCAGTGCCTGGCGATGATCCCCGGCGTCAGCCGCTCCGGAGCGACGATCCTCGGCGCGATGAGCCTCGGCGTCGACCGAAAGACGGCCGCCGAATTCAGCTTCTTCCTCGCCGTCCCCACCCTCACCGGGGCGACGGTGCTTCAGCTTGCCAAGCATCGGGA
>NZ_DASVUE010000443.1:0-2273 GCF_036387215.1 Allosphingosinicella sp. | reverse complement strand
GAGGCCGACCGCTCGCTTCCTCCCGCCTAAGACGGAGTATCCCTTGCCCACCTCTTCTCTTTCCCGCCGCCAGGCCATGGCGACGCTCGCGGCCGGCGCGGCTTTGCCCCTCGTCTCCGGCTGCGCGCGCACGCTCGCCGGTGCCAAGGCCACGAGCGAGGCCGAAGCCACCGCGCTGCTCGACAGCGTCGCCGAGAACCTGCTCCGCCTGTCGCCCGAAACCGCGACGACGCTGGGCATCGACACCGGCGAGCGTGCAGGACTCCGCTCGCAGCTGAGCGACCGATCGCGCTCCGGCCAGCAACGCCTCGCCGCGACCCTCCGAAGCGACCTCGCCCGGGTGAACGCGATAGACGCTTCGGCTCTCAGTGAGCCGACCCGCATCAGCTTCGCAGTCGTCCGGAGCGCCTATACGACCGCGCTCGAGGGTTTCGCCCTCCCCTATGGCGATGTCGCCGTCGGCGGCTGGCGCAACACGCCTTATGCGGTCATCCAGAATGTCGGCGCCTATCTCGACGTGCCCCGCTTCCTCGACGCCGAGCACCGGGTCGAGAATGCGGCCGATGCGGAGGCATACCTTGCCCGGCTCCGCTCCTACCCGCGCCAGATGGACGGCGAACTCGAACGCGTCGGTGCGGCTCGGGCGCAGGGTCTGGTTCCGCCCGCCTTCCTGGTCGACAAGGCGCTGAAGCAGCTCCAGCTTTCCGCCAAGGCCGCACGCGAGGGCGGCTCGCTGGTAGAATCGATCGAGCGGCGGACCAGGAACATCCCCGGCAACTGGGCTGAGCAGGCCCGCGCCATCGTGCGCGGCGATGTCGCGCCAGCCCTCGAGCGGCAGATCGCGGAGCTCACCGCCCAGCGCGCCGTCGCCAGGAACGAGGCGGGCATGTGGGCGCGGCCGCACGGCGACGAATATTATCGCTGGGCGCTCAAAGCCTCGACCACCACCAACCTGACGCCGGACCAGGTGCACGCCATCGGCCTCGAACAGGTGAAATCGCTGCACGCGCAGATGGACAGGATCCTGAACGGCCTCGGCTACACCAAGGGCAGCGTCGGCGCGCGCATGACCGCGCTGGGCGAGGATCCGCGGTTCCAGTTCCCGGACAATGATGCCGGCCGAAAGCAGATCCTCGCCTTCATCGACGAGCGGCTGAAGTCGATCCGCGCCAAGCTCCCGCAGGCCTTCAACACGCTCGTCCCCGGCAATCTCGAGGTCCGCCGCCTCCCGCCCGAGGAGGAGCCCGGCGCGCCCGGCGCCTATGGCGGCGCCGGATCGATCGACGGCTCGATCCCGGGCAAGTTCTGGATCAATCTCCGGACCACCCAGCTGCACAGCCGCTACAGCCTGCCCACGCTGGCGCATCACGAGGCGATCCCCGGCCACGTCTGGCAGGGCGAATATTCAAACCGGCTGCCGCTGATCCGCACCCTCCTCGCCTTCAATGCCTATTCGGAAGGCTGGGCGCTCTATGCGGAACAGCTGGCCGACGAGCTTGGCGATTATGAAGGCGATCCGGTGGGCCGCCTCGGCTACCTCCAGTCGATCGCCTTCCGCGCCTGCCGCCTCGTCGTTGACACCGGCCTCCACGCCAAGCGCTGGACCCGGGAACAGGCGGTGGACTGGTTCGCGACCACCAACGGCTCGGGCCGCGAGGAGGTGGCGAGCGAGGTCGATCGCTATTGCTCGTGGCCAGGGCAGGCCTGCGGCTACAAGATCGGACACAGCGAGATAAACCGCCTCCGCGACAAGGCGAAGGCGGCGCTCGGCCCGCGCTACGACCTGCGCGACTATGACGATGCGGTGGTGAAGGCCGGCAACGTGCCGCTCACGGTGCTCGAACAGGTGATCGACGGCTACGTGGCGGCGCGGAGGGCGTAGCCGCTCCGCCCGTCACCCTCGCGCTTATTCCTCCTCGGAACCCTCACCCTTGCGGCGGTTGTACATCACCGCGCCCGCGGCGGCCGCTGCGACGCCCACCGCGGCGGCGGCGGCGATTCCGACGGTCTTCAGGTTGACGCCGCCGTCCATGATCCCCTCGCCGCCTTTCTCCTCCTCGAGCAGGACGGCCGCGTCGGCATTGGCGGAAAGGCGCACCCGATTGCCCTCAACCGCGGCGACGAGCCCGCCCGACACATAATGATGATGGCCGCTATGCGAGCCGCTGTCGGGCTTGGTCATCTTGATCCGGTCGCCCTCGACCCGGTCGACGGTGCCGACGTGCACCTCGTCCGCGCCGACGATTTCCATATGCTCCCTGACCTGGCTGAGA
>NZ_DASVUE010000442.1:0-3286 GCF_036387215.1 Allosphingosinicella sp. | reverse complement strand
CGAGAAGATCCTGCAGGACCGGCTGTTCGCGCATCCGAACATCAACGTCCTCTGGAACAAGGAAGTGGTGCAGTTCGTGGGCGGCGGCGAGCCGGAAGGGCTGGTGGCGCTGGAGCTTCGCGATACCCGCACCGGCGAGATTTCGCGGCTCGACGCCGAGGGCGGTTTCGTCGCGATCGGCCATTCGCCGGCGACGGAGCTCTTCAAAGGCAAGCTCGCGCTCGACCGCGACGGCTATATCGAGGTCGAGACCGGCACCACGCGTACCAATATCGAGGGCGTATTCGCCTGCGGGGACGTGATGGACAAGACCTACCGGCAGGCGGTCACCGCCGCCGGCACCGGCTGCATGGCGGCATTGGATGCCGAAAAGTTCCTGGCCGAAGCCGAGTTCGAGGCTTCCGTCGCCGCTTAAGCCCTGAGGGCGCCGAGCACCGCCGCCAGCAAGGCTTCCGCATCGCCCGCCCGGGCGAAGGTGTGCGAGTCGCTTTCGATGTGGACCGGAGCCGGGCTCCGGCCGCGCACCCGGGTGAAGGCGTTGGAGCACCAGACGTCCTCGGCGGCGATCGCGGTGGCATCGCCCCGGGCAAGGAGCATCCGCACCGGCCGGGGGCTTGCGCCCAGGCTTGCGGCCACTTCGCCGGCGAGCGTGGCGGGAGCGGGCCTTGCGACCTTCATGATGCCCTTGAGCAGCTTGCGGTAGGAGACGCCGCCCCCGAGCAGGCGTTTCCAGCCGCTGAGGCTCATCAACTGCTGCCGGTAATGCTGCTTGATCGCGGCGGGCGGCGGAGCGCCGGCTTCGGCTTCGACGAACCAGGGATTGGCCAGGAGGAGGCGGTCGACGCCTGCCTCCGCCGCGAACAGGGCGAGGGCGGTTGCGCCGTCGCAAAGGCCGAAGCCGGCGATCCGCTCGAGCCCGGGGCATTCGGCGCGGAACGCCGCCGCAGCCGCCTTGAGATCGGGTCCGCTCACCTTGAAACCCGGATCGTCCCCCTCGCTGTCGCCTACGCCGCGGCGGTCGAAGCGGAAGCAGGGATAGCCCTCCGCGGCGAGCGCTGCCGCCAGCCGCTCGAACATGCGATGCGATCCGATGCGGGTCTGGCTGCCGCCGGTGACGATGAGGACGCCGGTGCTGCCGCGCGCCTCGTCCAGCGAGCCCGCCAGTGTCGCGCCTTCGCAGGTGAAGCTCAGGAGGCGGCGCATCTTGCCACCCAATCGTCGATATCCGAGGCACTTAGCGCCGCAAGCTCAGGCGCGTTGGCAGGTTCCGAGCGCCTCCACAAGGCCGTGCCTTCGAGCTTGCCGTCGGCTTCGTTGCGGTCGCTGTGCAGCCTTACGGTCCTGACCCGGCCGACCGTCTGCAGCTTGGCATCGGTAAGAGCGGCCAGCAGCCTCTCGCTGAGCCGGTAGCCGGCAAGATCGACGAAGGGCCCCTGCATCTGCTCGGGCTTCAGCATGCTCGCGCGGACCATGTCCCGTGCAAGCGATGCCCCCTCCACCGGAGCAAACCGCCAGCGGCAGCCCGCCTCCGCCGCCTCGTCCAGCAACGCGCCGCCACGGACGCTCGCCAGTGCCGCTGTTCGTCCGGCCACGCGCGAGACATGCTCGGCGGCGTCGCGAACGGCCGTCCGCCAGTCGCTCCAGCTGCAGGCCTCAAGCGCAAGGCTGCTCTCGCCCGTGCCGGGCAGGTCCGGGAGCCAGCAGCCGTAGCCGCGCCGCGCAAGCTCCCGCATAATCGTCGCGATGAAGGCGCGGGTGCGGTTCATCTCTTCGAAAAGCGGCGGAAGGAACAGGATCGGCACGCCCTCGGCCGGGCCGATCCGCATCAGCCACTCCTCGCGTCCTCCGGTGGCGTAGCGGCCGTAGGCGAGACCGCCGGCCGAACTCACCTCAGCGCCTTCGCCCGTGCGAAGGTGAGGAGCGCTCCGTAGCTTTCGAGCATGTCGGCATCGACCTCATGATCCTCGATCACGATCCCGAGACGATCCTCGAGTTCCGTCAGAAGCCCGGCCACGGCCATGGAGTCGAACTCCGGAAGCGCGCCAAAGAGCGGCGTCGCCTCCGTGAAGCCGCTCACCCGCTCCTCGGGCAGGCCGAGCACGTCCACCAGCACCGCCCGCAACGTGGCGTCCACATCCCCCGCATCCGTCAGCGCCACCGTCAATCCCCTTGCTCGTCGCGTTGCGGCGCCGCGTAGAGGCTTCGAACGCGCCGGACAAGCTTTGCGGCGACGGAGCGGCAGAGGCCGGCAAGCCCGCGGAGGCTCCTGAGATCGTAAGCCGTGAGCGCGTAGAGCGGAACCGCTTCCTCCATCCAGTCCCGCTTGTAGCCGTCGTCGCCTATGCCGAAGTCGATCGTCTCGACCTTGTCCTCGTCGATCGCGCGGCGGAACATCTCCATGCTGAGGATGGTGCCGGGCGACAGGTGCCTTGCATCCTCCCGGTAGGCGAGCTTGTGGATGGTCGCCACCTCATGCTCCACCGTCCAGAGCTGCGCTGCCACCGGCTGCCCCTCATGATAAGCGAGGCCGAGCCGGAGCGTGCCCGCAGCACCCTCGGCCTCGGCAAGCCGCCGCATCAGCGTGGGCGAGCCTTCGGCGGGCTTCCAGCTGGCGTTGTAGACGCTCTCATAATCCTCCCATGCCTTGGGGTCGAAGTCGTGGCGGACGACGAGATCGAGCTTCGCCGCCTTTGCACGGCGCTTGGCGGTGTTGCGCAGACGAGAGGGGCGGGAGGCCCAATAGTCCTCGAAGCTCATGCCGGCGGTGCGGATACGCCAGTTGATCGTCGCGGCGCTCCGGAGGGTCATCCAGCCCTGCTTCTTCAGGGCTGCGGGAAGGGGATCCTCCTCGTTCATCGGAGAGAGCGAAAGCTGCCCGATTCCGGCCTGCCGAAGACCTTCGCCGAGAGCCTGGACGGCGGCATCGCCGTCCGCACCGTCCACGACCGGGCCGTAGCGAAGGCTGTACCAGTTGGAGAGCGGGACGGCGCTGCCGCCGCTCGCCGCCATGAACAGCCAGGCGCTCGCCTTTCCGTTCCGGGCGCGCACGATAAGCGGCTTGCCCTTGGGCGGAGTGAAATCGTTGACGAGCCTGAACCAGTCGAGCCGGTCGAACATCACCGGCTGCGCGTCCCGCGTCAGTGCATCGCCGGCGTCGCGCGCCACCGCATCGAGATCGTCGAATAAAGCGATGTTAACGGCCACGCGGCTATTCCTCTTGATCGCGTCGCCAATAGTCCACACTCACTGATAGCCGGTTAATGAGGAGCAGAGGTGCAAGTCCCCG
>NZ_DASVUE010000441.1:0-6579 GCF_036387215.1 Allosphingosinicella sp. | reverse complement strand
GCGGCGGCGGGTGGCGGCACATTCGCCGACATTGCGATCTTCTTCTCGCAAATGGCGGTGGTGACGTTCGGCGGCGCCTATGCGGTGCTCGCCTATGTCGCGCAGGCCGCGGTCGAAGGCTATGGCTGGCTTCGGCCGGGGGAGATGCTGGACGGGCTGGGGCTGGCCGAGACGACGCCCGGGCCGCTGATCATGGTCACGCAGTTCGTCGGCTTCCTTGGCGCCTACCGAAGCCCTGAAGGGCTGCCGCCCTTGCTTGCGGCCACGCTCGGCGGCCTTCTCACCACCTGGGTGACGTTCGTTCCCTGCTTCCTGTGGATCTTCATCGGCGCGCCTTTCGTCGAGCGGCTGCGGGAGAACAAGGCGCTCGCGGCGGCATTGTCGGCGGTGACCGCAGCGGTGGTGGGCGTGATCCTGAACCTCGCTTTGTGGTTCTCGGCGCACTTCCTGTTTCGCTCGGTGGACGAGCTGGACCTCGGCCCCCTGAGCATCGAGATGCCCGCCTGGAGCAGCATCGATCCGGCCGCGGCCCTGCTTTCGGCCGCCGCCCTGATCGCAGTCTTCCGGTTCAAGCTCGGCGTTCCGGCCGTGATCGGGGGAGCGGCGCTCGCCGGCATTCTTCTGAAAGCGCTCTTCCCCTGATGTTGTAAATGGTGCGATCAGAGCCCATTAGCCCAGCATGCTTTCTCAACGGACGCGATATACAATCCGGGCTTTGCTCCACCTCGCGGACCGATACGGTGAGGGGCCGGTGCAGCTTTCCGAGATCGCCGAGCGGCAGAACATCCCGGCCAAGTTCCTGACGGTGATGCTCTCCAGCATGCGGCGCGCCGGACTCGTCGAGACGATGCGGGGGCGCGAGGGCGGCTATTGGCTCGCTCGGCCGCCCAAGGAGATCAGCTATGGCGAGATCGTCCGGCTGACCCGGGGATCGCTCGGCCTGCTGCCCTGCGCAAGCCGGCTCGCCTACCAGCAATGCACCAATTGCATCAGCGAGGATAAGTGCCGGCTGCACCGGGTGATGCTGATGGTGCGCGACGAGACCGCGCGCATCCTGGACGGCCTCAGCCTTGCCGACGCAGTTCCCGCCGAGGGGCTGCTGGAGCCGAAGCTTTGAGCCTCAGGCGCCTCGCCATCATCGGCGGCGGATTTTCAGGAACGCTCGCGGCGATCCAGCTGCTCCGCCGGGGCCATCAGGTGACCTTGATCGAGCGCGCGGAGCGGGTCGGGCGCGGCGTCGCCTACAGCACGCCGCACGCCGACCATCTTCTCAACGTGCGCGCGAGCGGGATGAGCGCCTTCCCGGAGGAGCCCGACCATTTTTCGAACTGGCATGGTGAGGCGAGCGACTTTGCCGAGCGGCGGCGGTACGGCGACTATCTCCGGCAGCTGCTCGCCGCAGCTTCGGAAGAGGCGGGTGATCGGTTGTCCGTGGTGAGCGGTGAAGCGGTGGACGTCGTCGCATCGGACGGCAGAGAGGCCGTGCTCCTGGAGGGCGGGGACCGGATCGAGGCGGATGCCGTCGTGCTTTCGGTGGGCAACCTTGCGCCCTCGGTGCCCCGGACGATCGCGCCGGAGCTTGCGGGCGGGCGGGTCTATGTCTCCGATCCCTGGGCTGGTGACTTCACCGCGGGGCTGGCGGAGGACGATGTCGTCCTTCTGATCGGCACCGGCCTCACTGCGATCGACGCTGCCTTGATGATCGAGAGCAGCGGCTTCCAGGGCCGGACGATCGCAATCTCACGCCGCGGAATGGTGCCGCGGGCGCATGCGGAGCCGGCGCCGCCGCCGAAGCTGGAAGAGGTTCCGGAGCCGCGGTGCACGAGCCTCGTCCGAAGCGTCCGCAGCCAGGCGGCGCGGATTGGCTGGCGCGTAGCGGTCGACCAGCTGCGGCCGGTGACGCAGCGCCTGTGGGCCTCGGCCTCCCCGGAGGAGCGGCGCCGCTTCCTTCGCCACCTGCGGCCTTACTGGGACGTGCACCGGCACCGGATCGCGCCTTCGATCGCCGAGCGGATCCGGAACATGGTCGGTGACGGGCGGCTGCAATTCGCAGCGGGCAAGATCCTCGCGACCCGCGCCGAGGGCGACCATGTCTCGGTCGAGTGGCGCCCGCGCGGTACGGAGAGCGCCAGGACGTTGAGGGTCGCGCGCATCGTCAACTGCACCGGCCCCGAGGCGGACATAAGCCGCGCCGACGAGCCTTTGCTGAGGAACCTGGTGACATCCGGCCGCATCCGCCCGGACGTGTGCCGGATCGGCATCGACATCGACGAGGATGGTCATGTCATCGGCGCGGACGGAACCGCATCGAAGAGCATCTATGCCATCGGCCCAATGACCCGCGGCGCCTGGTGGGAGATCGTCGCCGTGCCCGACATCCGCGGTCAGGCCGAGGCGCTGGCGCGGACGATCGCCTAGATCACGATCCTGAAGAGTGCGCCGCCGCTCTTGCTTTCCAGGAGGTTGATCGAGCCCCGGTGGGCGAGCACCACCTGACGGGCCAAGCTGAGGCCGACGCCGGTGCCCTTCGCCTTGGTGGTGAAGAAGGGGAGGAACACGTCCTGCCGGAGGTTCTGAGGGACGCCGGGGCCGTTATCCGACACTTCGATCTGAGTCCGCCCCGCACGCGTCGTGGAAAAGGAGAGGCAGACGGCGGGCTGCTCCGTATGCGCCTTCGCGGCTTCGGCGGCGTTCTTGAGGAGGTTGATGATCACCTGGAACATGAGGTCCGGATCGGCATCGAGAGTGAAACCGTCGCGTGGGATCTTGAGCGTGAAATCGAGGTTTTCGGCGGCCGCGCTGGCGCGGAACAGGGCCTCGATCTCCAGCGCCCAATTGTCCCCGTCGAACAGCCGCCGCCGGACCTCGGGCGTGCGGCTGATCTGGCGATAGCTTTCGACGAAATGCATGACGCCGTCCGCGCGCCTCGCGAGCGTCTCCACCGCCGCGCGGGCGTCCGCAACGTCCCGGTCCCCGCCCTTGTCGGCCTGGCCCATCAGGGCGGCGGCGGTGTGGGCAAGCGAGGTCACGGGGGTCATCGAGTTCATGATCTCGTGGGTGAGCACGCGCACGAGGTCGCTCTGGGCGGCGATCTCGACTGCGTTCAACTCGCCCTGGATCGGCTGGACCGCGACCGCCTTCACGGTCGAGCCGAGGCGGTGGACGATCGCGGCGCTTACCATCGCGGTTTGCGGTACGCTGTCGAGCGTGATCGGCACCAGCCGGGGGCGTCCCACGGCGCTTTCGTCGGCAAGGCTGTTGGCGAAGGCGTCTCCGTAGATCCGGAAGTCCTCGACCCGCACCCCCTGATGGCGCGACAGAAGCCGCCGCGCCGCTTTGTTGGCGAGCTCGATCCGTCCTTCCCGATCGACCGTCAGGAGCGGCGTCGGCGCGTCGTCGAGCACAGCCTCGAAGAAGCGGTTGTCGTCGCTCAACCGGTGCCGCTCCTCGCGCAGCCGGCGCATGCCCTGCTCGAGCGCCTCGCCGAATTCGCCGAAGCCGCTCCCTTCGTGACGATGGGTGAAGTTCTGCGAGAGGTCGCCGAAGCGCACTGCGTCGACGAATCGCGCGAGTTCGACGTTGGTGCGCTGAATGTAGCGCCAGAGGCCCGCCACTGCGCCGACGCAGATGATCGCGGCGAGGAGGCGCGCGGCGCCGAGCCCCTCGATGCTCAGCGAATAGACGAAGCCGAAGGCTGTGAGCAGCAGCAGCGCCACGCGCCACAGCAGGCCGAGGACGAAGCGCCGCTTAAAGCCCATGCTTTTCCATGCGCCGGTAGAGCGAGGCGCGGGTGAGGCCGAGCTCGGCCGCGGCAAGCGAGATGTTGTAGGCGTGCTTCTTCAGCGCCGCTTCGACGATGTTCTTCTCCGCACGGTCGAGGTTGAGATCGCTCGGCGGCACCGGCGGCGCCGGCGTGGGTGCTCGAGCGACGGTGCGTGACAGCGAGAAATCCTCGACGGTGAAGGCCTCGTCCCCGGCAAGGATTACGGCGCGCTCGGCCGCATGACGAAGCGCGCGGACGTTGCCGGGCCAGTCGTAGGAGACGAGCTGCGCCGCGACGTCCTCGGGTAGCCTTCGCACCGGCTTGCCGTACTTCTTCGAATAGAATCCGACATAATGCTCGATCAGGAGCAGGATGTCCTCGCGCCGGTCCCGGAGCGGCGGAAGGTCGATCTCGACCGTGTTGAGCCGGAAGAGCAGGTCCTGGCGGAACAGGCTCTCGTCGGAGAGCCGGTCCGGCGGCAGGTTGGTGGCGGCGATCACGCGCACATCGATCGGTACCGGCTTGTTCGCGCCGACCGGGATCACCTGGCGCTGCTCAAGGGCCGTCAGCAGCTTCGGCTGGAGGTGAAGCGGCAGATTGCCGACCTCGTCCAGGAACAGGGTGCCGCCGTCCGCGGCCTGGAGCCGTCCGATGCGGTCGCCGCGGGCGTCGGTGAAGGCGCCCTTCACATGGCCGAACAGCTCGGATTCGAACAAATTCTCGGCAACTGCGCCCAGATCGACGGAAACGAGCACATTGTCGGCGCGGCGCGAGCGGCGGTGCAGCTCGCGCGCGACGAGCTCCTTGCCCGTCCCGTTCTCGCCGAGGATGAGGACGTTCGCTTCAGTCGGCGCCGCCCGGTCGATCAGCGAATAGATGCGGGCGATAGAGGGCGAGCGGCCGAGCAATGGCGTTTCCCCGACGGCCGTCGGCGCTGCGATGGCGGCGGCCCGCTTCCGCTCCTTCACCACCTCCTGGCGCGAGTTGCGGAGCGCGGCGGCGGTTCGGACGGTGGCGAGCAGGCGCTCGTTGGACCAAGGCTTGGAGACGAAGTCGGTAGCGCCGCGCTTCATCGCCTCGACCGCGATCTGGACGCCGCCATGAGCGGTGATCATCACCACCACGGCCTCGGGATCGCGCTTCAGGATCTCGGCAAGCCAGTGGAAGCCCTCGGCGGCGTTGGTGGCGCCGCGTCCGAAATTCGCATCGAGCAGGATCACGTCCGGCCGCTCGCCCTCCATCGCCGCAAGTGCGTCTTCGGGCGACTGGAAGGTGGCCACTTCGCCGAACAGGTCGCGCAGCAGCAGCTTTGCGGACAGCAGGATGTCGGGATCGTCGTCGACGATCAGGCAGCGCCCGAATGCATTCCCCCTCACCACCCTCGCTCTCCTAATGCCTATCGAAAGAGCGACAAACAATTTCCGTGCCAGACCCGACCGGACCGTTCGCAACCGGACACCGTGCGTCCGTTGCCGGACAGGCTCGCGTTGCCGCCCGGCAGCTTCGCGCTTCGGAAAATGGCTGAAATGCGCGCTTCTCGCGAAATGGCACGGCTGATGCTGAGCATGTCGGGCACGGCCATGAGACCGTTCAGAGGAGAATCACGATGAGCAATTTTCAGTCTTTCGCGGGCGGAGCGGTCTGGATGGCGGTCGCCGCGATCCTGATGCTGATGACCTTCGAGCCGGTCCAGGTCGGCCATGAGGCCGCTGTGCCGGCCGCGCGCCACGCCGCCATCTAAGACCGGGGCCGGGGGGATGTCCGCAGCCGAACAGCATCTGTCCGAAATCGGACAGCGGGAGGGGTGGGAGAGCACATTCTCGCGCCGCACTCCCGTCGCTGCGGTGGCACGATCGTTGCTTTCATTCATCCTGGAGACAGGTGGATGAGCGTGATCAGAATTCCAAAAGCGGAAGCGGAGCCGAGGCTTCAGAGCGGCGGGGCGATGGACCGCGTCGTCGAGACGAAGGGCCTCTCGAAGCAGGTGAAGATCGCCATCGGCGTCGGGCTCGTGCTCATTGCTGCCTTGATCTTCTACCTGATGGCGCCGAGCGCGAGCAGCCAGACCGTGGCCGCCGATCGGGTGACGATCTCGACCGTCCAGAAGGGGCGCTTCGACGACTTCCTTCCGCTTCGGGCGCGAGTGACGCCGCTCGTGACCGTCTTCCTCGACGCGGTCGAGGGCGGGCGCGTGGAGCAGGTGCTCGTCGAGGACGGCGCGATGGTCCAGAAGGGGCAATTGCTCGCGGTCCTGTCGAACTCGGAAATCCAGCTCAACCTGCTCCGCAGCCAGTCCGACGTTTCCCGCGAAGTGAACTCGATGCGCAGCCAGGAGCTCGCGCTCGCGCAGACCAGCATCCAGGACGAGCGGGCGGTGATCGATGCGCAGCTCGCCGCCGACAAGGCGAAGCGCCAGTTCGAGACCCAGAAGCCGCTGATGGAAAAGGGCTTCGTTCCCGCCAAGGTGTTCAACGACAGCCGCGACGAATATCTGTCGATGCAGCGCCGGGCGGAAGTTCTTCGCCGCGCGCGGGCGATCAACCAGCGGCTGCAGACGAGCCAGTTGGCGGAGCTCAGGGCGTCCAACGCCTCCCTCAGCGGCAGCCTCGATATCGCGCGCTCGACGCTTGACGCTCTCAACCTCCGCGCTCCAGTCGCGGGGCAACTGACCGCTTTCTCGATCCAGGTCGGCCAGTCGCTGAACCGCGGCGAGCGGCTGGGCCAGATCGACAGCGCCGGGCGCTCTAAGCTCGTCGCCCAAGTGGACGAATTCTATTTGGGACGCGTCGAGCCGGGGCAGATCGCGACGGCGGAAT
>NZ_DASVUE010000440.1:0-1523 GCF_036387215.1 Allosphingosinicella sp. | reverse complement strand
GCCGCGAAGGCGTCCAGGGGCGGGAATTGCTCGCCGCCTTCGACGTTGAGGGGAGCGGGGCCGCCGCCCTTCATTGGGCGGGCGACGCCGAAGGATGGGCGCTGGCCGCCCGTGCCGTTGGCTCCGCTGCGTCGTCCGAATGCACTCATAGGTCTTCCGAACCTCACCCTCAGGATGTCAAAATTGCTGTCGCGCAGCTGGTGAATAGGACGGAAACTTTGACAATTGCCTAACCGGTGGGAATGAGCGCGCGGATGCGGGCCGAGCCAAGCAAGAGTGTCGGGGCGGCCCTGCTGATCGCATTGGCGGGCTTTTCGATGCTGTCGGTTGGCGATGCGGTCGTGAAATCGATGACGGGCGAGTGGCCCGCGCCGGCGGTGTCGGCGCTGAGGTACAATTTCGGAGCGGTGGGGCTGGGGATCGCGGTTGCGCTTCGATACGGGCGCGCGGGCTTCGTCCTGCCGCGGCCCTGGCTTCAGGCGGGGAGGGGCCTCGCGGTCAGCCTTGCCACAATCTGCTTCTTCCTCGGCGTGATGGCGATGCCGCTTGCGGACGCGACCGCCATCCAGTTCACGAGCCCGTTCCTTACCGCCTTGCTGTCGGCGCTGCTGCTTGGCGAGCGGGTGCCGCGGCTCGCGTGGGGCGCGATCGCGCTTGCCTTTGCGGGCGTCCTGATCGTGCTCCGGCCGAACTTCGCGGCGGTGGGCGGAGCGGCTTTCTACCCGATCGGAGCAGCGCTCGGGATGGCGTTCCTCATCACCCTCAACCGGAAGTCCGCGGGCGATGCGCCGATCCTCGTGATGCAGTTCGTGCTGGCGCTGGTCGCGGCGCCGGTGCTGGTCGCGGCGGCGGCCGGTCTCGCGGCATTGGGCGGCCCGCACTTCGAGATTGGCTGGCCGGGCGCCGAAGTGGTCCTGAAATGCGCGATCGTCGCGTGCACTGCGTCGACCGCGCACATGCTGATCTACTGGGCGACGGTGCACGCCGGCGCTGCGACGGTCTCGCCGATGACCTACGTGCAGCTGTTCGTGGCCGCGCTCATCGGCTGGATCTGGTTCGGAGATGCGCCCGACGTCTTCACCGCGGCAGGGGCGGCGCTGATCATCGCAGGCGGGCTGCTTCTGTGGCGCGCGCAAAAGCCGCGGCCGCCGGTGGAGGGTACGTCTGACTAGGCCGGAACGTCGGCGCGCTCTGCAAGGACGGTGAGACCGCGGTCGTTCACTTCGGCGAAGCCGCCTTCGATAGCGATCCGTTCGGGCTCGCCGGTCATGCCCGTGCGGTAGATGGCAAGCTCGCCGTTGCGGATCGTCGACATGAAGGGCGCATGGCCTTCGAGCACGCCGAACTCGCCCTCGCTGCCGGGGACGACCACCATGTGGACGTCCTCGGAGCGGACGAGGCGCTCGGGCGTGACGAGTTCGAAGTGCAGGGGCATCTCAACAACTCCCCCCTCCCTGTCAGGGAGGGGCTAGGGGTGGGTTGCGAACCGGCCGGCTCGATGCCGGCCTGTTCGCCTTGTCAGG
>NZ_DASVUE010000439.1:0-5513 GCF_036387215.1 Allosphingosinicella sp. | reverse complement strand
TTCAGACCGCCGCAAGAGGAAAGGACAGGGCTTCGACAAGCTCAGCCCGAACGGCCCCGAGATAGGCAGTTGGCCGCGCTTGTTCAAATCCTCCGGGCTCTGCTAGGGCCGCGCCAAACGGGAGAGAATTATGGCCGACATTGGCCTCGATTTCGCGCTCGGCGAGATGGCGGACACGATCCGCGACACCACCCAGCGCTTCGCCGCCGACCGGATCGCGCCGCTCGCCGCGCGGATCGACGAGGAGGACTGGTTTCCACGCGAGCTGTGGCCGGAAATGGGCGAGCTCGGCCTCCACGGCATCACGGTCGCGGAGGAGGATGGCGGGCTCGGCCTCGGCTATCTCGAGCATGTGATCGCGCAGGAGGAGGTGGCGCGGGCGTCGGCCTCGATCGGCCTCAGCTACGGCGCTCACTCGAACCTCTGCGTCAACCAGATCCGCCGCTGGGCCAATCCGGAGCAGAAGGCGAAATATCTCCCGAAGCTGATCAGCGGCGAGCATGTCGGATCGCTTGCGATGTCGGAGGCCGGCGCGGGTTCGGACGTCGTCGGGATGAAGCTCAAGGCGGACAAGGTGCAGGGCGGCTACGTCCTCAACGGCACCAAGTTCTGGATCACCAACGCGCAATATGCGGACACACTCGTCGTCTATGCGAAGACCGCCGAGGGGAGCCGCGGCATCACCACCTTCCTCATCGAAAAGGACATGCCGGGCTTCTCGATCGGGCAGAAGATCCCGAAGATGGGGATGCGCGGCTCGCCCACCGCGGAGCTGGTGTTCAGCGACTGCGAGGTTCCGGACGAGAATGTGATGGGACCCGTCAACGGCGGCGTCGGTGTGCTGATGAGCGGGCTCGACTACGAGCGGACCGTTCTTGCCGGCATCCAGCTCGGCATCATGCAGGCGTGCCTCGACGTGGTGCTTCCCTATGTGCGGGACAGGAAGCAGTTCGGTCAGCCGATCGGCGCCTTCCAGCTGATGCAGGCGAAGGTGGCGGACATGTATGTCGCGCTGAATTCGGCTCGGGCCTACGTCTATACGGTCGCGAAGAATTGCGATGCGGGGAAGACGACGCGCTTCGATGCGGCCGGTGCGATCCTGCTTGCTTCGGAAAGCGCGGTGAAGGTGAGCCTCGAGGCGATCCAGGCGCTCGGCGGCGCGGGCTATACCAAGGACTGGCCGGTCGAGCGCTACATGCGCGACGCCAAGCTGCTCGATATCGGCGCCGGCACCAACGAGATCAGGCGGATGCTGATCGGCCGCGAGCTGATCGGAGCGGCATGAGCACAAGCGAGCTTATCGAATGGTATGCCACGGTTAGCGGCGTAATCGCCGCTTTGATGCTCGCGAGCGACCTCGGCCGGAAGGTGACAGGTTTCGGCTTCGTCCTGTTCTGCACCATGAACGTCGCCTGGATCGTCCATGCCCGCACCCAGCCCGAGGGCGGCGGCCTGATGTGGCAGAACGGCATCCTGTTCGCCGTGAACCTGCTCGGCGTCTATCAATACCTGCTGAGCGCCAAGAACCGGCGCAAGATGCGGGTCATCAAGGAGGCGGTGCAGGAATTCGAGGCTCACGAAGCGGAGCGGCCGGCGTGACTCAGCTCAGCAGCAAGATCGACGCGGGATCGGAAGCTTATCGCAGGTTCGCCGCGCACAACCGGATGCTGGTCGAGGAGCTGCGCGGGCGGGTGGCGCAGGCGGCGCTCGGCGGGCCGGAGAAGCATCGCGAGCGCCATGTAAGCCGCGGCAAACTGCTCCCGCGGGACCGGGTGACGCGGCTGCTCGACCCGGGCTCGCCGTTCCTCGAAGTGGGGCAGCTGGCGGCCAACGGTATGTATGGCGACGAGGCTCCCGGTGCGGGCATGATCGCCGGCATCGGCCGCGTCTCCGGGCGGGAAACGATGATCCTCGCCAATGATCCGACGGTGAAGGGCGGCGCCTATTTCCCGCTCACCGTGAAGAAGCACCTCCGCGCGCAGGAAATTGCCCGCGAGAACCGGCTGCCCTGCGTCTACCTCGTCGACTCAGGCGGCGCGAACCTGCCGCACCAGGCCGAGGTGTTCCCGGACAAGGAGCATTTCGGGCGCATCTTCTACAATCAGGCGCAAATGAGCAGCCAGGGCATCGCCCAGATCGCTTGCGTGATGGGAAGCTGCACCGCGGGCGGCGCCTATGTTCCGGCGATGAGCGACGAGACGGTGATCGTGCGCAACCAGGGCACGATCTTCCTCGGCGGCCCGCCGCTGGTGAAGGCGGCGACGGGGGAGGTGATCTCGGCCGAGGATCTGGGCGGCGGCGATCTCCATGCGCGCAAATCCGGCGTCGTCGATCATCTCGCCGAGAATGACGAGCACGCGCTCAGCATCGTCCGCGACATCGTGGCGCGGCTGAACACGGTCAAGGCTGCCGACCTCGACTTGGCCGATCCGGTAGACCCGAAATTCGATCCGGATGAGCTTTACGGCATCATCCCGGACGACGTGCGCACGCCCTACGACGTCCGCGAGGTGATCGCCCGGATCGTCGACGGGTCGGAATTCCACGAGTTCAAGGCGCTCTATGGCACGACCCTCGTCTGCGGCTTCGCCCGCATCTGGGGCATGCCGGTGGCGATCCTCGCCAATAACGGCATCCTGTTTTCGGAAAGCGCCCTGAAGGGGGCACATTTTGTCGAGCTCGCCTGCCAGCGCCGGACGCCCTTGCTGTTCCTTCAGAACATCTCGGGCTTCATGGTCGGCGGCAAATATGAGGCGGGCGGTATCGCCAAGGACGGCGCCAAGCTGGTGACCGCCGTCGCGACCGCGCAGGTGCCGAAGGTGACGGTCCTTATCGGCGGAAGCTTCGGCGCCGGCAATTACGGCATGAACGGCCGCGCCTACGGCCCCCGTTTCCTCTTCACCTGGCCCAACAGCCGGATCAGCGTGATGGGCGGCGAGCAGGCCGCATCGGTGCTCGCCACCGTGCACAAGGATGCGGACCGCTGGACGCCGGAGGAAGCCGAAGCCTTCAAGGCCCCGATCCGCCAGCGCTACGAGGATGAGGGAAATCCTTATTACGCCACCGCCCGCCTCTGGGACGACGGCATCATCGATCCGGCCCAGACCCGTGACGTGCTCGGCCTCGCTTTCGCCGCAACGCTGAACGCGCCGATCCCGGAACGCGCGCAGTTCGGGCTGTTCAGGATGTAATGGTGCAGCGGCTCAGATATCCCTTGATCTGGCTCACCATAGTCGCCGTGGCTGGTCTGATCGCCCGCTATGCCTTCAACGCGAGTTTTTGGATTGGAGCAGCAATTGCTGCCTTCAGTCTCGTCGTGAATGGATTGGTGATCGAATGGGAAGATCGCCAGAAGGGAGGATGGAGCCAATGATCCAATCACTCCTCATCGCCAATCGGGGCGAGATTGCTTGCCGGATCATCCGCACGGCGCGGCGGCTGGGGGTGCGGACCGTCGCCGTCTATTCCGATGCCGACGCCAAGGCGCTGCATGTGCGGGAGGCGGACGAGGCGGTCCATATCGGTCCTTCCCCCGCGCGTGAGAGCTATCTCGTCGGCGACAAGATCATCGCCGCCGCCAAGGCGACGGGCGCGGAGGCCATTCACCCGGGCTATGGCTTCCTCTCGGAAAATGCCGATTTCGCTCAGGCGGTGATCGATGCGGGGCTGGTGTGGGTCGGGCCGAAGCCGTCCTCGATCCGCGCCATGGGCCTCAAGGATGCCGCCAAGAAGCTGATGGACGAGGCGGGGGTGCCGACGACTCCCGGCTATCTCGGCGAGGACCAGGCACCCGAGCGGCTGCACCGTGAGGCGGATAGGATCGGCTATCCGGTGCTGATCAAGGCCGTCGCCGGCGGCGGCGGCAAGGGGATGCGGCGCGTCAACGCCTCGGAAGAGTTCCAGGACATGCTGCTCTCGTGCAAGCGCGAGGCGGCCGCTTCGTTCGGCGACGACCGCGTGCTGATCGAGAAGTATATCCTCCGGCCGCGCCACATCGAAGTGCAGGTGTTCGGCGACAGCCACGGCAACGTCGTCCACCTGTTCGAGCGGGATTGTTCGCTCCAGCGGCGGCACCAGAAGGTGATCGAGGAAGCGCCCGCGCCGGGCATGGACGAGGCGACGCGCGCGGCCGTCTGCGGGGCAGCGGTGAAGGCGGCGCAGGCGGTCGACTATGTCGGTGCGGGCACGATCGAGTTCATCGCCGATGCGTCGGAAGGGCTTCGGGCGGACCGCATCTGGTTCATGGAAATGAACACCCGGCTCCAGGTCGAACATCCGGTCACCGAGGAGATTACCGGGCAGGATCTGGTCGAGTGGCAGCTTCGCGTCGCGAGCGGCGAGACGCTGCCGCTGAGGCAGGAGGAGCTCAGGATCGACGGTTGGGCGATGGAGGCCCGGCTTTATGCCGAGGATCCAAACAGGGAGTTCCTCCCCTCCGTTGGTAAGCTGACCCACATGGTGCTGCCCGAGCACATGGTCAGAGTAGACACCGGGGTCTACGAATATGGGGAGGTGTCACCCCACTACGATCCGATGATCGCAAAGCTGATCGCCCATGCCGACACGCGATCCGCGGTGATCGATAAGCTTGCGCAGGCCGCGGAAGTGACAGCGGTTTGGCCCGTGAAGACTAACGCAGGGTTTCTTGCACGGGCACTTCGCCATGACGACTTCCAAAGCGGCGAGATCGACACTGCATTTATCCCAGGCAGGCTCGATGAGTTGATTCCGCCAAATGTTCCGCCTGAACAATGCTGGAAGGCTGCCGCCATGGCTTTCTCCTTGTCGGCACCAGGCGGCGAGATGGCACGGCAAGTGGGGGATAGCCTTGCCGCGATGTACGAGGATCAGAGAACCCCCTGGTTTGCGGCCAAGGGATTTCGGCTCAACGCGAAACCCTACGATCTGATACGGCTGCAATCGGGTAGCGAAATCCGGGAAGTCTCCGTACCCGATGCCTACGCGGAGCTTCCGGCCTGGGTTGAGCCGGCGCGTGATGTAATCCTCAGCGGTGTGAACGACGGGATGGTTTACACCTTCACTTTGCCGGACGCGCGCGGCGCCGGGGGCGAGGCGGCCTCTGACGGCACCTTACTCTCGCCGATGCCCGGCCGCGTGATCTCCGTCGATACGCGGCAAGGCGACAAGGTGGCGAAGGGGCAGAAGCTCATCACGCTCGAAGCAATGAAGATGGAGCATAGCCTCACGGCGCCGTTCGACGGCATCGTGGCGGAACTCAATGCGGCGGAGGGGGCTCAGGTAACCGAGGGCACCTTGCTTGCGCGGATCGAGAAGGCCTGAAGAAAAAGCTGTCCTACAGGCCTGGTCTTATGCTTCCCTACCCTTGGAGGCAGCCCGACCGGTCGCTGCCGTGAGGAAGGTGCTGGGCGGCGGAATGCGCTTCGTTGGTGTGAACCTTGTGTCAACTTTGCATGCTGGAAGAGACGGATGAGCGGTCGCTTTTTCGATGAGTGGCAAATCGGCGACCGGCTGGAGCATCAGCCGCACCGGAC
>NZ_DASVUE010000438.1:0-3556 GCF_036387215.1 Allosphingosinicella sp. | reverse complement strand
GAGCTTCGCGCCCTGGATGACGTTGAGGCCGATGCCGCCGAGGCCGAACACCGCGACGTTGGCGCCGGGCTCGACTCCGGCCGTGTAGATGACGGCGCCGACGCCCGTCGTGACCCCGCAGCCGATGTAGCAGATCTTGTCAAACGGCGCGTCGGGGCGGACCTTGGCGACCGCGATTGCGGGCATGACGGTGAAGTTGGAGAAGGTCGAGCAGCCCATATAATGGTAGATGGTGTCGCTCCCGAGCCGGAAGCGGCTGGTCCCGTCGGGCATCAGGCCCTTCCCTTGAGTGCCGCGGATGGCGGTGCAGAGGTTGGTCTTGCGGCTGAGGCACGACTTACACTGGCGGCATTCGGGCGTGTAGAGCGGGATGACGTGATCGCCGACCGCGACCGAGGCGACGCCGGGCCCCACCTCGCGGACGATGCCGGCGCCTTCATGGCCGAGGATCGACGGGAAGATGCCCTCCGAGTCCTTCCCCTCGAGCGTATAGGCGTCGGTGTGGCAGACGCCGGTCGCCATGATCTCGACCAGCACTTCGCCGGCGCGGGGGCCGTCGAGATCAACCTCGTGGATCTCGAGCGGGCGGTTGGGAGCGACGGCGATTGCGGCGCGGGTCTTCATGCCTTCTCCTTTTGCCGGCCTATCGCCGCTCCGGCGACGTGAGGGAAGAGCCAGGCCCGAAAGGCGCGCGAACGGCACGAGTGGCACGAATGGCGCAAGTGTCACATGGAATCGCGGGGGGTCCCCCTCCTCGGCGCGTGCCGCACGGCCGGGTTCGGGAAGGAAATCGATTGCGACTCATGCGTCCAGCGATGACTCACAAAATCCTATTATGGAAGCCGGTCAGCCCGAGGTCAGCCGAGCCTTGGGGAAGCCGCCCCAGGCGGCGTCGTAATCCTTCTGAAGGGCATCCGTGCCGAGCGCGAATTCGGTGGGGCGGAAGGGCCAGCAGCTTTCGACCATGAAGGCCATGGTCCCCTCGATCTTGTGCGGCTTCAGCTCGGCCTCGCTCGCAGCCCTCCAGCTGGCGACGTCGGGGCCGTGGCCCGCCATCATGTTGTGCGCGCTGAGGCCCCCCGGAGCGAAGCCCTCGGCCTTCGCATCGTAGGCGCCGTGGATGAGGCCCATGCACTCGCTCATCACGTTGCGGTGGAACCATGGCGGACGGAACGTGTCCTCGGCGACCATCCAGCGCGGCGGGAAGATCACGAAATCCGCGTTGGCGCGGCCCGGCACATCGGAGGGCGACGTGAGGACGGTGAAGATCGACGGATCGGGATGATCGAAGCTCACCGTGCCGATCGTGTTGAAGCGGCTGAGATCGTAGCGCCACGGAGCGAGGTTGCCGTGCCAGGCGACGACATCGAGCGGCGAATGATCGAGCGTCGTCGTCCAGACCGAGCCCAGATATTTCTGGATGAGCTCCACTTCGCCTTCGGCGTCTTCATATTGGGCGACTGGCGTTTCGAAATCGCGCGGGTTGGCGAGGCCGTTGGCGCCGATCGGCCCAAGCTCGGGCAGGCGGAACAGCGATCCGTGATTCTCCGCGACATAGCCGCGGGCAGTGCCGTCGGGGAGCGCGGCGCGGAAGCGGACGCCGCGCGGGACGAGCGCCACCTCCCCCGGAGCGACGTCGATCCGGCCCATTTCGGTGTAGAGCGTCAGCCGGCCCGCTTCCGGGATGAAGAGCATCTCGCCGTCGGCGTTGAAGAAGCAGCGGTGCTGCATGTCCTTGTTGGCGCGGTAGATATGGACCGCCACGCCCTCCAGATCCTCCGGATGCCGATTGGCGACCATCGTCACCATGCCGTCGATGAGGTCGGTCGGCTCCTCCGGAAGATCGAGCGGGTTCCAGCGGAGCCGATTGGGCGCGAGAGGTCCTTTGACGGTGCCGGGGGCGAACAGGACAGCCCCTTCGTAGCGCCGGTAGGGCGGGTGCTCGGCGCTCGGCCGGAGGCGGTAAAGCCAGGAGCGGCGGTTCTCGGCCCGGGGGGCGGTGAAGGCGGTTCCGGAAAGCTGCTCCGCGTAGAGGCCCATCGCCGGCCGCTGCGGCGAATTGCGGCCCTCCGGCAGGGCGCCCGGCACGGCTTCGGTCGCGAAATGGCTCCCGAAGCCGGTCATGTAACCTTCAGCTGCCACCGACCTCGTCTCCAAACCGTTCGGGCTGAGCCTGTCGAAAGCCCTGCTTTTCCTCTAGAAAGAAAGACAGCCCCTCGACAAGATGAAGCGGTGTAGACTGCCCCCGGCAGTCTACAGCCATGCTGGGAGCATGGCGGCCGCTTCATGGGCGAGCGGGTTCCAGAACTCAACGCATCAGCACCAATTCTTCGGCCATGGTCGGGTGGAGCGCGACCACTTCGTCGAACTGGCTCTTCTTGAGCCTGGCCTTTACCGCGATCGCGGCGGCCTGCAGGATCTCGGGGGCGTCGGGGCCGATCATGTGGATCCCGACCACCTCGTCGGTCTCGCCGTTGACGACCAGCTTGTAGAGCGCGCGCTCGTTGCGGCCGGCGAGGACGTTCTTCATCGCCCGGAAATCCGACGTGTAGGTCTTGACGCTGCCGAGCTTGTTGCGCGCCTGCCCCTCGGTCATTCCGACGCTGGCAAGCGGCGGATGGCTGAACACGGCTGCAGGAACGTTGTCATAGTCGACGCGGGTCGGCTTGTTGCCGAAGACGGTGTCGGCGAAGGCCTGGCCCTCGCGGATCGCGACCGGAGTGAGCTGGATACGGTTGGTGACGTCGCCGACCGCGTAGATGCTGTCGCAGGTGGACTGGTTGTCCGCGTTGACGATGATTGCGCCGCCGCCGTCGAGATCGACGCCCGCCCCTTCGAGCCCGAGGCCGTCGGTGTTGGGCTTCCGGCCGATCGCGTACATGAGGAGATCGGCCTCGAACGGATCGGTGTCCGTCATCCTTATGAGAAGGCGGCCGTTCTCAAGCTTCTCGACGCTGTCGAACTTCGCGTGGAACTTGAAATCGATCCCCTTGGTGATCGAGATCTGGAGCAGCCGGTCGCGGATCGACTCGTCATAGCCGCGGAGGATCACGTCGGAGCGGTTGACGATCGTCACCTTCGCTCCGAACTCGTTGAAGATGCCCGCGAATTCGTTGGCGATATAGCCGCCGCCGACGATCACCGCCCGCCTGGGGATCTCCTCCAGATGGAAAGCGTCGTTGGAGGTGATGCCGTGCTCGGAACCGGGAAAATCGGGGATCATCGGCGTCGCGCCGGTGGCGATCAGGATCGTTCCGGCAGTGACGGTACGGCCGCCGGCGAGCTTCACCTCGTGCGGGCCGGCAACGGTCGCGCGCTCCTTGATGATCTCCACCCGATGCTTGCCAAGCGTCTCGGAATAAGCGGCTTCGAGCCGGGTGACCTCCGCAAGGACGTTGTCGCGGAGCGTCGGCCAGCTGAACTCGCATTTCGGCACGTCCCAGCCGAAGCGGCGGGCGTCCTGCAGGTCCTCGGCGAAATGCGCTCCGTAGACGAGCAGCTTCTTCGGAACGCAGCCGCGGATGACGCAGGTGCCCCCGACCTTATATTCTTCCGC
>NZ_DASVUE010000437.1:0-7822 GCF_036387215.1 Allosphingosinicella sp. | reverse complement strand
GGCTGGGGCATCCTCCTCTATCTCCGCCAGGAAGGGCGCGGCATCGGCCTCGTCAACAAGCTCCGTGCCTATTCGCTGCAGGACCAGGGCTTCGACACGGTCGACGCCAACATCCGCCTGGGTTTCGGCGATGACGAACGGAACTTCGGCGTCGCCGCCCGAATGCTCGAGCAGCTGTCGCAGCCCGAGGTGAGGCTTCTCACCAACAACCCGCGCAAGGTGGCGGGGCTCGACGCCGCTGGGGTCAAGGTGGCGGAGCAGGTGCCGCTCAGGACCGGCTCGAACCGCCACAACCAGGCCTATCTGGAGACGAAACGCCTCCGCAGCGGCCACCAGCTCTAGGAGAGCAGCCGGGCAACGCCTTCGAAGCTGTGGGCAATGGCATGGGCGCCGAGTGCCTTGAGGCGTTCGCCGTGGCCGTCGAAGCAATGGTTTCCCGCCGCCAGCCCGATCACGAACGCGCCCGACGCGACGGCTCCCGTCACGCCCACCGGCGAATCCTCAATAATTGCAAGACGGTCGATCGGCACCCCGATCGCCGCGGCGGCATGGAGATAGATGTCCGGCGCTGGCTTACCCCGGCTCACGTCCCGCCGGCCGCTGAAGATGCGCCCTTCGAAGTGATGCCGCAGCTTCAGATGATCGAGATGCGCGTCGATCCATTCTGGCGAGCTCGACGAAGCGATTGCCCGCGGCAGATCGGCCGGAAGGCTCTCGATGAAGGCGACGGCGCCGGCCACCGCTCCGACGCCCTCAGCAAGCGCACGCGCGTCCTCGGCTCTCCGCTCCTCGTGAAAATCCGCGGGAAGAGGCCGTCCGATCCAATGTTCGATCGCCTCGAGGAAGTCGCGCCCCGCCAGCCCCATGAACTCCCGCATCGATTCTTCGACGCTCGTGGGGTGGCCGATGCGGGTGAGATAGTCGGCGATCTGCTTGTTGCCGACATATTCGCTCTCGATCAGCACGCCGTCGAAATCGAAGATGATCGCGTCGTATTTCATAGGCTCCTCCGGGGGAGGAGCCGGCGATGCAATCCCTCGAACCTCAAAACCGCTCACCAAACAAGGCGGTGCCGACGCGAATGTGGGTGGCTCCGATCGTCACCGCGGCCTCGTAATCCGCCGACATTCCCATGCTGAGCGCGCTGACGCCATGCCGCCGCCCAAGCTTGGCAAGGAGGGCGAAATAAGGCGCAGGCTCCACATCGGCGGGAGGGATGCACATCAGCCCGGCAACCGGCAGACCAGCCTCGCGGCACTGCTCCAACAGCACGGGCAACTCGGGAACGGGGCAGCCGCCTTTCTGCGGCTCACCGCCGATGTTCACCTGCACGAAGCAGCGCGGACGCCGGTCCAGCGCCTCCATCGCCCTGCCGAGCGCCGCCACGAGCGACGGCCGATCGACGGAATGGATGCAATCGAACAGCGCCACGGCTTCCGCGGCCTTGTTGGACTGCAGCTGGCCGATCAGGTGCAGCTCCACGTCCGGATAGGCCTGCTTGAGCGCCGGCCATTTCGCCTCGGCCTCCTGAACGCGGTTCTCACCGAAGGCACGCTGCCCCGCCTCGAGCAGCGGCACGATGTCCTCGGCGGGGTGGGTTTTCGACCCGGCGATCAGAGTCACGTCACCCGCTTCGCGCCCAGCCAGCCGGGCTGCGCGGGCAATGGCCGAGCGCACCGCCTGGAGCCGCGCTGAAGGTAATGCCTCATCCATGGCGGCTGCTATAGGAAGGGCGATGCAGCGCCGCCAGCCTCTGCCCCGCCTCTGGCTGATGACCGACGAGCGCCAGGGCGAGGCGCTCTGGACGGCGATTGAACGGCTTCCGCGGGGGGCAGGCATCGTTTTCCGGCACTACAGCCTGCCGCCGGCTGAACGGCGGAAGCTCTTCCTGGCGGTGAAGAGACGCGCCCGAAGGCACCACCTGACACTGATCCTTGCCGGCACTTCCGAGGAAGCGGCCTCATATGGAGCCGAGGGCTTTCACCGGCGCCAGTCCGCCCGCAAGCCGCCGGGGCTGATCCGCACAGCCCCCGCGCACAATCTGCGGGAACTCCGTTCCGCCGAGCGAGGCGGAGCCGACCTCGTGTTCCTGTCACCGGCGTTCGACACCCGCTCCCACCCGGACAAGGGGAGCCTCGGGCCGCTGCGCTTCATGCTGCTGGCAAGGCGCGCGCGGGTGCCGGTGATCGCGCTCGGAGGAATGAATGCCCGTCGCGCGCGAAGACTCGGCTCGGCGATCTACGGCTGGGCTGGAATAGACGCGTGGGCGCGTCAGAAGCGGAAGGCGGTGCCCACGTAGACGGCCTGGCTGTCGCGCCGATCATCCTCGAGCGGACGGAGCCGGTCGTGCTGGATCTTGTAGCGGACGCCGCCGGTGACTGCGACGTTCTTGCCGACATCGTAGGAGCCGCCGACGTCGAGCGAGTAGCTGCTCTCCAGCGGCATCACGCGCTGGAGCGTGCCGTCGCTCCGTTCCGCGCCGACATTGACCCGGCCGGTGAACTTCTTGCCGGAGTAGCTGACGCCGACCTCGGCAGCTTCGCGGCCGCCGGGGATCGGCCCGCCCTGCACGCGCGCAACGTCGCCTGACAGCGCGAAGCGCTTCCAACCGACTGCGAGGCCGAGATTATAAGCCGTGGGCGTAATCGCGGTGACCGGTGAAGCGGAGGTTTCGTTGAGGACCCGGGCGGCCTGCGCCGGAGTCGCCGCACGGGCGCGGACCGCGACCTTGACGGCCTTGCTTCGGTCGAGCGAGGCGGAGGAGGGCGTGAAGCGGAAGCTTCCCGGAGTGAAGCCGCGGCGCGCGAACTCGGCGGCAAGGCGCGGATCGGCGACTGCGGGCGTGAAGCTGCCTGCAGTGAAGGTCCGCGTCGCGGCCGGCCGTTTGGCCTTCTGCGTCTGATTGGAAGCGGCAAGCGCCGGAGTGAGCACGACCGCAAGCGCGGCGATCGCCACGCTCCCGACTGCTCCACTGGCACCAAGCTTCAACACGTCCGACTCCCCTAACGCCGATCATGTAATCACGTCTCCAACGCTAAACCAGCGAAGTGGAGCCCGGCGTCGTCGAATAGCATCAGCATGTTGCATCTTTTCCACAGAGGAAGGTTAAGAGCGCCGGGCGAGAGACGCTTGCCGCCGCCGCCCTCTTATCTATAACGGCAGCCGACCACCCATTTCTTGAGGATCTGCCGAATGGCCCGCCCCGTACACCTGCTTTTGGCGATCGCCTGCGCCTCGACCCTTTCCGGCTGCGAATTCATCCGCGACGACATCAACAAGACGCTCGGGAAGGGCCCGGACCAGGGGTACCGGCAGGCGGACCTCGCCGCTGCGCAGGTGACGACGATCGGCGTCAACTCCTACCTGTGGCGCGCGGCGCTCGACACGCTCTCCTTCGCTCCGCTCGCGCAGGTCGACTCCGCCGGCGGCGTGATCGTGACCGACTGGTATTCCAATCCAAGCGCCCCCGGCGACCGAGTGAAGGTGACCGCAACCATCATGGATGCGAACCTCCGCGCAGACGCTCTCCGCGTCGCGGCCTCGCGCCAGGTGCTCCAGAACGGCCAGTGGGTCGAGGCTCCGGTCTCCGCCGCAACCGTGCAGCGGCTCGAGGAGATCATCCTCACCAAGGCGCGCGACCTCCGCCGAAACGCCAGCAGCGGCTAAGGCATAATCATGGCCGGGCGCTTCAATCCGCTCCAGGCAGACGCGCACTGGCAAGGGGTATGGGAGGAGAAGGGCTCCTTCCGCGCCTCCAGCAGCAGTTCCAAGCCGCGCAGCTACGTGCTCGAGATGTTCCCCTATCCGTCGGGGCGCATCCACATGGGCCACGTCCGCAACTACACGATGGGCGACGTGCTCGCCCGCTACCGCCGGATGAAGGGCTTCGAGGTTCTCCACCCGATGGGCTGGGACGCGTTCGGGATGCCCGCCGAGAATGCGGCGATGGAGAAGAAGGTCCATCCCGGCGAATGGACCCGCGCCAACATCGCGACGATGCGCGGGCAGCTGAAGCGGCTCGGCTTCGCGCTCGACTGGAGCCGCGAGCTCGCAACCTGCGAGCCCGATTATTACGGCCATGAGCAGGCGCTGTTCCTGGACCTTTACGAGGCGGGGCTCGTCTTCCGGAAGGAGAGCGAGGTCAATTGGGACCCGGTCGACATGACCGTGCTCGCCAACGAACAGGTGATCGACGGCCGCGGCTGGCGCTCCGGCACGCTCGTCGAGCGGCGGAAACTGAGCCAGTGGTTCCTCAAGATCACCGACTTCGCCGAGGAGCTGCTGGACGGGCTCGGCACCCTCGATCAGTGGCCCGACAAGGTTCGGCTGATGCAGGAGAACTGGATCGGCAAGAGCCAGGGCATGCGCTTCAGCTTCAAGCTCGCCTCTCCCCTCCCTGCAGGGGAGGGAATCAGCTCCCTGGACGTCTTCACGACGCGCCCTGACACGATCTTCGGCGCGAGCTTCGCGGCGGTCTCGCCCGATCACCCCATCGCGCTGGCGCTGGCGGGGCAGGACGATGCGGTCGCCGCGTTCATCGCCGAGTGCAAGCAGGGCGGGACCACGGCCGCCGAGCTTGAGACGGCGGAGAAAAAGGGCTTCGACACCGGCCTCAAGGTGCTTCACCCGCTCGACGCCGAGTGGCAGCTCCCGCTCTACATCGCCAATTTCGTGCTGATGGATTACGGGACCGGCGCGATCTTCGGCGTTCCGGGCCACGATCAGCGGGATTTCGAGTTCGCCACCAAATACGGGCTCCCGATCCGGCGCGTCGTTGCTGCCTCCCCAGATCAGGCCGGCCAGCCGTTCGCGGACGAGGCCGAAACCGGCGGCGGAGTGATCGTGAACTCCCGCTTCCTCGATGGGCTCGGCGTCGAAGCGGCCAAGGCGGAGGTCATCCGCCGCGCGGAAGCGGACGGCTGGGGCGAGGGAACCACCGTCTGGCGCCTGCGCGATTGGGGCGTGTCGCGCCAGCGTTATTGGGGCACTCCGATCCCCGTCATCCACTGCGGATCGTGCGGCGCGGTGCCGGTGCCGAAGGACCAGCTCCCTGTCGTGCTTCCGGAGGACGTCACCTTCGACATCCCCGGCAACCCGCTCGACCGCCACCCGACGTGGAAGCATGTCGACTGCCCGAGCTGCGGGGCCGCCGCGGTGCGTGAGACCGACACGCTCGACACCTTCGTGGACTCGAGCTGGTATTTCATCCGCTTCGCCAGCCAGCCCCGCGACCGGCCATTCGACCGCGCGGAGGCGGAACAATGGCTTCCGGTGGGGCAGTATATCGGCGGTGTCGAGCACGCGATCCTGCACCTGCTCTACGCGCGCTTCTGGACGCGGGCGCTGAAGCGGATCGGGCTCCTCGACGTCGAGGAGCCGTTCAAGGGCCTCTTCACCCAGGGCATGGTGACGCACGAGACCTACAAAGCCGGCGACGGCAGCTGGCTTTCGCCGGACGAGGTGAGGCGGGACGGCGACGACTGGATCCACATCGAAAGCGGCCACCCGGTGACGACGGGCCGCGTCGAGAAGATGTCCAAATCGAAGAAGAACACCGTCGATCCGGAACCGATCGTCGATCAGTACGGGGCTGACGCGGTGCGCTGGTTCATGCTTTCGGACAGCCCGCCGGAGCGCGACCTGCCCTGGAGCGAAGCCGGGATCGAGGGCTCCTGGCGCTTCGTCCAGCGGCTGTGGCGGATGACTTCGGATGCGTCACGCGGCGAGGGCGAGGATCGGGCACTCGACCGCAAGCTCCACCAGACCATCGCCAGCGTGGGCGCCAATATCGAGGCGCTCGCCTTCAACAAGGCCGTCGCAAACCTCTACGAGCTTGCCAACGCGGTCGAGAAGGCGCCCGCCTCCGAGTCTCGCACCGGGGCAGCCCAGACCCTGCTGCTCCTCGTCGCCCCGATGGCGCCGCATCTGGCCGAGGAAGCCTGGCGCGCGCTCGGCCGGAAAGGCTTGATCGCCGACGCCGCGTGGCCCGAGGCGGATCCGGCGCTGCTCATCGAGGACGAGGTGACGATCGCGGTGCAGGTGAACGGCAAGCTCCGCGACACGCTTACGGCGCCGAAGGGCGCGCCGCGCGAGGCGCTTGAGGAGATGGCGCTCGCCTCGGACAAGATCGTGCGGATCCTCGAAGGCAAGGCGCCGCGGAAGGTGATCGTGGTGCCCGATCGCCTCGTGAATCTGGTCGCATGAACCGGTTTTTGCTCCTCTGTTTCGTGGCGCTGCTCGGCGGCTGCACATTGCGGCCGCTCTACGCCGGCGGAGGCAAGGGTCATGTCGCGCAGACGCTGCAATCGATCGACATCGCGCCGATCGGCGGCCGCGCCGGCTGGCTGGTGCGCACCGCACTGGAAGACCGGATGGGCAAAGGCGGCTCCGGCTCCAAATACCGGCTTGAGATCGAGCTCGACGACGACATCACCGGCTTCGGTATCCGCTCCGGCAACGCCATCACTCGCGAGCGGCGGACGCTCCGGGCGCGCTACCGGCTCGTCGAAGCATCCGTGGGCACGGTCCTGCTCGATGCAACCGCAGGCTCCGACGTTGGGGTGGACGTGGTGAGCTCCGAATATGCCACCGTGGCGGCCGAGCAGACGGCGCTGGAGCGGCTTTCGAGGGAGCTTGCGGACCAGATCGTCTCCCGCGTCGGCCTCTATGCGTCGCGGTTCCCGGCGGCGCCGTGAAGGCCAACCGGCCGCAGATCGAGCGGGCGCTGAAGGCCCGCGACGAGAGCATCCGCCTCTTTCTCCTCTACGGTCCCGACGAAGCAGGCTCGCGGGCGCTTGCGAAGCTCCTTGCAGCGGCAATGGGTCCGGAAGCGGAGCGCGTCGACCTCAGCGGCTCCGATCTCAAAGGCGACCCCGCCCGCCTCGCCGACGAGGCGGCTTCCATCTCGCTGTTCGGGGGAGCCCGCTACATCTGGGTCGAGCCGGCCGGCGACGATTCTGCGGAAGCGGCCGAAGCCTTGGTGGGGGCTGCAACCGCCGGCAACCCGGTCGTGATGCTCGCAGGCGCGCTGAAGCCTGCCTCGCGCCTCCTGAAGCTCGCCCTTGCCGCACCCTGCGCCATGGCCTGCGCCAGCTACGTCCCCGAGGCGGGAGAGGCGGACAAACTCGTGATCGAGATGGGCCGCGAAGTCGGGCTTTCGATCCGGAGGGACGTCGCTCGCCGGATCGCCGACGGATGCGCCGGCAACCGGGCGGTGATCGCGCAGGAGCTCGCCAAGCTCGCTCTGTTCCTGGACGCTTCGCCCGAGCGCCCGAAGCCGCTGGAGGACGATGCTCTGGATGCGGTTGGAGCGGCGAGCGAGGAGGGGGATCTCAGCCGCCTCGTCGACAGCGTCCTCGGCGGCGACGCCGCAGGCCTCGAAGCGGAGCTGACACGGCTCCACAGTGTGGGAGTCGAGGGCATATCGCTGGTGCGCCCCGCCTTGCTGCGGCGATTGGCGCTGCTGGCGAAACTCCGCGCCGAGGTGGATCAGGGGAACAGCGTAACCGCAGTCATGGCGTCATCGGGCAAGTCATTGTTCTGGAAGGACAAAGACGCGATCGGTGCCCAGCTTTCCCGCTGGCGGTCCGATCTCCTCGCGAAGGCGATGGGACGAGTGATGGACGTGCAGCGGCAGGTGATCAGCCCGGGCGGGATCGGGGCGCTTGCGGTCGATGAGGAGCTGTTCGCGATCTGCCGGCAGGCGGCGCGGCTCCGCTGAGGCTTAGATGCGCTCGCCGCTGAGGCGCTGGCAGATCATGTCGAGCTGATCGAGCGTCGAGTAGCCGAGCGCCACGCTGCCGCCATCCGGCCGGTGCGTGAT
>NZ_DASVUE010000436.1:0-2639 GCF_036387215.1 Allosphingosinicella sp. | reverse complement strand
GAGCGCGCCGAGGCCGAGATCGCCCAGCCCCGCCTGCTGCAGGACCGCCGGGAGCAGCGCCGTCAGGATGCCGCTCATCCCGCCGCCGCCGAACAGGCCGCCAAGGCCTTCATCGCCGTAGGAGACGTTCGGATAGCCTCGGTAGTCGCCGGCATAAGCGGGCCCATAGGCCTGGCTCGGCGCGTAATAGGTCCGGTAGTTCGGCGCCGGCTGCACATAGGCATAGCCCGGCGCCGCCGCGTAAGCGGGCCGAAGTTCCGCAATTCGATGCCGGCGCTCGGGAGCGAAGTCGCGGACCTCGTTCCGCGCGAGCTCGCGGTCGAACCTGGCCTCCTCGCGCAGCTGCTTCCGCTCGAACTTCGCCTCTTCCTTGAAGCGCCTGCGCTCGAACTTCGCTTCTTCCCTGGCGAACTTCCGCTCCGCCTTGAACGCGTGCTTGTCGCCTTTGTTGAAGTGGCGCTCGGCCCGGCGCTGTTCGCGGTCCCAATGCTTCTCCTGCTTGCGCTCCCGCTTCGCCCAGTCGCGATCATCGCCGCCCATGCGTTCGAAGAAGCGCTCGCGCATCTTGCGAACTTCCTTGAACTCGTCGCCGCCGCGCCGCTCGAACGTCCGTTCGGCGCGCTCGAAATGCCGCTCCTGCTTGTGCTCTTTCCAGCCGCCGCCCCAGCCGCCGCCATTGCCGCGGCCGCCGCCGCCATGGCCGCGCTCGGCCTTTGCCTCATGCTTTCCGCCGCCGTCGCCGCCGCCATGCTTGGGGCCCTTGGCGAGCGCGGGGCTCGCCGCCGTTGCGGCCATGAGCGCGAGGATGAATGCCTTCTTCATGGGTCGGTTCCTTCCCAATATGAAAGGATCAACCTAGCCCAACGGCGATGAGTTCCCCCTGAACCCGCGGTTCATCGGAGGTCCATGCGCGTCAGCCGCAGCGTTCGTAATCGGGCTCGCGCTGCTGCTTGCGCGCGCGCCGCTCTTCCTTGCCGATGCATTCCTCGCGCTCGCGGATCTTCCGGCCGCGCTTCTCGTCCGCTTCCGACTGGCTCGTCGTCGCTGCATCGACCGCCGCCGAAGCCGCCTTCACCGGCAGGGTGGCGACGTCGAGCGCGGTCTTGGCGAGGCAGCCCGGAAGCAGGAGCGCAACGACTGCAAGGAACGGGGCACGCATCGACTATCCTCCGGAAGAAACTGGACAATTCCGCCCCTAACATGATCGGCGCCTGAATGAATCCCCTTACCTGATCCATTTAATTGGCCCGGGCGGGCGACTCGGATATGATCCGGGCTTCACACGATTCCCGGGGGGGATGAATGCTGGACCAAAGCGATCTCGATTATTACCGCGCCCGCATCGCCGAAGAGGAGATCGCGGCGCAACGCGCTTCGCACCCGCTCGCCGCGGAAAGCCACAAGAAGCTTGCCGAGGAATATGCGAGCCTGATCGTCGCCACCGGGCCGGTCGCGAGGGAAGGTGTCGAGAGCCGCTGAGGCGGCTCCTCACTCCGCCAGCACGTTCGGCCCCAGCGGCATTCGCATCGTGAAGCACAGGCCTTCGGGCCTGAAGTCCACCTCCGTCTCCGCGCCAAGCTCGTAGGGCAAGGTCCGCTGCAGCAATTCGAGGCCGAAGCCCTGCCGCTGCGGCTCGGACGGCACGCCGCGGACCCCGTTCTCCTCCCACACGAGCGTCAGAGTGTCGCCGCCGGCCCCCACCGACCGCTGCCAGGTCACCGAAATCCGCCCTCCGTCCGCGCTCAGCGCACCATATTTAACCGCGTTGGTCGCAAGTTCGTGGATCGCCAGGCTCATCGTCTCCGCGACGCGCGGCTTCAGGCACACTTCCGGCCCCTCGATCTTCAGCGCCTCCCCTTCGCGCGCCGCATGGGCCAGCAATTCGTCCTCGATCATCGCCGAAAGGTCCGCGCCGGCATCGGGGCTTCGGGTCACCACCGCCTGCACGCGGGAGAAGGCGCCGATCCGCCCCTCGAGGTGCATCGACATCTCCTCGACGCTCTCGCTGGTCGCAGCCGTCCGCCGCGCGATCGACCGGATCACGCCGAGAGTGTTCCTCACCCGGTGCTGCAGTTCGGCGAGCAGGACGCGCTGATGCTCCTCGGCGCGCCTTCGCGCCGTGACGTCCTGGCCGATCTTCAAAAAGCCGGTGAGCTCGCCCGCATCGTTGCGAAGCGCAGTGGCGATGCCGTCGATGAAGACCGCGCTGCCGTCCTTCCGGACGTGCCAGCGGACGTTCGGCGCCCAGCCCTCCTGGCTGGCAGTGTCCCGTTCCCACTGCGGCACCCCTTGGGAAAGGTCGGCGGCCGTGTACGTGACGTCAGCCGTCCGGCCGGCGATTTCCTCCGCGCTCCAGCCGAAGATCAACGCCGCTCCCTGGTACCATTGATCGACCCGCCCCTCCGGATCCAGGGTAAAGATTGCATGGTCGCGCGCATTCTCGACGATCAGCCGGTAGCGCTCCTCGCTTTCGCGGAGCAGCGCCTCGGCATTCCTCTTCTCGCTGATGTCGCGGAAGTAGACGGAGAGCCCGCCATCGCCCGTTGGATAGATGCTGATGTCGACCCACTTGCCGAGGATCGGCGACATCGCCTCCAGCCTCACGACTTCGCGCGTCTCCGCGGCCCTCAAATGCGCCT
>NZ_DASVUE010000435.1:0-11613 GCF_036387215.1 Allosphingosinicella sp. | reverse complement strand
TGCAATGAGCCGGCGCCGCCGCTAGCTCAGCCTTGCCAGCATCATGAGGGCATCGTGGCGAATGTTGTGAAGCCGCGTCAGCTCCAGATCCCCGGCCGCAACATGATTGGCGAGGCTTTCCACCCCGTCCACCAAGCGTGCGATCAAATGGCAGAATTGCCGCGCATCGTCAGCCGTCATCGAAAAGTCCCCCACATAAGAAAATGCCAGGGTGCACCGGCTCGTGCCGACGCTCCTCCTGGGCGAGATCCCCTTAGAGGCTGCGGCTTGATCGGCTAAATTGATTGTTACGGCCACACAGATCGAAGCAGACGCTAAGTTGCTGCTGATGAAGCTCGACTGGTCCAGCGCCGGTCAGCCCCCATATCCGCGCTCATGGTACCATTATCAGTTCTCGACCTCGCGCCGATTGTCGAAGGCGGCGACGCGGCGCAGGCCTTCCGCAACGCGCGCTCGCTTGCGCGGCATGCGGAGCGGCTGGGCTTCAACCGCTTCTGGATGGCGGAGCATCATTCGATGCCGGGCATCGCCAGCGCCGCGACGTCGGTCGCGCTCGGCTATGTGGGGGAGGGCACTTCCACCATCAGGATCGGGGCCGGCGGGATAATGCTTCCGAACCATTCGCCGCTCCAGATAGCGGAGCAGTTCGGCACGCTCGAATCGCTCTATCCGGGGCGGGTCGGTCTCGGGCTCGGCCGGGCGCCGGGCACGGATCAGGCAGCCGCTTATGCGATGCGCCGAAACCTCACCTCCGACGCCAACCAGTTCCCGCGGGACGTCGTCGAGCTGATGGGATATTTCAAGCCGCCCGAGCCGGGGCAGCCCGTGCGGGCGATCCCGGGCGAGGGGCTCGGCATCCCGGTGTGGATCCTGGGCTCGAGCCTGTTCGGCGCGCAGCTGGCGGCGACGCTGGGCCTGCCTTACGCCTTCGCGTCGCACTTCGCGCCGCAGCAGATGATGGAGGCGATCGGTGTCTATCGAAGCAGCTTCCAGCCCACCGAGCAGCTGGCCGAGCCTTATGTAATGCTCGGCTTCAATGTCTTCGCGGCCAATACGGACGAGGAGGCGGAGCTCCTCGCCACATCAGTCCAGCAGGCGTTCGTGGCGCTCCGCACCGGCAACCCCGGCCGGCTGAAGCCGCCGCAGGAGGGCTATCTCCAGTGTCTGCCCTATCCGCAGCGGGCGCTGCTCGATCAGCTCCTGTCCTGCTCCGCGATCGGGTCGCCGGCGACGGTGAAGGCGGCGGTCGAGCATTTCGTCGATCGCACCGGCGCCGACGAACTGATGGTTACCTCGCAGATATTCGACCACGAAGCGCGGCTGCGCTCCTACGAGCTCCTCGCCGGCTGCTTCGCCTAAGGCTGCTCGTTTCGAGCGATCTGGAAGCCGGCGAAGGATTGGCTGACCGGCATTAGCTCGATGGTGTTGATGTTGAGGTGCGGCGGCAGCGTTGCGATCCAGAACAGTGTATCGGCCAGGTCATCCGCGGTCATCGGGTTCATGTTGGCGTAAAGAGCGTCGGACGCGGCTTTGTCCCCGCCGGTGCGGACGATCGTGAATTCGGTCTCGGCCATGCCGGGCTCGATCGAGGTTACGCGGACGCCGGTGCCGTGCATATCGCAGCGCAAGTCGAGGGAGAACTGGCGGACGAACGCCTTGGTGCCGGCATAGACGGCGCCGCCGCGATAGGGGTAGGTGGCTGCGACCGAGCTGAGGTTCAGCACCGCACCTTTCCGCTTGATGATCCGCGGGAGAAGGGCGCGCGTGACCGCCACGAGCCCGGTGATATTGGTGTCGATCACCTGACGGGACGCCTCGAGATCCGCCTCCTGCTGCGGCTCCATGGGCGGCGCCAGGCCGGCGTTGTTCAGGAGGACGTCCACATCCGCAAAGGCGGCCGGAAGGCCCGCCACTGCGGCGCCGATAGCGTCCACGTCCCGCATGTCGAGCACGAGGGGGTGGAGACGCTCCGGCCCAAGTTCGGATGCGAGAGCCTCGAGCCGCTCGCGGCGGCGGCCGGTTCCGATCACCTTCCAGCCCGCGGCCGCGAAGCGCCGGGCCGATGCGGCGCCGATCCCCGCGGTCGCACCAGTGATGAATATGGTTCCGCTCATTGCTCTTCCTTCGTCATGGCGGGAGCCGGCCCCCTGTCGAACCGCTCCATGATCCAATTCCGTGCTTCGTCCCAGCCGTCGATGCGCGCGTGGGCGTGCGGAGAGGGCGGGACATGCGCCGCAAGCCGCGGCTCCGCGATCAGGTGAAGCCGCCACACGTCGGGTGCGTGCTTCGCCACCGATTCGTGATGAACCGGCAGATCGTCCACGAACACCGCGACGCTTGGGCGGAACTCCTCGATCAGCTCCACGACCGGCCGCCCCTTGCCGCCGCGGTTGCAGAGGACCCGGTGGCTGATGCCGACCGCCTCCAGCTGGTCGACGCGGCTGGCATGATATTCGTCGCCGATATTCGTGAGGATGACGATGTCGGCCCGCTCTCCGATTGCAGTCAGCGCCTCCGCCGCGCCGGGGACGATATTCTGGCGGTGCATCTCGCTGTCGAAGAAACCGTCCAGAAGGGGCCAGACCTTGTCGGCCGGCACCGGATCGCCGCTGTCGATGTACCGCACCGCATTGGCGAAGCCCGGCTCCTGCAGCGAGAAGCGGAGCCCGTGCGCCTCCTCGATCCATTCGGCGAAATGGCCGACCATGTGCAGCAGCACCTCGTCGCAGTCGCTGATCAGGAGCGGGCGCGTCATTGCTCGAGCCTCCGCCGCGCATCGACCAGCCGCTCCGGCTTCACGTCCAGCGCGTCGGCGCAGGCGACGAGGTCCGGCTCATGCGCCTCAAGGAAGCGCAGGATCTCGGCGAGCAGCGAGGGTTCCCCGAGGCGGGACCGGAGGTCGTCGGGCGTGAGGCCGGTGAGCCCGAGCAGCCGCTCGGCCCGGGCCTGCTCGCTCAGCGTCCAGCCGAGCGCGCCAAGCGCCAATTGCTCCGCGTCTTCCTCGTTTGTGCTCTGAATCTTCATGCCTTAGGAGGGGCGCGTGGGACAAAAAATCCTGGTTGTCGAGGACAACGAGCTCAACCTGAAGCTGTTTTGCGACCTCCTGCGCGCGCACGGCTACGAAGCCGAGCCGGTACGCGACGGACGCGAGGCGGTGGACCGCGCGCGCGGCTTCGCGCCCGATCTCATCGTCATGGACATCCAGATGCCGCACATCACCGGCCTTGAGCTGATCGAGCAGCTGAAGGCGGACGAGGAGCTAAAGGCGATCCCGATCATGGCGGTAACCGCCTACGCCGCCCGCGGCGACGAGGAGCGGATCAGGGATGCCGGCGCGGAAGGCTACGTCTCGAAGCCGATCTCGCTGATCCGGTTCGTGGACGGAGTTGCGGCTCTGCTGAAGGAGCGCGAAGACATGCCGAAGGTGGAATCCAGCGCCGTCGACCGCGTGGAATATGCCAGCGAAGGTGCCCAGCTCGACATCTGGTACAGAGGCGGCGATCGCTACAGCTACTTCGGTGTGCCGAGGCATGTCTACGAGACGCTTCTCGCCGCCCCGTCGATCGGAACCTTCGTCAACACGGAGATCAAGCCGCACTATCGGTGCGAGATGGACGACAGCAGGCGCCGCTTTCGGCCTGGAGGGGACTGAACTCAGCCGTGCCGATCATCTCCATCTTCTTCGGCATCGTAATCCGAATGTATCATGACGATCACCCGCCGCCGCATTTTCATGCCAGCTAGCGTTCGTCGAAATCGCGACTGGAGAGATACTTCAGGGGAACCTCCCGAAGAAAGCAGCCCGGATCGTGCGGCAATGGGCGCTGGACCATCAGCCGGAGCTCGTGGCAAACTGGGAACGTGGTGAGGCGCTCTTGCCGATGGAAATGATACCTGGGGCGGATCTCGATGATTAAGCTGGTGTCGGTAAGCATCGCGGGCGACCGGGCCCTGGATCTGCGCTTCAGCGACGGTTCCGCAGGACGTTGGTCAGCCGCGGAGCTCATCGCGCTCGACACCGTGCTGACACGGCCGCTGACGGACCGTGCCTATTTCGGTCGTGCCTTCATTAGGCAGGGGCGCTTGCCTGGCGGAACGGACTCGAGCTTTCCGGCCCGAGCCTTAACCGGAGAATGGAGGAAAAAGGACTTCTAAGCCGACCGGCAGCCTGAACGGCTTACTTGATCTTGGCTTCCTTGAAATCGACGTGCTTGCGGACAACCGGGTCGTACTTCCGGAAGGTCATCTTCTCGGTGATGTTCCGGGGATTCTTCTTGGTGACGTAGAAGAAGCCGGTGTCGGCGGTGCTAACGAGCTTGATCTTGACGGTTGCTGGCTTGGCCATGGCAGCCTCTTCCAAATTCGGGTTTCGCGAAAAATAAAAGCGGCGTCGCCGCCGCTCATATGTGCGCCGCCTCTGCCGATTGCGGCTCCTCCTGTCAAGACGTTCCGCCTCCTGGGCGGGCTTTAACCTGCCGGTAACCATATCGGCGCATGCTCCTCAATGCCGGAATGGCGGGAGCGGGAACATGCGGGCTGGTGAGGACGGAATGAACGTGGTGCGGGCCGAGCTTTGCGACCGGCTGCGAACGTTGCAGCTTTGCTCCGCGCGCCACTCGTCGCGCAATTTCCATGAATCGGTGGTGGGCATCCGCCGCCTCGCCGCCGCTTACGGCCTGACGCCCGTAGTACGCCTCGCCGAAGCGCTCGAGCGCGCCGCCCAGGACCGCTCCGCCGGCGCCTGTCCCACGGGGCTCTACCTCGACCGGCTGCAGGACGCGATCGGCTGTGAGCGCCTCGACGAGGCCGCAAGCGAGGCGATGATCGCTTCGATTTCCGTCCGTCTCGCCTGAGTGGACGCGCTCCTAACGACCTTCCTCGCCGCTTTGCTGGCCGAGGTGGGCGACAAGACCCAGCTTCTCGTGCTTGGGCTGGCGGTCCGCTACCGGCGGCCGCTGCCGGTGCTTCTCGGAGTGGCCGTCGGAGCTCTCGCCAACAGCGTGCTGGCCGCGGCGGGCGGAGTGCTGGTGCACGGCTTCATCACTCTGCGCGCCATATCCCTGCTCGTTGCGATTGCGCTGGTGCTTGCCGGCGTCGGCGCCTTCTTCCGGCAGAAGGACGAGAGCGACATGGGCTCCACCTGGAAGACGGGACCCTTCCTGACGACCGCCGCATGCTTCTTCCTGCTCGAATTCGGCGATAAGACGCAGTTCCTGACGGCTGCGCTGGCGGCTCAATATAATGCGCTGGCGTTCGCGGCGGCCGGCGGGGCCGCCGGGATCATCGCCGCGAACGCGCCCGTCGCCTACCTTGCGGAGCGGACACAGGCGGCCATCCCCCTGAAGCCGATCCGCATCGGCATCGGTGCCTTGTTCCTGCTCGCAGGGTTCATCGTCGCGATCAACGCGCTCCGCCTGACCTGACCGGCCCAAGCTCAAGCAGCCACATGTCCGGCGGTGCACCGAGCCGGAGCGGGAGGATGCTTGCGCCGATGCCGGCGCCGACCACGAGCACCTTGCCCTGCTCCCGGATGAGGCCGCAGGCGTAGCGGTTGCCGTAATCGGAATAGGTGCTGACGGGGCCGATCAGCGGCAGCGAGATCTGTCCGCAATGCGTGTGCCCCGAGGCCATCAGGCCGATGTCAGTCGGGAGCTTGGCGAACGGATCCGGGCTGTGGCTGAGCAGGATCCTGGCGCCCGGAAGCGCTCGCATCCTCGCCATCGTCCTCTTGAGGTCGTCATGCTCGGTGAAGGCATCGTCGAGGCCGCCCACCGACAGCGGCCCGATCGCTGCTGCATCGTTGTCGAGGACGAGGATCCCGGCCGCCCGAAGCGCCGCGGCGACTTCCTTGTCCTTCCGCCAGTGATCGTGGTTCCCGAGCACTGCCACTGTGCGGAGACGCGGGCGGAGGCCGGCGAGCGGAGCGATCGATTGCTCGGTCGAATAGATGCGGGTTGAGACCGGCCTGTCGTTGACGAAGTCGCCTGCGATCAGCACCAGGTCCGGGCGGAGCGCGTTGATCTGTCTGACGATCCTCGACAGCCGCTCCGGAGGCATGTCCGGTCCGGCGACGTGAATGTCCGAGAGGACCAATGCCCGCACCGGCGCCGCACCCCCGGGCCAATCCGCGAGACCGATACGCGCACGCCGCACCGCCGGGTCGCGCAATGCTGTCGCGTAGCCCCAGATCAGGAGAATCAATGCGATCGCAGAGAGGAAGGAGAGCAGTCGGCGGAGGGTCATGGCTTGAGCTTTCCCCTCCGCTGGCGGATGAAGCGCTGTCCAGAGGAAAAACGTTCTTGCCCGATGCGCGACTTCTCCCAGCTGCTTGACGGGCTCGTCTACACCCGCTCCCGGAACGCCAAGCTGAAGCTGATGGGCGACTATCTGAAGCGGACGCCGGACCCTGATCGCGGCTACGCGCTGGCCGCGCTCACCGGCGAGCTCAACCTGCCGGCGGTGAAGTCCGCCGCGATCCGCGCGATCACCGAGGAGCGGGTGGACCCGACGCTCTTCTACATGAGCTGGGATTATGTTGGCGATCTTGCCGAGACCGTGGCCCTGCTCTGGCCGAAGGCGCTGGAGCAGCCGCCCGAAATCGACGACGGGACGCTGCGCATCTCCAGAGTGGTGGAGCGGCTGGCGGGGCTTGGGCGTTCCGAGGCGCCGCAGGCGCTGGCGCGGATGCTCGACCATCTGGACGCAAGCGGCCGCTATGCCCTTCTGAAGCTTGCCACCGGGGAGCTGCGCATCGGTGTCTCGGCCCGCCTTGCCAAGCTTGCGTTGGCGGAAGCGTTCGGGCTCGATGTCGATGCGGTCGAGGAGGTGTGGCATGGCATCGGGCCGCCCTATCAGCCCCTATTCGACTGGGCCGAGGGGAGGGGAGAGCAGCCGACCGCGCAGAACGTGCCGGTGTTCCGCCCCTTCATGCTCGCCCATGGGCTCGAGGATATGCGCGTGTCGCTCGAGGATTACGCGGCCGAATGGAAGTGGGACGGGATCCGCGTCCAGATCGTGCGGGTGGGCGGCGAGACGCGCCTTTACAGCCGCGCCGGCGACGACATCACACGCAGCTTCCCTGAGGTGGCGGAGGCGTTCGACCGTGAGGGCGTGGTTGACGGCGAGCTGCTCGTGCGCGGCGAATTTCAGGGCGCGGAGCAGCATGGCGGTGCGGCAGCGAGCTTCAACGCCCTCCAGCAGCGGCTCGGGCGCAAGATCGTCTCGGCGAAGATGCTCAGCGACTATCCGGCGTTCGTCCGGCTCTACGACATCCTGCTCGACGGCACGGAGGATCTGCGGGCGCTTCCCTGGTCGGAGCGGAGGGCACGGCTCGAAAGGTTCGTGCCGACGCTCGACCCCGCACACTTCGACCTCTCCGCGCTTATCGAGGCATCCACGTTCGAACAGCTCGAGGAGATCCGCGCCGGCGCCCGCGACGCGTCGATCGAGGGGGTGATGCTGAAGCGCCGCGACAGCCCTTACGTGCCCGGCCGCCGCGTCGGCCTCTGGTACAAGTGGAAGCGCGATCCGCTGACCGCCGATTGCGTGCTGATGTACGCGGCGCGCGGCAGCGGCAAGCGCTCCAGCTATTATTCCGACTACACGTTCGGCTGCTGGACGGAGGAGGAGGAATTGCTCCCGGTCGGCAAAGCCTATTTCGGTTTTACCGACGAGGAATTGATGTGGCTCGACCGGTTCGTTCGAAACAACACGGTCCAGCGCTTCGGGCCGGTGCGCGAGGTGGAGAAGAGCCTGGTGCTGGAGGTCGCATTCGATTCGATCCACGAGAGCAAGCGGCACAAGTCCGGCCTAGCGATGCGCTTCCCGCGCGTCTCGCGGATCCGCCGCGACAAGCCTGCGCACGAGGCGGACCGCATCGAGACGCTTCGGCGGATGGTCAGCTAGGCTGCGCTTAACACTTCAAAGGCCGCCGTATCCTTTTGGAACGCCGTCTTTTTGGGGAGGTGACAGGCAAGTTATCCACAGGCACGGCTTGAATCGTCGATTCACTGAGCATCGGCGGGCAATGTCGAGAAGGTAGCTTGTATGTTGAGGTCAATCGCACAGAATCCCGGCGAAAGCTTCGCCCACGATCCCTCGCACCGCGGCTATTGCGTGGTCTACCGGGAAAATCAGGTCAATCACTGCCCGGGATGCGGACGCACGCATTGGTATGTGGGCCGGGTGTCGGCCGAATGCGGCTTCTGCTCGACGGCGCTGCCGCTCGCCGAGGCGACTACCCGGGGCGCCGGCATGGTGACCAGGGGCCTGCAGCGCCAGCACCTGTTCCACGACGCAGCCTGAGAGGACTCAACAATCAAGGCCGGCTGAACTGGTCCGGGCCAAACAAAAGAGCCCGGCGCGCTTTCGCGGCCGGGCTCCTTTTTTGGCTGATGCCGTGGCTTACTGAAGCGGCGTCAGGTTCACCGCCGCCGTCTTGCCGCGCCGGTCGACCTCCAGCTCGAACTCGAGCCGGTCGCCTTCGTTCAGCGAGACCATCCCGGCGCGTTCCACGGCCGAGATGTGGACGAACGCGTCAGGCTGTCCATCGTCGCGGCTGATGAAGCCGAAGCCCTTCATCGCGTTGAAGAACTTGACGGTGCCCGAGGCCTTTTCGCCGGTCAGCTGGCGCTGCGGCCCGCCGCGGTCGCCGCCGAAGCCGCCGCCGGGGCCGCCGCGATCCTCGCGGGGAGCCCGCTCCTGGACCGCCATCGGCTCGCCCTCGATCTTGAGGTCGGTCGCGGAGATGCGGCCGCCGCGATCGACGAGCGTGAAGCCGAGCGGCTGACCTTCGGCCAAACCCGTGAGGCCGGCCTGTTCGACCGCGGAAATGTGCACGAACACATCCTCGCCGCCGTCATCGCGGACGATGAAGCCGAAGCCCTTCTGCCCGTTGAAAAATTTGACCACGCCGGTGCCTTCGCCGACGACCTGCGGGGGCATGCCGCCGCCGCCGCCGCGGAACCCGCCGCCGCCGCCGCCGCCGAAGCCGCCACCACCGCCGCCGCGATAACCGCCGCCACCGCCGCCGAAGCGATCGCCGCCGCCGCCGCCATAGCCGCCGCCACCGCCGCCGAAGCGGTCGCCGCCGCCGCCGTAGCCGCCGCCACCGCCGCCGAAGCGGTCACCGCCGCCGCCGAAGCCGCCGCGATCTCCACCGAACCCGCCGCTGTAATTGTCTTCGCCGAAACCGTCGCGCTTGTCTCTGCCGCGCCCACCGCGATCACCGCGGCGCCCTCTGTCGAAACTCATGCCTTCAGATACTCTTCCAATGCCCCTTTAGCCTCTAAACCACCGCGCTGGGCTTGGTGCGCAAACGGCTTCGTGCGCGAAAGATGCGCACACTGCCGACTCCTATAGCGAAAAAAAGCGGCGGCTGCGAGCGATTTTGCCGGAGCGGTGAGGGGCGGGGCAGGCGCGCGTGCTTGCCTCCACCATTGAGGCGCCGCCTGCTTGGCCTTATGCGGGGACAATGAGCGTACATTTCCATGAAGAAGACCTGCCCGCAGGCGTGCTTGCGCCGGGCCCGGTGGCAGTCGATACCGAGACGATGGGCCTGCAGCTCGGTCGCGACCGGCTGTGCGTCGTCCAGATAGCCGACGGGCGCGGCGACGAGCATCTCGTCCGCTTCCGCAAGGGGAGCGATTATGGAGCGCCGAACCTGAAGGCGGTGCTTACCGATCCGGAGCGGCTGAAGCTCTACCATTTCGCCCGCTTCGATATTGCCTCGATCAAGGCCTATCTCGGAGTGATCGCAGCGCCGGTCTACTGCACCAAGACCGCCTCCCGCCTCGTCCGGACCTATACCGACCGGCATGGGCTGAAGGAGCTCATCAAGGAGATGCTCGCCCAGGAGATCTCGAAGCAGCAGCAGACGTCGGACTGGGGGGCGCCTGAGCTCAGCGACGCGCAGAAGGACTATGCCGCGTCCGACGTGCGCTATCTTCACGCGCTGAAGGAGAAATTGGACGAGCGGCTCGAGCGGGAGGGGCGGACCGCGCTCGCCCAGGCCTGCTTCGATTTCCTTCCGCACCGGGCTCTGCTCGATCTTGCCGGCTGGGCGGAGGAAGACATCTTCGCCCATGTCTGAGGCAGCTCTGAAGGAGCGGGTCCGAAAGCAGGGCTGGGCCGCGCCCGGAGGGTTGCACGATTTCCTGGTGCGGCTGCTGAAGATCGTGCTTCCGACGGCGATCGGCGTTCTGCTCGCCTACCTGGCGCTGGCGCCGCTCCAGAAGGGGCGCGACATCAGCTTCATCCTCGACAAGAACAAGGTGGATGTCGCCAAGGAGCGGATGCGGGTGGAATCGGCGCGCTACCGCGGCCAGGACAATAAGGGGCGGCCCTTCACGGTCGACGCATCCTCGGCGGTGCAGGCGAATTCGCAGCAGAAGATCGTGGATATCCTGGGCATGTCCGCGGAAATCGGCCTGGATAGCGGGCCGGCGACTCTTCGCGCCGGGCGGGGGCGCTACGACATCGAGGCGCAGAAGGTGGACATCCTTGGGCCGATCCAGCTTGCCGCAGCGGACGGCTATCGGCTGGTGACGCGCGACGTGGCGGTCGATCTCGGCTCCCAGCAGCTGGAAAGCCGGGGCGCGGTCCAGGGCACGATGCCGCTCGGGCGCTTCTCCGCCAACAAGCTCCAGGCCGATCTTCCGCAAAAGAAGGTGGTGCTGACCGGCCGCGCACGCTTGCATATCAAGCAGGGCGCGATCAGATGAAGGGGATGAAGAGCTTGCGCCTCTTAGCCGCCGCTGCCGCCGCCGCGATCCTCGTGGGTGCTCCGGCCGCCGGCCAGCAGGGAACCTCGGCGCTGAAGGGGCACAATACCAGCGCGCCCGTCGATGTGGCTGCCGACCGAATCGAGGTGCAGGACCGCGCCGACCGCGCCATCTTCTCGGGCAACGTGGTCGCCAAGCAGGCGGACCTCACTATGAACGCGTCTCGAGTCACCGTCGCTTATTCGAATTCGGGTGGCATCGAGATCGAGCGGATCGACGCGAGCGGCGGCGTCACCGTCCGCAGCCCTTCCGAGACGGCCCGCGGGCAGTTCGCGATCTACGATCTCAGGAACCGGCTTATCACCATGCTTGGCAACGTCACGCTCACCCGCGGCGAATCAAAGGTGAACGGTGCGCGGCTCGTGCTCAACCTCGAGACCGGCCGGGCTGTTATGGACGGCGGTGCACGGTCCGCGCCGGGAACGAGCGAGGGCGGCGGCCGAGTCACCGGCCGCTTCACGGTTCCCCAGCGCAACAACTGAGAAGCAACGCTTCCACGCGAATTTGGCAGCCTAGGGCGAATCCGGCTCGACCGCGAGCGCCGGCTCATGCAGGAATCTTGCCAGTTGAGGCCGGGCCCGGTTTCGCCTAAATTCCCATGCCGGGAAGGGGACTTAAGTGAACGACAGCGCCACCATTAGCCGGACGGACCGCGAATCGGCCTTCGGTCAGGTCTCGCGCGGGCTGTCGGTGGTCTCGATCGCCAAATCCTATGATCGAAAGTCGGTGCTGAACGACGTCTCGCTGGGTGTGAACCGCGGCGAGGTAGTCGGCCTCCTCGGGCCCAACGGGGCCGGCAAGACGACCTGCTTCTCTTCGATCATGGGCCTCG
>NZ_DASVUE010000434.1:0-17132 GCF_036387215.1 Allosphingosinicella sp. | reverse complement strand
GCGGCTTCCGGGAAGTACGGCCGTGCGGCTCACGGGGACCATTGTGGCGGGACCGAAGACGGAGCTGGTACGCCTCGGCATCGACGATCCGGCGCATTATGCGGCATGGCGCCTGAAGCAGCTGCTTGAGGCGCGGGGCGTCCGCGTGACGGGGGAGGTTTCGTCGCGCTATCGGCGGCTCACTCCGGCCGACGATCCGAAGGCGAGGAACGGCGCTCCGCCGCCCCGGCCGCCGCGGCAGGAAGTGCTCGCGAAGCTGACGCCGCCGCCGCTGATCGAGGATCTTGGCCACACCAACAAGGTGAGCCAGAATCTCCATGCCGAGCTGCTGCTCCGGCGGGTGGGGCTCCAGCAGGGCAGCGGCTCGATCGCCGACGGCGTCGCGGCAGTCCGCGCGATGCTCGAGCGGGCAGGGGTCCCGCGCACGAGCTACGACTTTTCGGACGGCTCCGGCATGTCGACCTACAATCGCGTTGCGCCGCGCGGGATGGTGACGTTCCTGCGCTGGATCGCGGCCCAGCCCTGGGGCGCCGCCTATCGCGAGACGCTTCCGGTCGCCGGGGTGGACGGGACGCTCCGCAGCCGCTTCGGCGGCACTCCGCTGGAGCGTCGCCTGTTCGCAAAGACGGGCTCCCTCAACGCCACCAACGCCCTTTCCGGTTACATGATCGCGAAGAGCGGGCGGACGCTCGTCTTCTCGGTTTACGCCAACGACGTGCCGGAAGGTGTCGGGGCGACCAGGACGATGGACGCGGCGCTGCAGCTGATCGCGGAGGCCAACTAGGCTCGGTCGAACGCTGCGATCAGCGCATCGCCGGTCAGAGGACGAAGCTCGAAGATGCCGCTGTCCCGGTGCCGGGTGGGGTGGACCCGGTTGGTCAGCAACGTCCAGGCGAGGCCGCGGTCGAAGTCGATCCAGAGGCCGGTGCCGGTGAAGCCGGTATGGCCGATCGTCTCATCGGAGCAGGCGTGGCCGCCGTGCCAGCCGGCGAAGCGCCGCTCCCAGCCGCAGGTGCGGTCGCCGTGGACGCGGGTGCGGATCTCGCGGAGCATTTCCGGGGTGGCGCCGCTGCCATCCAGCAGCCCGGCGGCGAAATCCAGCACTCCCGCCACCGTGCCGAACAGCCCCGCATGCCCCGCCGCTCCGCCTAGTGCGAATGCGTTCTCGTCATGCACCTCGCCCTTAAGAACCCGTCCGCGCCAGGTGCAGGCCTCGGTAGCGACGGCCGGACCCGGCGGCGGCCCGAAGCTCAAGCCCTCGCCGAGCGGCCATTCCGAAAGCGGCCTGCCGGTGATCCGCTCGATTGCGATCCCGAGCAGGATATAGTTGATGTCGGAATAAACCGGCGCTCCGTGCCGCCATTCCCGCTGGAGCACGAAGGCCCGCAGCCGGGCGGGATCGCCGCCATAGGTGTAGATGGGCTCCACCGCCGGAAGAAAGGTCCGGTGGGCGAGGCAATCGCGGAAGGTGAGCCGCCGCTCCGCCGCCCCCGCAATGTCGTACTGGCGAAGATCGGGGATAGCGTCGGTGAGGGGGCGGTCGAGCTCGATGCGGCCCTCCTCCGCCAGCCGAAGGATCATCGTCGTTGTGGCGATGACCTTGGAGACGGAGGCGAGATCGAACCAATGCTCCTCCGTCAGCGGCTCCGGGTCGGGCACCAGGGCCGCCATTCCGGCGACTCGTACCGCGCGCCTGCCATCGGCGGTGACGATGCCGAGCGTAGCGCCCGGGATCTTCCCCTCCGCCACGGACGCCGCGGCCGGAGCGAAGGCGCGGTCGGCAATCTCTTCGATCACGCTTCCGGATCGTCCGGCGCGCGGGGCCTGATGCGGCCGATCAGCGGCAGGAACAGGATCGCCGCCAGGGTGAGCGCGCCCGTCAGGATGAAGAAGCCGTCATAGCCGATCTGGACCTGCATAGAGCCCGAAGCTCCGGCCAGCAGCCGCGGGAGGAGGAAGGCGAAGCCCGACAGGAAGGCATATTGGGCGCCCGGATAGCGCGGGTTCACCAGCATCGAGAGGTAGACGACGAAGACCGCGCCGGCGAGGCCGTTGCCGAACTGGTCGGCGGCGGTGGCCGCGTAGAGCACGAAAGTCCCGGGCGACTGGTGGGCGAGCCAGACGAAGCCCCAATTGCCGATCGCAGCCGCAACGGCGCCGAGCGCCAGCGTCCACGCCTGCGGCCAGCGGGTCACCAGCCAGCCGCCGAGCCCCACGCCGACCATGCTGGAGAGAAGCGCCACCGCACCGTCGGCCACGCCGATCTCGGTTAGCGAATAGCCGAGCGACTTCACCAGAGGCTTGGACAGGGTGAGCGCAAGCACGTCGCCCATCCTGTAGAGTGAGACGAAGGCGAGGACGATCAGGGTCGCATAGCCGTAGCGCCAGAAGATATCGACATAGGGGCCGATTGCGGCGGAGCGCCGGAACCAGGCGTCCGGGTGGGCGCGCCGGATCGAGGGCAGGGCCAGCGCCATCGCGATGAAGGGGAGCATGCAGATGGAAAGCACCGCGGGCGTCACGTTGCTGGTCGAGCTGATCCCTCCGCGGGATGCCAGATCGAGCAGCACCCAGCCGACGGCAGCGGTGGCGATCGCAGCAAATGTGAGGATGGCGAAGCTTGCGAGCAGGCCGGTTCCCAAGGCGCTCCAACGGTTGGCGCCGCGATGCTCCGGCCGCATCGACACGAGCAGGGGGAAGGGGAGGAAAGCCGCGGCGGCGATCAGCAGATAGGCCGCGGTCCAGCCGCCATGATCGGCAACGATCAGCGCGCCGCTGCCTGCCGCCACCATAGCGGTGCGATATCCCCAGAGGTTGGCGGCGACGATCGGGCCCTGCTCGTCCTGCGTCGGCGCGAGTTCGATGCGCCAGGCATCGGCCGCGACTTCCAGGGTCGTCGTCCAGAAGGCGAGCAGGGTGGCGAACAGGGCTGTGACGGCGAGACTCTCGTCCGACGCGGTGAACGCCATCGCCGCCATCGAGCTGAAGATGCCGAGCTGCGCAAGCATGATCCATCCCCGGCGCTTGCCCCAGAAGCGGCCGAAGCCGGGCACGTCGAACCGGTCGAGCAGCGGCGCCCAGAGGAACTTGAAGGTCGGCAGCAACGTCACCCAGGCGAAGAAGCCGATCACGACGAGGCCGACGCCGTGCTGCGTGAGCCTCAGCGCGAGCACGGTAGAGAACATGTAGAAGGGAAGGCCTGCCGAGAAGCCGAGCAGCACGTAAAGCGCGAGCCGTCCGATCCCGGGCCGCACGACGGACGGCGCCGCCGCGCCCGCGTCGCTGAGGCTTGCAGCGGAGGTGCTCATCGAGCCTCCCCCGTGGGGCGACACTGTTGCTTCCGCGACACGCTTTTCAGTGCTTCCCCCTCGAACGATACCCGCCTTGCCCAAGTCGCAACAGAATCTGTGGCGCTGCGCAACTTCTTTGTTAGAAAAGCAAATCGATCCGCCGGAAAATGGGCGGGCTTTGGGGGGCTCTCGATATGGCACGTTTCACAGCAATCAGGTTGAATCTCGTCTCCGGCTCGGCGCTTGCAGCGCTCGCCTGCGCGATTCCCGGAGCGGCATCCGCGCAGGTGGTGGATCCGCAGACCACGACCCAGCCGGCGAATACGCCGACCGGCGCCGAAACCCCCCAGACGGACGCGAGCCTGACCGGCACCGAGCCCGATCGCGACCGCGAGATCATCGTCACGGGTTCCCGCATCCGGCGCGATCCGAACAACAGCCCGCTGCCGCTCCAGATCATCACGACTCAGGAGCTTACGCGCGAGGGGATCAGCAACCCCGAGCAGTTCATCATGTATCTCAGCACCAACGGCAGCGGCGCCGACAACCTCGCGTCGAACGCTGACGTGACGAGCGGAGCCCAACGCGGCACCAACGGCTTGTCCGCCGCCAACCTCCGCGGCCAGGGCTCGGCATCCACGCTCGTGCTTCTGAACGGCCGCCGCGTCGCCGCCCACGGCCTCACCGGCTCCGCAGTCGACGTGAACCAGATCCCCTTCGCCGCGATCGAGCGGATCGAAGTGCTGAAGGACGGCGCCTCGGCAATCTACGGCACCGATGCGATCGGCGGCGTGATCAACTTCATCACCCGGAAGAACTTCACCGGGGTCGCGTTGAATGCGTTCACCGACATCACCGAGCGCGGCGACAGCCCGATCTACCGCCTCTCGGCCACGGCAGGCTACGGTCAGCTGAGCGAGCAGGGCTTCAACATCATGGCCGCCGTCAGCAAGAGCTGGAACGGTGTTCTGAACGGGTACGACCGGGACTTCGTGAGCGGCAACCAGCCCAATCGGGGTCTTTCGGTCGATACGCGCGGCACCCCGCTCGCCAATGCGTTCCCGGCCAACCCGAACCCGTTCTTCGCCCCGAATGGCTCGCTGCTCGGCGGCACGACCGGAGCGACGGTTCTGCCAGGCCTTGTCTTTCCCGGAACCACCACTCCGGCAACCGGCGGCATCAACATCCTCGACCTTCCCGGCGGCGCCGGCTGCGAGACGATGGACGGCGGCATGGCCTATGACGAGCAGCTCTGGGCGAACCCGGGCGCGCGTTTTGCCTGCGCATGGGACACCGGCCGCGCGGCCGTTCTCCAGCAGCCGCTGAAGACGCTCACCTATTACGGGCGGGGCACTGTAAGGTTCGGCGAGCATGAGATCTTCGCCGAGATCACGGGTTCGGATGCGACTTCGGCCAAGCGCTTTTCGCCGAACCAATATTCGATCAACGCGACGTCGCTGCCGCTTTATTACCCGCTCAATTCGATCACTGCGGACACCTATAACGACGTCTTCAACCGGCTCGTCGCCGTATTCCCGGCGATCCGTCCCAATTACGGCAAGCCGATCGCTTATCGCTGGCGCAACACGCCGGGCGGGACCCGTGAATATGTGACGAACACGAAGACCCTTCGTGCCGCGCTCGGCGTCGAGGGCCCGATGTTCGGCAAGTGGGATTACCGCGCCGGCGCATCCTATGCCCGCAGCGAATCTTCTTCGGTGCTGGGCGAGGGTTATCATTATCGCGGCGTATTCCCCTCCGCCGGAGCGGCCGCCGCTTCGGGCGTTGCGGGAGCAGTCGCCGGTGGACCTGATCCGCGCGCGCCGACCGCGCCGGGCGCAAGCGCGCCGGGCATCATCGGCCTCCTCAACAGCGGCATCCTCAACCCGTTCTCGCTCACGCAGACGCCGGCGGCGCTTGCGGGGCTGGATGCGGTCTCCGCCCGGGGCGTCACGCTCTACGGCGGCAAATATGAAGTGAAGCAGCTCGACGCTTCCTTCTCCGGGCCGTTGTTCAACCTGTGGCACGGCGCCGTTCAGGCGGCGATCGGCGTCGACTATCGACGCGAGACCTACAGCTTCAACGGCTCCCCGGCCGCGGTTCTGGGCACGCCGGACATCTTCAACGCCGCATTCGACAACATCAACGCGCTGACGCCGAAGCACCGGACGGTGAAGGCCGCTTATGCCGAGATCCTGATCCCCATCCTTCCGGAGCTGGAAGTGACGGGCGCGATCCGGATCGACGATTATACCGGCTTCGGCACGACCACGAATCCGAAGGTGTCGGTCAAGTTCCGTCCGGTCGACTGGCTGATGTTCCGCGGCTCCTACAATACCGGCTTCCGCGTCCCGTCGTTCAACCAGATCTTCAACGGCACGACGATCTCGCCCAATCCGGGCAACACGCTCGTCGATCCCACGACCTGCCCGGGCGGAGCCGTCAATCCTGCTATCCCGGGTTGCGCGGCCATCACTCCGGATACGCTCTCGGGCGGAAACCTGCAGCTCGGCCCGGAGACGTCGAAGCAGGCAAGCCTCGGCGTCGTCTTCCAGCCGGCGAGGCAGTTCAGCGCCTCGGTCGATTACTGGCAGATCGCGGTCGACGACACGATCGGTGCGCTGACGCTGCGGGAGTTGCTCAACAACATCAGCTTCTTCCCGAATCGCGTCGAGCGTACGAACGGCATCATCACGACCGTCGACCTTCGCGCGGACAATATCGGCTCGCGGCGGACCAAGGGCCTCGAGATCGCCCTTCGCGGCGGCTTCGACGTGCTCGGCGGCACGATCTCGGCGGGCCTTGACGGGACTTACCTGCTCAAGAAGCGCGAGAAGTTCCTGCCGTCGGCGCCGTACGGCCCGAGCCTGATCGGCGTGTTCAGCTTCGCCGGCGACCTTGGCCTTAAGTGGAAGCACAACGCCTTCATCACCTACCGGAACGAGGATCTGACGCTCAGCTTCTCGCAGATCTTCCGCAACGGCTACAAGAACCAGGCGCTGCCGGGCATCGCCAACGGCACGGTCACGCGTCCCGACTTCAACGAGCGGGTGGACGAATATATCATCTACAACGCGTCCATCAGCTACGACGTGATGAAGCGGCTGCGGCTGACCGCGGGTATCAAGAACCTGTTCGACACCGACCCGCCGTTCGCGATCACCTATGACAGCAACACCGGCGCCGGCAGCTCGTGGGAGCCGCGCGTCGCGGATCCGCGCGGGCGCTCGTTCACCATGGCCGTCGAAGTGAAGTTCTAAAGCTTCCCGAAAGGGGCTAACGGAGCCGCGGCAGCATACCTGCCGCGGCTTCTTTTTTTGCGGAGCGGATTGGAATGGGCGAGTTCGAACTGCGGGACGGCGTGATCCATTGCGAGCACGTGCCGCTGCCGCTGATCGCCCGCGAGGTGGGAACCCCCGCCTACGTCTATTCGACCGCGAGCATGCGCCGGCAGGTGCAGGCGCTCAGATCGGCGCTCGCCTCGCTCGACGATCCGCTGATCGCTTACGCCGTCAAGGCCAATCCCAATGCGGCGGTGCTCGCCACGCTGGCGGCGGAGGGGCTCGGGGGAGATGTCGTCTCGGGCGGCGAATATCGCCGCGCCAGGGCGGCGGGAATCCCGGCCGAAAAGATCGTCTTCTCCGGCGTCGGCAAGACGGCCGCGGAGATGAGGCTCGCGCTCGAAGGCGGGCTTTGCCAGTTCAACCTCGAATCGGTGCCGGAGGCGGAAATGCTCTCCGAAGTCGCCGTCTCGATGGGGATGACCGCGCCCGTCGCGCTCCGTGTGAATCCCGCCGTTCAGGCGGGGACCCACGCCAAGATCTCCACCGGAGCCGCCGACAGCAAGTTCGGCATCCCGATCGCCGAAGCGATGAGCGCCTGCGCGCGGGTGCGCGAGCTGCCGGGGCTCGAGCTTCGCGGAGTGGCGGTCCACATCGGCAGCCAGCTGACCACCCTCGGCCCGCTCGAAGCCGCGTTCCGCAAGCTCGGCGAACTGATCGCGGCGCTAAGGGCCGCGGGGCACCGGATCAGCACCGCCGACCTCGGCGGCGGGCTCGGGGTTGCCTACGATCCCTCGGCGCCGCCGCCGCCCGCGCCGGAGGAATATGGCGCAATGGTCTCGCGCGCCACGGCAGGCTGGGACGTCCGGCTGATCTTCGAGCCGGGGCGGCTGATCGTCGGCAATGCCGGCATTCTCCTCACCGAGGTGATCCGCGTGAAGCCGGGTGGAGCGCATCCTTTCGTGATCCTCGATGCCGCAATGAACGATCTGATGCGGCCAAGCCTCTACGATGCCTGGCACGGCATCGATGCCGTGGTTCCGAAGGGCGGGGCGATGGTCGCCGACGTGGTGGGGCCGGTCTGCGAGACGGGGGACATCTTCGCGCGGGCGAGGCGGATGGACCGGGTGGAGGCGGGCGACCTGATGATCATCCGCACGTCCGGCGCCTATGCGGCGACCATGGCGAGCACGTACAATTCACGCCCGCTTACGCCCGAAGTGCTGGTCAACGGCGATCAATGGGCGGTGGTCCGGGAGCGGCAGGACATCGAGCGCCTGCTCCAGGACACGAAGATGCCGGACTGGCTCGGCGGCTAGTAGGCGCTCAATCGAGCTTCGCCGCCAGAAATTCCTCCACCGCCTTGTAGGCCGAGCCGCCCGACGCGGGATCGGGGCCGTTGTTCGCGGCGAAATAGGCGATGCCGACGCGCCGCCGGCGGTCGATCCAGAGGCCGGAGCGGACCCCGTACGCGTCGCCGGCATGGCCGACCACCCGGCGCTCGTTCCCGAACAGATCGTCGCGGCAGCCGACTGCCTTGGTGGGAAGGCTCTGTGCGGCAAGGCCGTAGGCGCAATAGAAGCCCTCGCTCGTATCGCCGTTCGTCCCATCGAACTGCCACACGGGCTGGAGGATGGCGTCGAGGCTCTCTTCCTTCAGGAACCGGCCGCCGCCATGCCGCCCGCGGTTGAGGAGCAGCCACCCGATCGCGGCGAGATCGCGCATCGAGACGCGCAGCCCGCCCTGCGGCGAAAAGAGCGCGCCGTTGGAGCCGAGCACGTAGCTGTCGAGATCGCAGCCGCTGCCGGCGCGGAAGACGGGGCATTCGGGGCGCTTCCCCTGAAGCCCGTCGAGCGCGACCGTGCCGTCGGGGCGGTAGAGCGTCACGGCCCGCTCGATATTGGCGTCGCTGCACATCGTCCAGTTGAAGCAGGCATCGAGCCCCAGCGGCGCCATCACGAGGCGGTGGATCAGCCGGTCGAACCTCTCGCCGGTCTTCAGCTCCAGAGCCGAGGCGATGATCGGGAAGTTGAGGTTCGAATAGCGGAAATAGGTGCCCGGCGCGTGCGCGGTGTCGAACACTCCCGGCGAGGCGACGGCGGCGCGGACGGTCTTGCCGAGAGGGATGACATAGGCCTCGCCGGCGTCCTGCAGGCTCGATCGGTGCGACAGCAGGGTGCGAAGCGTGATCGGCGTATTGGGGAAGGCGGGGTTACGCAGCTGCCAGCCGAGATAGGAGGAGACGTCCTCGTCCAGGCTGATGCGGCCTTCCTCTGCGAGCCGCATCACCCCCAGTGCCACGATCAGCTTCGAGATCGAGGCGACTCGCACCGGATCGTCGATCGTCAATTTCCGGTTGGAGGTCCGGTCCGCGACGCCGGAAGCGCCGCTCCCGCGCACGCCGCTCGCATCGAAGCTCACCCAGGCGTAGCTCACCTCCGGAGGCGGGGGAGGGACCGCGACCTTCGCCTGCTGGCAGCCGGACGCGAGAAGAATGAGGAGAAGGGTGAGGAGCCGCATTCCGCCAGCTTAGACGAGTGCCGAGCCGCTGGGAAACAGGAGAGTGCAGGGGCGGGAGCCAAGTCAGCGGCCGTTCAGATGGGCATGATATTGGAGCATATCCTCTCTTTTCGCAGGAGCAGAACATGCGCCGCCTTCTTCCACTTATCGCCGGATCACTTCTCCTTGGTAGCGTCGCCGCGGACGCGGCTCCCCGGCTGGCGCCGGAGGAGCGGCTGGCGCGGGCGCTCGAGGGCCGCACCGCCGGCCAGCCGGTCGATTGCATCCAGCTTCGGTTCGTTCGCGGCAGCCGGATCATCGACAGGACCGCGATCCTCTACGATGCCGGCGGCACGATCTACGTGAACCGCCCGCGCAACGGTGCCGAGTCGCTCGACAGCGATGATACCCTGGTGACGAAGACCCATTCGTCGCAGCTCTGCAGCATCGACGTGGTCACCCTCTACGACAGCGCGTCCCGAACCAACAGCGGCGTCGTCTTCCTCGGCCCGTTCATTCCCTATCGGAAGGCCAGCCGGGGCAACTGAGTTCAGCGGGGGAGGAGGCGCTCGGCGACCGCACTGCCGGCATAGACGGCGTCGGACCCGAGCTCCTCTTCGATCCGGAGCAGCTGGTTGTACTTCGCCGTGCGGTCGGAGCGCGAAAGCGAGCCCGTTTTGATGAGCCCGCAATTGGTTGCGACCGCGAGGTCGGCGATCGTCGTGTCCTCCGTCTCGCCCGAGCGGTGCGACATGACGGCGCTGTAGCCGGCGCGATGGGCGGTATCGACCGTGTCGAGCGTCTCGGTGAGCGATCCGATCTGGTTTACCTTCACGAGGATCGAATTGGCGATGCCGCCCGCGATCCCCTCCCGAAGGCGCCGCACGTTGGTGACGAAGACATCGTCGCCCACCAGCTGGCACCGGCTGCCGACGAGGTCGGTCAGGCGCTTCCAGCCATCCATATCGTCCTCGGCCATCCCGTCCTCGATCGAGATGATCGGATATTCGGAGGCGAGCTGCGCCAGGTACGCGACCTGCTCGTCCACGCTCCGCGTGACGCCTTCGCCCGCATAGGCATAGCCGCCCTCGCGGAAGAATTCGCTGGCTGCGGAATCGAGCGCGATCGCGACGTCCTCGCCGGGACGGAACCCGGCCTCTGAAATGGCGGCCATGATATAATCGAGCGCTTCGCCCGCCGTACGCAGGTCGGGCGCGAAGCCGCCCTCGTCGCCGACGCTGGTGCTGTGGCCCGCCTTCGAGAGCGCGGATTTCAGCGTGTGGAACACTTCCGTGCCCATCCGGAGCGCCTCGCGGAAGCTGGGCGCGTTCAGCGGCATCACCATGAATTCCTGGAAGTCGAGGCCGTTATTGGCATGCGCGCCGCCGTTGATGATGTTCATCATCGCCACCGGCAGGACCCGCGCCGATACGCCTCCAACGTGGCGGTAGAGCGGGATCGACAAGGAGGAGGCGGCCGCCTTCGCGACTGCGAGCGAGGCACCCAGGATCGCATTTGCGCCAAGGCGGGACTTGTTGTCGGTGCCGTCGAGCTCGATCATCGCGCTGTCGATGCCGATCTGGTCCCGCGCGTCCCGGCCCACCAGAATTTCGGCGATCGGGCCGGCGACCGAAGCCACCGCCTTCAACGTGCCTTTGCCCTTGTAGCGCCTGGCGTCGCCGTCGCGCAGCTCCACCGCCTCGTGAGTTCCGACGGAGGCGCCCGAGGGCACTGCGGCGCGCCCGACGATGCCGTCTTCGAGAACAACGTCGACTTCGACGGTGGGATTGCCGCGGCTGTCGAGGATCTCGCGGCCGATCACTTGTTCGATTCTGCTCATGCGGCACCCTTTCTCGATCAGGCGCGGCGCCGTCAATCCGGACCGGCTCCGGCACGAATATTCACCGCCATTTTCGTTTGCCTCTGCGTCTGAGCAATGCTTCAAAAGCTGCTTCAAATGGGGGATTTCATGGAACCTGTAGCTCTGGGATTGATCGTGCTCGGCCTCGTCTGGGCGCTGGGCTTCGGTTACGCGCACTTCCGCGCGGCCGGAAAGGCGAAGGCTTCGGAGAGCTGGCCGACAGCAAGCGGCACCGTGCGCTCGGCCGAGGTGCAGATCGAGGAAAGTACCGACCGGGAAGGCGGGACGAGCACATGGTACAATCCGATCGTCGTCTATTCCTACAGTGCAGGCGGCCGCGAGCTCGAGGGGCGTCGGCTCAGGTTCGGCAACCCGCGCAGCTCCAGCCGGAAGAAGGCGGATGCGGCGATCGCGCCCTACGCTGTCGGATCCTCCGTGCCGGTCCGCTACAATCCCGAAAAGCCCGAGGAGTGCGTTCTGGAGACGCGAAAGCCCAGCCCGATCTACCTGATCCTGGCCATCTTCGGGCTTCCATTCATCGCCATCGGCCTCTTCTTCAACCAGCTCGTCGCCTAGGCGGAGCGGAAGCCGGGGAAGGGGAGGATCGTCTCCAGCTGCTCGCGCGGCGGTGCTCCGGGGAAGGCGGCGCCCTCGCGGAGCAGGAACGCGTGGCGGACGATCTCGGCCTGCTGCTCGATCCCGTAGCGGTGGAGCGGCCAGCCGGGCTTCACCGAATAGCTGTAGCGGCAGAAGGGATGGCGTGCGAGCGGCAGCCAGATGCCCTTCTGGTGCTGCCAGACGTGCGTCATCTCGTGGATGAAGAGCCCCTGGCGGTGGAGCGGGCTGGAGCCGAAATCCTCCGACCAGAGATCGCCCTCAGGATGGAAGTAGATATTCCCGTTCGGCGACATCGCGATGTTGCGCGTCTGGAATGGCCACCAGCTCCGGCGGACGATCTGAACCGAGGAATAGTCGATCGTGCTTCCGAACACCGAGGAGGCGAGGTTGCGTTCGGCGTCGGTAAGCGGACGCGCCGTCACCTAGTGCCCCGAGTGACTGCCGGCGGCGTGCACCTCCGCCTCGACCGTCACCGGCGGTGCGGGCTCGAAGGTGAAGGTGAGCGGGATCTTGTCACCGGCTTTAAGCGAGGGATCGAGCCCGAACAGCATTGCATGGCGGCCGCCCGGCTTGAACTCCAGAACGCCGCTCGATGGGAAGGTGAGGTCACCCATCAGGCCCATCCTGGACATGCCGCCTTCTTCGCGCGTCTCGTGAAGCTCGACCCGCTCCACCTTCGGGCTGGTGACGCTGACGATCTTGGTTGGATCGTTGTTCGTCCTCAGCGTGAAATAGGCCGCTCCCGGCCGGCCCGGCACCACGGGGAGCATGACCATCGCCTCTTTCACCTCCACCTTAGGCTCCGGCGGAGCACCCTTGCCGCAGGCGGCGAGTGCGAGGAAAGCAGCTGTTGCCAATTTGAGACGCATGTGCGTCCTTTAGGCCAGGGCGGCTTCTTGTCGCAATTGAAAGCCCACCTATATCGTTTCGGAAGCACTTCGCGTGCCTTGTTGGAAGGGCGCGGAGAGGGAATTTATTTGGGGCAAACGAGGTAGTTACATGGCAAGAGTAATCGGTATCGATCTTGGCACCACCAATAGCGCCGTCGCTGTCATGGAGGGCGGCAAGCCTAAGGTCATCGAAAATGCTGAGGGCGCGCGCACGACGCCGTCCATCGTCGCTTTCGCCAAGGACGGCGAGCGGCTGATCGGCCAGCCGGCCAAGCGCCAGGCGGTCACCAATCCTGACAATACGATCTTTGCGGTGAAGCGCCTGATCGGCCGCCGCTTCGATGATCCGGTGACCAAGAAGGACACCGAGCTCGTCCCCTACAAGATTTCGCGCGGGCCGAACGGCGATGCGTGGGTGAATGCCGGGGGCAAGGATTACAGCCCGTCGCAGATCTCCGCCTTCATCCTCCAGAAGATGAAGGAAACCGCCGAGGCCTATCTCGGCGAGACCGTCACACAGGCCGTCATCACCGTTCCCGCTTACTTCAACGACGCGCAGCGCCAGGCGACCAAGGATGCCGGGCAGATCGCCGGCCTTGAAGTGCTCCGCATCATCAACGAGCCGACCGCGGCCGCGCTCGCCTATGGCCTCGAGAAGCAGGACGGCAAGACGATCGCCGTCTACGACCTTGGCGGCGGCACGTTCGACATCTCGATCCTCGAGATCGGCGACGGCGTGTTCGAGGTGAAGTCCACGAACGGCGATACCTTCCTCGGCGGTGAGGATTTCGACGCCAAGATCGTCGAATATCTCGCCGACAGCTTCAAGAAGGACGAAGGCATCGACCTTCGCAACGACCGCCTGGCGCTGCAGCGCCTCAAGGAGGCGGCCGAGAAGGCGAAGATCGAGCTGTCTTCCGCGCAGACCACGGAAGTGAACCTGCCCTTCATCACCGCGGACCAGACCGGACCGAAGCACCTGGTGAAGTCGATCAACCGCGCCGATCTCGAACGGCTCGTCGACGAGCTCATCAAGCGGACGATGGACCCGCTGAAGAAGGCGCTTGCCGATGCAGGCCTAAAGGCGGACCAGATCGACGAGGTCGTGCTCGTCGGCGGCATGACCCGGATGCCGAAGGTGCGCGACGCCGTGAAGAGCTTCTTCAACAAGGAGCCGCACACGGGCGTGAACCCGGATGAGGTGGTCGCGATGGGCGCCGCCATTCAGGCGGGCGTCCTCCAGGGCGACGTCAAGGACGTGCTTCTGCTCGACGTCACTCCGCTGTCGCTCGGCATCGAGACGCTGGGCGGCGTCTTCACCCGCATGATCGACCGCAACACGACGATCCCGACGAAGAAATCGCAGACCTATTCGACCGCGGAAGACAATCAGAATGCGGTGACGATCCGCGTCTTCCAGGGCGAGCGCGAGATGGCTGCGGACAACAAGCTGCTCGGCCAGTTCGACCTGGTCGGCATCCCGCCGGCGCCGCGCGGCGTGCCGCAGATCGAGGTCACGTTCGACATCGACGCCAACGGCATCGTCAACGTCTCGGCGCGCGACAAGGGCACCGGCAAGGAGCAGCAGATCCGGATCCAGGCGTCGGGCGGCCTTTCGGACGCGGACATCGACAAGATGGTCCGCGATGCCGAGCAGTTCGCCGAAGAGGACAAGAAGCGTCGTGCCGCGGCGGAAGCCAAGAACAACGCCGAGAGCCTCATCCACACCACCGAGCGGCAGCTCGAGGAGCATGGCGACAAGGTGGACGCTTCGCTGAAGTCGGACATCCAGGCCGCGATCGCCGAGGCGCGCACTGCGGTCGAAGGCGGCGATCCGGAGGCGATGAATGCCAAGTCGCAGGCGCTCGCCCAGGTTGCGATGAAGCTTGGGCAGGCGATCTATGAGAAGGAGCAGGCCACCAACGCTTCTCCGGGCGCCGACGCCGATGCGGCGCAGGGCAGCGAGGCCGGCGGCGGCGAAGAAGTGGTCGACGCCGAATTCTCCGAGGTCGACGACGAAGCGAAGAGCTAAGTCATGAACAGGCCGTCACCCGGTGCGGATGCCTGGGTGACGGTCTGTGGGGACCGCAATGCTTGATAGTGATTATTACGAGCTGCTCCAGGTGGAGCGGACGGCGGACGAGAAGACGATCAAGTCGGCGTATCGGAAGCTCGCGATGGAATGCCACCCCGATCGCAATCCGGGGTGCAAGGTTTCCGAAGAGAAGTTCAAGGCGATCAGCCAGGCCTATGATTGCCTGCGCGATCCGCAGAAACGCGCCGCCTACGACCGCTTCGGCCACGCCGCCTTCAGGAATGGCGGGATGGGCGGAGCGCAGGATTTCGGCTCGTTCAGCGACATCTTCGAAAACATCTTCGGCGAGTTCATGAACGGCGCCCAAGCCGACCGGCGCACCAACATGCTGCGCGGTTCGGACCTCCGATACGACCTCGAAATCACGCTTGAGGACGCCTATAACGGCAAGGAAGTCGATCTACGCATCGACACCACCGTCGGCTGCGAGCCGTGCGGCGGCAGCGGCGCGAAGCCGGGCACCAGCGCCCGCGCATGCAACACCTGCGGGGGACGCGGTCAGGTCCGGGCGAGCCAGGGCTTCTTCGTGGTCGAGCGGACCTGCCCCACCTGCCGGGGCGCCGGCGAAGTGATCGCCGACCCGTGCGATCATTGCCGGGGCGAGGGACGCATCGACAAGCAAAAGTCGCTGAACGTGCGCATTCCGGCGGGCGTCGACGAGGGCACGCGCATCCGACTGTCCGGCGAAGGCGAAGCCGGGACGCGGGGCGGCCCGGCCGGCGACCTCTACATCTTCATCCATCTCGCGCGGCACGCGGTGTTCCAGCGCGACGGAACGACACTGTTCGCGCGCTGCCCGGTGAGCTTCACCACTGCGGCGCTCGGCGGCACGATCGAAGTCCCAGGCCTCGACCGGCAGGGGCACCAGATCAAGATTCCTGCCGGCATCCAGTCGGGCAAGCAGCTTCGCGTTCGCGGCGCCGGCATGACCGTTCTGAACGGCCGCGGCCATGGCGACATGGTGATCCAGGTCGAGGTCGAGACTCCGACGCGGCTTTCCTCCCGCCAGAAGGAGCTGCTCGAGGAATTCCGCAAGACCGAGACGGGGGACGAATGCCCCGCCTCGGCAGGGTTCTTCGCCAAGTTGAAGTCGATGCTCGGCTGACGCTTCAGGCGTTCTCGCGGGTGAGGCTCGGAAGCGCCCGGGCGACATTTTCCAGCGTATAGGGCTTCTGCACGACGGCGCGGGCCTGATGGTCCTCCGGAAGCTGCGCCTGCTCGCCATAGCCGGTCGCGAACAGGAAGGGGATGTTCAGCTCGTTGAGGCGGTCGGCGATGGCGAAGCTGGTCTGGTCTCCAAGGTTGATGTCGAGCATCGCGATGTCGGGCCTGACGCTGTCGATCGCCTCCAGCGCCTGCTCGACGGTGCCGGCGGTCGCGACATGCCCGGCGCCGAGTCGCTTCAATATGTCCTCGGCGTCGAGCGCGATGATGAGGCTGTCCTCGACGAGCAGGATGGTCTTGCGGGAGACGACCTGCGTCGGCCGTTGCTTAATCGGTTCGCTCGCCGGGCGGCCCAACTTGATCGCAGGGCCGCTATAATCCTTGGGCTCCGCCACATGCTTGGCGGGAATGCAGAACCTCGCTTCGACGCCCTCCGGACAATAGTCGATCCGCGCCTCGCCGCCGAGGTCATAGGGGATAGAGCGGTCGATGATCGTGCTTCCGAAGCCCTTCCGAGTCGGCGGCTTCACCGCTGGGCCTCCGCGCTCGCGCCAGTCGATGATGAGGTCGCCATTGTTTCCGCGGTGCCAGGCGATGGCCACCTTCCCGTGGTCGGAGAGGCTTCCATATTTTGCGGAGTTGGTGACGAGCTCGTGCACCACCAGCGCCATCGTCGAATAGGCCTGGGGATTGAGCAGCACCGGCGGGCCTTCCGCCGACACGCGGTCGGTCTGCTCGGCAAGAAAAGCGGCGGCCTCGGCATCGATCAGTGCGCGGAGCGGAGCCGGGCCCCAATGATCGTCGGTGATCTGGTTGTGCGCCCGGGCGAGCGCGTGGATGCGGCCGTCCACCAGCCGAACGAAATCCTCCACCGTGGAGCCGTCCTTCGGCTTCGACTGGCGGATGAGGCCGCGGATGACGCCGAGGATGTTGCGGACCCGGTGGTTGAGCTCGGCGATCAGCAGTTCCTGCCGCTCGTTCGCCGCCTGCCGCTCGACGCTCGCTTCGTCGGCGAGGCGAAGCACGACTTCGATAAGGGTCGCACGCAGCGTCTCGGCGACGCGGAGCTCCGAGCTGGTGAAGGGCTTGGAGCGGCCTTCCACCAATTCCTTCCACTCGGCGAAGCTCTCGCGGGGCGTCAGCCGGGGGCCGTTTGGCCCATATTCCACCGGCTTGTGCGGATCGCCGCCCCAGCGGACCGAGCGGATGAGCTCGGACCGGAACAGGACGACGTAGTCGCGCGGGCTGCGTGAGATCGGGATTGCGAGCATCCCGGCCGCTGCCGAGGCGAAAGCCTCCGCGCCGGGCACGATCGAGGAGATGCGGTCGGTCGCGTACACCTTGCCGGCGGCGGTGCCGTTCAGTGCGCGGACGATCCGGCCGAAATCCTCGCTCGACGGGGTGATGCCCGAAAAGGCCTGGTTGCCGTTGATC
>NZ_DASVUE010000433.1:0-2846 GCF_036387215.1 Allosphingosinicella sp. | reverse complement strand
CGGCGCCAATTATCCCGGCAGCAAATGGTATGAGCGCGCCTATTCGCTGATGCAGAAGCACGGCGGCACAGCAACGGCGGCGGCGGCCACCGCCGCGTCCTGATCGTCCGGGGGGCTCGTGCTGACCGCCCTCTCGATCCGTGACGTCGTCCTCATCGAGACCCTGGACCTCGAATTCGGGTCAGGCCTCGGCGTACTTACCGGCGAGACCGGGGCCGGCAAATCGATCCTCCTCGATGCGCTCGGCCTCGCGCTCGGGATGCGCGCCGACAGCGGCCTCGTCCGCTCAGGCCAGCCGCAGGCGGTGGTCAGCGTCACCTTCGAAATACCGGACGATCACCCGGCCAACGCCCTTCTTCGCGACAACGGGCTTGATGCGGAGCCGGGCGAGCCGCTCGTCATCCGCCGCATCGTCAAGGCCGACGGCGGCAGCCGGGCGATGATCAACGACCAGTCGGCGTCGGCCGCCCTCCTCCGCGACATTGGCGCCATGCTGGTCGAGATCCACGGACAGCATGACGATCGCGGCCTTTTGAACCCGCGTGGCCATCGTGCACTGCTGGACAGCTACGGGCGGATCGACACCAGGGTCTGCGAGCACGCCTTTGCCGCATGGCGCGGCGCCGAGGCGGCGCTGGCCGTTGCGCGCGACGAGCTCGACGCCGCGGCCCGCGACCGGGACTATCTGGAGCATGCGGTGGCGGAGCTTCAGAAGCTTGCGCCGGAGCCGGGCGAGGAGGAGGAGCTGGCGGGCCTCCGGGCCAACATGCAGAAGGGCGCCCGCCTCGACGAGGACATCGCCGCTGCCGCGGAGCTGCTGCAGGGATCGGAGGGCGGGCTTTCCCTGCTCCGGCAGGCGGCGCGGCGGCTGGACCGGATCGCGGGCGAGCATGACAAGCTCGGCGAAGCGCTCGCCGCGATCGACCGGGCCGTGATCGAAGCGTCGGAAGCCGAGGACCGGCTCGCGGAGGCGGCCGACGCGATGGCTTACGACCCCGCGCGGCTGGAGGAAGCCGAGACTCGCCTGTTCGAGCTTCGTGCGCTCGCCCGCAAGCACCGCGTCGAGCCGGACGCGCTGCCTGCGCTTGCCGAGGAGCTGGCGGGGAAGCTCTCGGCGATCGAAAGCGGCCAGGAGCATCTGGCTGCGCTGGAAAGAGCGGTGATCGAAAGCCGCTCAGCCTTCGAGGCCTCGGCCGCCGAGCTCAGCCGCCTGCGCGAAGCCGCGGCCGCGCGGCTCGACCTCGCAGTCGCGCGCGAGCTCGCGCCGCTGAAGCTCGACGCCGCCAGGTTCAAGACGGTGATCGAGCCGCTCGACCAGGCGCAATGGAGCGCCCGCGGCCGCGACCGCGTCGAGTTCGAGGTCTCCACCAATCCCGGCGCGCCCTTCGCACCGCTCACCCGCATCGCCAGCGGCGGCGAATTGTCTCGCTTCATCCTTGCGCTGAAGGTCGCGCTGGCGGAGCGCGGCGGTGCGGCCACGATGATCTTCGACGAGATCGACCGCGGCGTCGGCGGCGCCGTAGCCAGCGCGATCGGCGAGCGGCTTCACCGCTTGTCGGAGCAGGCCCAGCTCCTCGTCGTCACCCACAGCCCCCAGGTCGCCGCCCGTGGCAACCAGCATCTTCTGATTGAAAAGAGCCACGAAGGCACCGTCACCCGCACCAGCGTGAACCAGCTCGACGAGGCGAAGCGGCGCGAGGAGATCGCGCGCATGCTCTCGGGCGCGCAGGTGACCGACGAAGCCAGGGCGCAGGCGGTGCGATTGCTGGAGGCTGCTTAGTGGTGTCGCACTTGCGTGCCTCCTTGGAGGCTGCAGCTCAGCTCCTGATGATGGCCGTTGCGGCCGTGTTCGCACTGGCATCGGGGGCTGCCTTCCTCGGAATGCCGCTCCTCCTGTGGGCAATAGGAGGGGATGAAAGAGGGTTGGGTGCTTGGGGAACAGCCTGGATATTGGCTGCGGTCATGGCGGGCTTCTTAAACATCATCTGGGCGCTGGAGGTCTTCCGGCGTCAGTCGCCACGTCACTTCACAATGATCCTGGTCGCTTCGGCTATTCTCGTTGGGTCTTGTCCCTTATGGTACTGAGCGAGCAGGAGGCCGCCACCGAGCTTGAGCGGCTCGCGCGGGAGATCGCGCATCATAACCGGCTCTACCATTCGGAGGACGCGCCGGAGATAAGTGACGCGGAATATGACGCGCTGGTGCGGCGGAATGCCGAGTTGGAGGCGCAATTTCCGCAGCTGGTGCGCGAGGACAGTCCGTCCCGGCAGGTCGGTGCCGCGCCGGCCGCGCATCTTTCGAAGGTGGCGCACGCGCTGCCGATGCTCAGCCTCGACAACGCCTTTTCGGACGAGGACGTGGCGGACTTCATCGGCCGCGTCCGTCGCTTCCTGAGCCTCGCCGCGGACGAGGCGGTGGCGCTCACCGCCGAGCCGAAGATCGACGGCCTTTCCTGCTCGCTCCGCTACGAAAAGGGCGAGCTCGTCCTCGCGGCGACGCGCGGCGACGGCACCACCGGGGAGGTGGTGACGGAGAATGTCCGCACGATCAGGAACGTTCCGCAGCGGATCGAGGGCGCTCCCGACGTCTTCGAGATCCGCGGCGAGGTCTACATGTCCAAGGCCGATTTCGCGGCCTTGAACGCGCGCCTGCTCGGCGAAGCGGAGGACCCTGCCAAGGCGCGCCAGTTCGCCAATCCGCGCAATGCCGCCGCCGGCTCGCTCCGTCAGAAGGACGCCGCGGTCACCGCGTCCCGCCCGCTCCGCTTCTACGCCCACGGCTGGGGCGAGGCCTCATCGATCCCCGCGGAGACTCAACTCGGCGTGATGCAGGCGATCGCCGGCTGG
>NZ_DASVUE010000432.1:0-8355 GCF_036387215.1 Allosphingosinicella sp. | reverse complement strand
TGGTACCTCTGGCAATCGCGGACGTCATTCGCCCCGTTCGGAGCGCTGTTGGCCCGCAAGGTGAAATGGCGGGCGGCGAACCCCGGCTGGATCGCGCTCGGCGGCGGATTTCTGCTCTGGCTGGTGGTGACCGGCCTCCATGCGCCGCTGGCATCGCCGTTCGGCTGGTTCGCCCGCGGGATCGGCTAGAGCCGAACCATCCGCATCGCCGTCTCCTGGTAGCGCGGCCCCGCGACGGGCGCGCTGCTGCCGAGCTCTTCCAGATCCGCTGCGGTAAGATCGAGCTCGGCCGCGGCCATGCTGTCCTCCAGCGTCGCCCGCCGCTTGGAGCCGGGGATCGGCACGACGTCCCCGCCCTGCGCCAGAAGCCAGGCGAGCGCGACCTGCGCCCCTGAGACGCCGTGGCGCTCGGCCACGCGCATCACGGTGGCGACGAATTCGAGGTTCTTCTCGAAATTGCCGTCGTCGTAGCGCGGGTCGCGGAGCCGGTAGTCGCCTTCGGGCAGATCGGAGCGGCTCCTGATCTGGCCGGTGAGGAAGCCGCGGCCGAGCGGGCTATAGGGCACGAAGCCGATGCCGAGCTCGCGGCAGAGCGGCAGGATGCCCTGCTCCACGTCGCGCTCCCAAAGCGAATATTCGGATTGCAGCGCCGCGATCGGGTGCACCGCATGCGCGCGCCGGATCGTGGCTTCGCCGGCCTCGGACAGGCCGAGGTGCCGGACCTTCCCCTCCCGCACCAGCTGGGCCATCGCGCCGACCGTCTCCTCTATGGGCACGTTCGGATCGACGCGGTGCTGGTAATAGAGGTCGATTACATCGACCCCGAGCCGCTTCAGCGAGCCTTCGCAGGCGCGGCGGACGTTGGCTGGGCTGCCGTCGACGCCGGCAATGCCGCCATTCTCGATCCGGAAGCCGAACTTGGTGGCGATGACGAGGTCGTCGCGCCTGCCCTTGATTGCGTCGCCAACGATCTCCTCGTTGCGGTGCGGCCCGTAAATTTCGGCGGTGTCGAAGAAGGTGACGCCGAGATCGATCGCCCGGCGGATGGTGGCGATCGACTCCTCGTAGCTCGCCTCGCCGTACATCGAGGCGCCGACGCCCGCCATCGGCATGCAGCCGAGGCCGAGCGCGGAGACCTGAAGCCCTTGTCCGAGTGTCCGGTATCGCATCCCCGCCTCCTCTGGTTCAGGAGGCGCTGTTCTCCGTCGAATCGATCGCGTCAAGCACCGCCTCCGGCGCGACGTTGCGCTTCAGCTCGTCGACCTCGCCTTCGGCGCCGTGGCGGATGCCGAGATGGTCGGCGATCGCATCCACCATGGTGACGACCTTGGTGATCTCATGCTCCGCCAGGAGGCTGATCTGGAGATCGAGCTCGGCCCGCTTCTCCGCCGCCGCAGCCATCCGGTTCTGGGTGATGAGGACGAAGGTGGAGAGGAAGATCGCTTCGACGGAAGCGGCCATGGCGAGCACGACGAACGTCTCGTCCCAGCGGGGAACACCGGGGATCCAGCCGAGATTGGCGGTGATCCAGAAGCCGTAGAGGACGAGGTGCAGGTAGACGAAGCTGAGGCTGCCGGTGAATGTCGTCACCGCCTCGGCGATCTTGTCCTGGCGCGAAGCGGCGGCGGCTTCGTCGCGTCGGCGCGCCTGCAGCGCCTCGATATTGCGCGAAAGCGCGGAGTTGAGGCTGCCCGGTTCCGGCGGCGCGACCGTCGGCCCCGATTTCCGGCTGAATTTCCCTTCGGCGTTGATGGTGCTTCTCCGCGGACTAGCGGCGAGACAACAAGCGCGGCTTCAGGCGGTTCCTTCCTCCCCCTCGGAGAGCAGCCGGTCTTCCTCGCCGGCATCTTCTGGGCCGATGCCGCTTTGATGCGCGGCGGTCGCGGCGACGGCGACGTCCATGGTGACGTTGCCGACGGTGCGGAAGAGGTCGGGGATGGTCTCGACCGCGATCAGGAGTGCAAGCGGGCCGATCGGAACGCCCATCGCAAGTGCGATCGGAGCGATGTTGAGGACGAAGCTGACCTGGCCGGGAAGGCTGATCGCGCTGAACGTCGTGATCGCGGCGACGACCACGCCCATCGCGATCTGGGCCGCGCTGAGCTCCATCCCGAACCACTGGGCGATGTAAAGGGCGGCGGCGAGGTTCATGCCGGGGCCGGTGGCGCGGAACAGGGCGACGGCGAGCGGCAGGGTGACGCCCGAGGCGGTGACCGGGATTCCGAGCTGCTCGGAGGAGCGCAGCATCTGGGGAAGGGTGGCAAGCGAGGACTGGGTGCTGAACGCCACCGCCTGCGCAGGCGCGACGGCGCGGGCGAAGCGCGGAAGCGAGACTCGGCCCCCGATCACCGCCACCGGATAGGCAAGAGCGAGGATGACGATGCCGACCGAGGAGACGATCGCGATATAGTGGAGCAAGGCTCCGAGCGCTCCGCCGCCCGCTCTCGCGCCGACTACGAAGGCGAGGGCGAAGACGCCGATCGGCCCGAGCCAAAGCACCCAGTTGACGATCACGATCATGGTCTCCGCGATCGCTCGGAAGAAGGCGACTAGCCGCTCCCGCCCTTCGGCCGGGATCCGGGCAAGCGCGAAGCCGAAGATGGTGGCGAATACGACGAGGGGCAGGATCGAATCCGATGCGGCCGCCGCGACCGGGTTGCTGGGCACGATCGAGCGGAGGAAATCGGCGAAGGTCGGCACCGTCTCGACCGGCTTGGCGGTCGCGAGCGCCGCCCGGAGCGCCTCGGCCGACGCGGCCGGCACCGGGAAGAGGTTGAGCAGGAGCGGCACGAACAAGGCCGCGAAGATCGCCGAGAACCAGAGGATGGCGACCATCAGGGCGAAGGAGCGGCCGGCGATGCGGCTCGCCCGCGCTGCCTTGGCGCCTTCGGCGATGCCGACGACGAGCAGCGCGACCACGAGCGGCACGATCGTCATCTGAAGGCCGTGCAGCCAGATGCCGCCGATCGGCTCCGCGACGTCGGCGGCATCCTCGACCCAGGCGCCTCCGCTTGCGGCGCTGAGGCCGCCGAGGGCGAGGCCGACGACGAGAGCCATGAGGATCCGGGCCGGCTGCGACGTGATTGCTGACCGCTTCAAATTCTCGCCCTTTCGGCTGGCTTGCGCTAGACGGCATCCTTCAGTGCCAGCCCGCGGGTCGGCAAGCTTTTATTTGGGAATGTCGCGACGATGGGGCGCAAGTTTTTCGGCACGGACGGGATCAGGGGCCGCACCAACGAAGCGCCGATGACGGCCGAGATCGCGCAGCGGGTCGGACAGGCGGCCGGCGCCCACTTCATGCGCGGCGACCATCGGCATCGCGTGGTGATCGGCAAGGATACGCGGCTTTCCGGCTATATGATGGAATCGGCGCTCATTTCGGGCTTCACGAGCGTCGGCATGGACGTGGTGATGGTGGGCCCGGTGCCGACGCCTGCGGTGGCGATGCTTACCCGATCGATGCGCGCCGACCTCGGCGTGATGATCTCGGCCTCGCACAATCCCTTCTTCGACAACGGCATCAAGCTCTTCGGGCCGGACGGCTACAAATTATCGGACGAGACCGAAGCGCGGATCGAGGCGATACTGAAGGACGATCCGAAGCTTGTGCCGCCCGCCGAGATCGGCCGGGCGCGGAAGATCGAGGATGCGCGCGGCCGCTACATCCACTTCGCGAAATCGACCTTCCCGGAGCACCTCCGGCTGGACGGGCTCAAGATCGTCGTCGATTGCGCGAACGGGGCCGCCTACCAGGTGGCGCCTTCGGCGCTTTGGGAGCTGGGGGCGGACGTGGTGACGCTCGGCGTCTCGCCCAACGGCTTCAACATCAACGACGGCTGCGGTTCGACCTCGCCGGCAATGCTGCAGGCACGGGTGGTGGAGGAGGGCGCTCATATCGGCATCGCGCTCGACGGCGATGCGGACCGGCTGATCGTGGTCGACGAGAAAGGCACGGTGATCGACGGCGACCAGCTGATGGCGCTGATCGGCGTCTCCTGGGCGGAGCGCGGACTGCTTCGCGGCGGCGGGATCGTCGCGACGATCATGTCCAATCTGGGGCTGGAGCGGTTCCTGGAGGGGAAGGGGCTCGGCCTCGTCCGCACCAAGGTCGGGGACCGCTACGTGCTCGAGACGATGCGCGGCGAGGGCTACAATGTCGGCGGCGAGCAATCGGGGCATATCATCCTCTCCGATTACGCGACCACGGGCGATGGGCTGGTTGCTGCGCTTCAGATCCTCGCCGGCCTGGTGGAGAGCGGGCGGCCGGCGAGCGAGCTCCTCCGCCAGTTCGAGCCTTTGCCGCAGCTCTTGAAGAACGTCCGTTTCGACGGCGGGCAGCCGCTCGAGACGAGCCCCGTCAAGGCCGCGATCGCCGATGCGGAAGCCCGGCTTTCCGGGACCGGGCGGCTCGTGATCCGGAAATCGGGGACCGAGCCGCTGATCCGGGTGATGGCGGAAGGCGAGGACGAGACGCTGGTCGCCGAAGTGGTCGACCGGATCTGCGAGGCCGTGAAAGCCGCGGCATGACGCCCCGTATCCTGATCATCGCCGGCTCCGACAGCGGAGGCGGGGCCGGCATTCAGGCCGACATCAAGACCGTCACCATGCTGGGCGGCCATGCGATGACCGCGATCACCGCGATCACCGCGCAGAATACGCTCGGTGTCAGCGCGGTTCATCCGGTGCCGGCCGAGATGGTGCTCGCCCAGATCGAGGCGGTGCTGGACGATATCGGCGCCGACGCGGTGAAGATCGGTATGATCGGATCGGCTGCAACCGCGGAGGCCGTCGCCGAGCGGATCGAGGGGCTGGACGTACCGATCATCCTCGATCCCGTCATGGTCGCGACCAGCGGCTCGGTGCTTGCCGACGAAGCGACCATCGCCGCGTTCGGGCGGCTGATGTCGATCGCGTCCGTCGTCACCCCGAACCTGCCGGAGCTGGAGGCGCTCGGGGGCGAGGCGGCGGTGCTCGCTCATGGCTGCCACCTGGTGGTGAAGGGCGGGCATGCGGCGGGGCCGCGGATCGTCGACCGGCTGGTCTCGCCCAGCGGGCCGCTCCACTCGCTCGAAGGCAAGCGTTTCGACACCACCGACACGCACGGCACCGGCTGTACGTTCGCAAGCGCGCTTGCGACGGGGCTCGGCTCCGGGCTGCCGATCCGCGAGGCGTTCGAGCAGGCGGTGCGCTTCGTGCGGATCGCGATCCTGTCGGCGCCCGGGCTCGGCCAGGGTCATGGGCCGCTCGGGCATCACCTGGGCGTCGTCCCCTTCGACGAGCTCGAAGGCTAGGCTATCCACAGGAAATCGAGCCGGATTTCAGCTTTCGCTGGCGCGGCAGCGAAGTGGTTAATAGGCTGCGGCGCATGGCGCGGCCCTGCTTCAAGATCGAACGAGACTTTCCAGAGCCGCTTGCGGGGGTGGACGAAGCGGGGTGCGCTCCGCTCGCCGGGCCCGTCGTGGCAGCAGCGGTGGTGCTGGACCGGGTGCATTTCCCGCGCGGGATCGACGATTCGAAAGTGCTGCCGGCAAAGGACCGGGAGGCGATCTGCGCGCGGCTCTATAAGCAGGCGAAGGTCGGCGTCGGCATTGCGTCGGTCGAGGAGATCGAGACGCTCAACATCTATTGGGCGCGGATGCTGGCGATGACGCGGGCGGTGGAAGCCCTGGGCTTCGATCCCGCCTGGATTCTGGTCGACGGCAACGCCTGCCCGCGCTGGACGCGGCCTTCGAAGGCGATCGTCAGCGGCGACGCCAGGTGCCGGTCGATCGCCGCCGCCTCGATCGTCGCCAAGGTGACGCGTGACCGGATTATGGCCGAATATTGCGCGCAATATCCGGGCTACGGCTGGTCGTCGAACAAGGGTTATCCGACGCCGGATCACCGGAAGGCGATCGCCCGTCTCGGCGTTACGCCGCTGCACCGGCGCAGCTTCTCGGGCGTCCGCGAGCACCTTCCGGACCTCGTTACGATGGCGGCGGAATAATCAACTCGCCGCAAAGGCGGCGGCTGAGTCTTTCCCGCCACACCACTTCAGATGGAGTCTGAAGTTTCTCGCCCGACACAACATCTGGTGGGGACTCTGTTCGTTCCACCACCATATTAACCAATCTTAACATTCAGTTTTAACTCTGCAGCTTGACGCCGGAGTCCGGCTGACTCACCCTCGTACGCGAAATGGGGGGCTCTGAATGACCGCAATGGGGCGTGTGGGGACGGCTGTGCGCCGGAAGAACGAGCAGGCGACGCCCGATCTTCCGGTCGGCTGCATCATCGAGAACGACTGCATCGCCGCGATGGCCGCGCTGCCCGATTGCAGCGTCGATATGGTCTTCGCCGATCCGCCCTATAACCTTCAGCTCGGGGGAGAATTGTTCCGTCCCGAGGGCAGCCGGGTCGACGCGGTCGACGACGATTGGGACAAATTCTCGAGCTTCGCCGATTACGACGCCTTCACCCGCGCCTGGCTGAAGGAAGCGCGGCGAATCCTGAAGCCGAACGGAACGCTCTGGGTGATCGGAAGCTACCACAATATCTTCCGCTGCGGCGCGGCGCTGCAGGATCTCGGCTACTGGATCCTCAACGACATCGTCTGGCGGAAGTCGAACCCGATGCCGAACTTCCGCGGCACGCGCTTCACCAACGCGCACGAGACGCTCATCTGGGCGTCGAAGAGCGAGGACAGCCGCTACACGTTCAACTACCGGGCGATGAAGGCGCTGAACGACGAGCTGCAGATGCGGTCCGACTGGGTGATCCCGATCTGCTCGGGCGGCGAGCGGGTGAAGACGGAAGGGGTGAAGGCCCACCCGACGCAGAAGCCCGAGGCCCTGCTCTACCGGGTGCTGCTCGCCTGCACCAATCCCGGCGACATCGTGCTCGATCCCTTCTTCGGCACCGGCACGACCGGCGCCGTGGCGCGGCGGCTGGGGCGGCAGTGGATCGGCATCGAGCGTGAGCAGAAATATGTGAAGGTGGCGCGCGAGCGCATCGCTTCCACGCTCGAGCTGGACGAAAGCGCGATGCGCACCATGGCGTCGAAGAAGTCGCAGCCCAAGGTGCCGTTCGGAGCGCTGATCGAGACGGGCATGATCGAGCCGGGCGCGATCCTCACAGATTCAAAGCGGCGCTGGCGCGCAACGGTCGGCGCAGACGCGTCGGTGGAGCTCTCAGGCAAGCTCGGCAGCATCCACCAGATCGGCGCCGCCGCCCAGGGCGCCCCCTCCTGCAACGGCTGGACCTTCTGGCACGTGGCCCAGGGCGAGGCGCTGGTGCCGCTCGACGACCTCCGCCAGAGATACATCGCCACGCTCGACTGATCAGTCCTGCAGGCTCTTCGCGAAGCGGAAGCTGGTCTGTTCGTAGCCGAGCCTGGCGTAGAAGCGGTGGGCATCAACGCGCTTCACGTTGCTGGTGACTTCGATGAGGCCGCAGCCGGCGTCCCTCAGGCGCTCCTCGGCCGCCTCGACCAGTGCGGCGCCGATGCCCCTGCTTCTCATCTCTGCGGCCACCACAAGCATGGTGATGCGGCCGACGGGGCGGGGGCGGTGGAGCACGTGCATCTTGTGCCAGGTGAGGCAGCCGGCGACGCCTGCGGTATCCGCTACTAGCGCCGGCTCGCCGCGCTCACGGAGCAGTTGCAGGCGCGCCGCCACGTCCCGTTCCGTCACATCGTAGCCGAGCTCGCGGATCAGCGCAGTTATGGCCGCAGCATCGTCGGCCGCCGCCTCACGGATCCGGACCATCAGGAAAGCTCGTCCTCGCTGCGAGCCCGCCCGCCATACCAGCGCCGGTAGCGGCCGTCGGACTGCAGATACCAGCGCTTGCCGCCGCGGATGATCGGGGTGCCGAGCGCCTTGAAGCTCTGCCATGCGCCGGCCGCCATGCCGATCACCGCGAACAGCTTCAGCCAGATCATCAGGCCCTCTCCCCTTGCTCCGGAGATAGTCCTTCCTCCGGTGCGGCAAAAGCGAAAAGGCTGTCGTCAGCGGCCTCTCTGAAGCTATGCGGGGGAGCATGAGCGACCGCCTGTATCTCCGCCCCACCGCCTTCGTCGACGCGCCGTTCGGGCATGACGGGAAGGTCGCGCGCCTGGCTGGCAGCATGCTTTGGTTTTCGGCCGTGGAGATGCTGCGGGAGGAGAATGGACGCCTCTCCGCGGAGCTGATCGGGATCGAGCGGTTCGAGCAGGCGATGGCAGGTATCGCGGGAGCAGAAGCGATCTGGAAAAGGCTGACGGCGCCCCGGCCTGCCCTGGAAGTGGGGCAGCGGACGCTGCGGATGGACCAGCCGCAGGTGGTGGGCATCGTCAACGTCACTCCGGACAGCTTCTCCGACGGCGGCAGGCATGAGGAT
>NZ_DASVUE010000431.1:0-6393 GCF_036387215.1 Allosphingosinicella sp. | reverse complement strand
TCGAGAATTCGAGCATCTCGTCATATTCGGCCGGGTTGACGATCTTGCCGCCGGAGACCGCGCCGGAATAATCGACTGCGACATAATCGAGCAGCCGCCACGTCGTCTGCACATCCCCGTCAGCGGCGCTGGCCGGGGCTGAGCCAAAGACGGAAACGATGAGGAAGAGCAGGAAAGCCAGCGACCGTGTCATGCTTGTCGCTTAGCATATTGCGAGTGATTATCAATAGCGCAGAGCTACACCGCCGGGTAGCGAAGCCTTCCGAGGAAGCGGCTGAGGCTTGGCAGGCGCGAGCGGCTGTTCCGCCAGCTCGCCTTCAGCTTCTCGAAGCTCATCACGTCGTCGATCCTCCGGTCGAGGAAGCCGCGGGTGGTGGCGAGACTGTCGCTGTCGTCGTCGAGATAGACCAGAAGGGTCGACATGTAGAGCGCCGAGAGAATGCCGCGCTTGGTATAATGGTTGAAGTCGGTCGCCCGATCGCCCGCGATCCGCCACATCCGGTCTGCCGAGCGCCAGGCGAGCTTCGCGGCGCCCATCGCATTTTGCGGCTGGGCGAGGATCGCAAGCGCGCGGCGAAGCGCCTCCTTGTGCGGGTTCACAGTCTCGATCCGGAAGAGGACGAGGTCGCGGACGCGCTCGCGGATCTTGAGCTTGGAAATGCGCTCCAGCGGATAGGCCTTCGCCATGGCGATATCGATCGCATCGAACCAGGCGTCGATCATCTGCGGTGCGCCGCCGGGGAAGCAGAGCCGGGCGCGGCCTTCCGGCACTCCGAGCTCCGACGCGGCCATCGCCAGCGCCGTATCGCTCCAGCCGTCGAACACCGCATTGGCCGGAATGAGCGGCGCGAGTGCGGCGCGGAGCTCGTCCAGGTTCATCTCATTGGGTTCGATCATCGAGCGCTCCGATCCTCCCCAAGATGAGGCGCCGCCTCGCCGGTTGCAAGGCGCTGCGGGAGCCGGATCAGCACCAGCGCGGCACAGATAAGAATGGCGCCCACGCCGTCGGCGGCGCTCAGCCTTTCGTCATAGGCGAGCCAGCCGACCACCGCCGTCACAGCCGGCTGGGTGAGAAGCCCAAGCCCCACCACCAATGGACTGAGATGCCCCACGGAATAGACCAGCAGCCCCTGGCCGATCACCTGGCTCCCGAGCGAGAGCAGGATGAGCGGCGTCCAGTCGGAGGGAAGCACCTTCTCGCCCAGCAGCAGCGAGAAGAGCAGCAGCGGCCCGGCGCCCGCGATCGTTGCCAGCGCAAGCACCGGCAGCGGCTTCAGCGTCTGGCGGGCGCGGTCGATCACGATCAGATAGGCCGTGTAGAAGAGGCCGGCGAGGATCGCGAACAAGTCTCCCCGAAGGTGCCGTGCCGAGAGTTCGTAGCTGCCGCCGAGCAGCAAAGCCGCGCCCGCCGCCGCCAGCAGCAAGGCGAGCGCCTGGAGCCGCTGCGGCAGCATCCGCGCGGCGATGAAGCCGTAGACCGGGAAAAGCAGGCTGGAAGCGTTTCCGAACAGCGTCGCGTTGGCGAGCTTCGTAAGGCCGATGCCGTAATGCCAGGCGGCGAGATCGGCCGCGAAGAAGACGCCGCCGGCGACGATCAGGAGCGCAACGCCCTTCCCCGGCCGGAACGATCCCTTGCTTGCAAACCGCGCCAGCATCAGCAGCAGCGGGATCGCAAGCGACAATCGCCAGAAGGCCGAAGCGACCGGCCCCACGTCCGCCAGCCGCACCATCCAAGGGCCCATCGCCAGGAAGAGGTTGGAGACGATCAGGGCCGCGAAGGCATAGCGGCCGGGCGCGGCGTTCAGCGCCATGGATGGCGCTCAGGCGGAGAAATGCCGGCGGAGCGCAAGCATCGAAAGCGCCGCCCTGGCCGCTTCGCCGCCTTTGTCCTTTTCGTCCGGGCGGGCGCGGGCGAGCGCCTGGGCTTCGTTTTCGACGGTGAGGATGCCGTTGCCGATTGCGAGGCCGTCGAGCGTCAGCGCCATGATGCCGCGCGCGCTTTCGCCGGCGACGATCTCGAAATGATAGGTCTCGCCGCGGATCACGACGCCGAGGGCAACGAAGCCGTCATAGCGCTCCGTCTCAGCCGCAAGCGCGATCGCGGCGGGCACTTCGAGCGCCCCCGGCACCGTGATCGTCTCATGCTCGTGCCCCGCTTCCTCGATCGCGGCGCGGGCGCCCTCGAGCAGCAGATCGTTCAAGTGGTCGTAGAAGCGCGCCTCGACGATCAGGATCCTGGCCATCTCAATCCTCCAGCGGGATCATGCGCTCGCCGACGATCTTGAGGCCGTAGCCGCCGAGCGCCACCGGCGTGTGGTGGGTGTTGGTGAGGAGGATCATATCGTGGATGCCGAGCGCGGACAGGATCTGGGCGCCGCCGCCATAATCGCGGAGCTGCTCCATGTCCTTCGGCCCAGCTTTGCCGGAGCGGGCATCGAGGATGGTGGAGATCGGCACCGAGCGAGTCAGCGCGACGATCACGCCGGATCCTTCGCGCGCGATCTCGCGCATGGCGCCGCGGAGCATGCCGCTGCGGGGGCTTGATTCGCCGAACACGTCCTCGAAGAGGTTGAGCTGGTGCATCCGGACGAGCGTGGGCCTGGAGGGGTCGATCTCGCCCTTCACAAGCGCAACGGTTTCGGTGCCGACCGCCTTGTTGAGGAAGCTCTTGGCGGCCCAGGTCCCGCCCCAGCAGCTTTCGAAGCTCGCTTCCGCCGTCTGCTCGACGAGATGGTCCTTCTTGAGCCGGTAGGCGATGAGATCGCGGATCGTGCCCATCTTGAGGCCGTGCAGCTGCGCGAAGGCGACGAGGTCGTCCATCCGCGCCATCGTCCCGTCTTCCTTCATGATCTCGCAGATCACTCCGGAAGGGTTGAGGCCGGCGAGGCGCGAGACGTCGACCGCGGCCTCGGTATGGCCGGCGCGGATGAGGACTCCGCCGTCCCGCGCCACGAGCGGAAAGACATGGCCGGGGGTGACGATATGCTCCGGGCCCTTGGCGGCGTCGATCGCGACCGAGATGGTGCGGGCGCGGTCGGCGGCGGAGATGCCGGTGGTGACTCCGTCGCGCGCCTCGATCGAGGTGGTGAAGGCAGTCTCGTGCCGGGTGCCGTTCTGGCGGCTCATCAGGCCGAGGCCGAGCTGGTCGACACGGTTCTTGGTCAGCGCCAGGCAGATGAGGCCGCGGCCGTATCGCGCCATGAAGTTGATCGCATCAGGCGTCGCCATCTGCGCCGGGATGACGAGATCGCCTTCATTCTCCCGGTCCTCGTCGTCGACGAGGATGAACATGCGGCCGTTGCGCGCTTCGTCGATCAGTTCCTCTGGGGAGGAGAGGAAGCCGCGTTCGAGCGGAAGCGCGGCCATCAGCGCCGGAGCTCCAGCATGCGGCCGAGATAGCGGGCGAGGATGTCGATCTCGATGTTGAGCGGCCGCCCGGGCGCGATCTCGCCGAGCGTCGTCTGCTGCGCAGTATGGGGGATGATGTTGATCCCGAAGCGGACGCCGTCCGAGAGGCTCTCCACCTCGTTCACGGTCAGCGACACGCCGTCGAGCGTCACCGATCCCTTGGCGGCGAGGTAAGGCGCGATCTCGTCGCCGGCGATGATCGTGACGCGGGTGGAGCCGCCGACGTCGGCCGTGCCTTCCACTTCTCCGATCCCGTCGACATGGCCGGTGACGATATGGCCGCCAAGCTCGTCGCCGACGCGGAGCGCCCGCTCGAGGTTCAATCGCCGCCCCTGCTCCCACATTGCAGGGGCGGTCCGGCTGAGCGTTTCGGCCGAGACATCGACCGCGAACCAGTTCTCGCCCTTGTCCACCACCGTCAGGCACACGCCGGAGCAGGAAATGGACGCGCCGAGATCGACGGTGGACATGTCATAACCGCAGCCGATCCGCAGCCGCAGGTCGCCCCGCTGCTCCGCCGCCTCGATGCGGCCAATATCGGTGACAATTCCGGTAAACATCAGTTGCGGACGCGCTCGTAGACTTCGAGGCGGTCGATGCCAAGCGGGCGGCTATCGACGAACGCCCACCGCCGGTGCGCGTCCGCGAGCGCGGTGAGGCCGATATAACCTACCGAGGACTTGCCCTCCCCGATGATGATGGGCGCGCGGTAGATCAGCATCCGATCGACGAGATCGGCCTGGAGGAAGGCGGAAGCAGCGCCCGAGCCGCCCTCGACCATCAGATCGTTGACGTCATGAAGCCCGAAAATCTCCTCGGGAGCGCCGATCCTGCTCCAGCCGTCCACCGCTTCGCCGCGCGTCAGGAGGGCACGCCGGGGCGATCGGTCCTCCAGCCCCGGCAGCCGCACGTCGAGCTTGGGGTTGTCGGCATTGTAGGTGCCCCGGCCGACCAGGATCATGTCGGTTCGGGAACGCTCGGCGTGGACGTGCGCCCGGGCATCCTCACCGGTGATCCAGCGGCTCTCCCCCGAGGGCAGGGCAATCTTGCCGTCGAGAGACATTGCAAGCTTCAGGGTCACGTAGGGCCGGCCAAGGCGAAGCCGTGTCAGGAAACCGGCCATCGATCGTTCCGCATCCTGCGCACCGATGCCGATCTCCACCTCGATCCCCGCCGCCCGAAGCCGATCGATGCCCCTGCCGTCCGTGCGGGAATCGGGATCTCGCAACGCGATCACCGCCCGTTCGATGCCCGACGAGGCGAGCAGATCGGCGCAGGCGGGTCCACGGCTGCTTAGGTGAGCGCAGGGCTCGAGGGTTACATAGATCGTGGCGCCGGAGGCCAGTGCCCCTGCTTCCTCGAGCGCCATCGCTTCGGCGTGCGGACGACCGCCGGGCTGGGTCCAGCCGCTGCCGACGACGGCATCGCCGCTGACGATCAGGCAGCCGACATTGGGGTTGGGTGCCGTCCGCCCGCGGCCGCGCTCGCCGAGCGCGATCGCCGCAGCCATCCAGCGCGGATCAGTCTTCATCCATTCCGAAGCGGCGCTCGATCGCCTTGAACTGGCGCTGGCGCTCGGCGACGCCGGCCTGCCGCTGCTGCTCGCGCCTGGCCTGGTCGGCCTTAATTTCGGCGTCGGTGCGGTTGGAGCTCCAGCTGCCGACATAGACGATCTGTTCCTTTGGAACGATGTTCGTCTTGGCGTCCTTGATGAAGCCGAACACGATCACGATCGGCATCGCAATCGCGACGAAGGCGGCGCCCCACTGCACGCCGGTGCGCTCACGCGTGAAGGCGCGGAGATCGGCGATCAGCGCGCGGGGGGAAGCTGGGCGGGGAAGCGGCATCGCCCGAAGATAGGGGCGGCGCAGCGGCTGCGCCACCCCCTCCAGGCTCAGGCGTCGAGCCGGAAATGCACCGTCATTCGCTTCCTCGATTCGACGGGCTTGCCGTCAACCATCGCCGGCTTGAACCGCCAGTAGCGGAGCGCCTGCTGCTCCGTCGCACGGTAGAAGGCGTCGTTGCCGGCGCTCACCTTCTCGACGTCCTTCACGCGCCCGTCGGTGCCGATCACGATCATCACCGTGACGCTCCCGGTCACTTCCGCCCGCTCCTCGGAAGCCGGGTAAGGCGGCTGAAGCTTGCTCCGGGGATCGAGCTGGGCCTCGGTCCGGACCGGATCGGCCTTCGGCACCGGCGGCGGATCGGCGACGGGCGGCAAGGTCACCGGTCCGGGCGGCGAGGTATCGAACACCACCGGTTCGCTATTCCTCGGCTGCGGGATCACCACGTCGTTGAATGCGGGCCGCTCTACGATCGGCGGGACGATGTCGATCTGCGACTTCGACTGCGCCTTTTGCTGCGGCTTCGGCTCATCGGGTTCCACCTTCGGCGGCGGCGGAATGTCCGGGACGTTGTAGGTCTCGGTGACCACCGGCGGCGGCCGCACGAATTCCATCTTGGACAGCATCAAGGCGGTGATCGCCGCGCCGTGAAGCGCGATCACGACCGCGAGGCTGCCGGGGCTCCTCGGCTTTTGGTTGAGGAAGGTCTGCTCAGCCATCTCTCATCTCCTGCACATCGCGCTGGTTCTCCAGCTGCAGGAGCCGTGATATACTATATCGTGATGATATTCTATAACATTGTGAGTTGCTGCAGAAGATGTCTCAATCCCGTAACAGGATGCTCAGTCCCGCAGCGCTCGGCCGATGTCGATCGAGGTTTCCACCACGCGCTCCGTCAGCGTGCGGCCGCCTTCATTCTTGATCGTGACCGACACCTCGCGCGGCGGCTCCTTGGCCGAGCAGGCGGTGTGGAAGGCGAGCGCCTGGCCGAGCGCGTCGCGTTGCTCGGCGGCCATCGGCAGCCAGGCCGCCTCGTCGATCGTGGCGACTCCGTCCGCGGAATATTCGAAGCTGCCGGTGCGGCCGAGCTCGTCCAGCGCCTGCTTGGCCTGATCGCAGACCTTCGCGGGCAGCCGATCGG
>NZ_DASVUE010000430.1:0-9945 GCF_036387215.1 Allosphingosinicella sp. | reverse complement strand
ATGCCGCCGCGGGAGCGGGGCGGCTGATACCGCCTGGGCGGGGCCCTGGCCCGGCGCCTGCGGAGCGGTGGCGGCAATCTGCGCCATCTTACCCTTGCTCTTATGTTCTCGTTACCGGGCCGCGGCAGGCCGCCGCCCGTTGACTTGCCGAAACCAATATACCGAAAGGGAATTGACGGCAACCGAGGGTGCGCGAGCGTTGACAGCCCCCGCCGCCGCTCCTATTTCGCGCGCTCTGCTGCCCGATCGTCTAATGGTAAGACTACGGACTCTGACTCCGTCAATCGTGGTTCGAATCCACGTCGGGCATCCAGCCTTCTCCTGAACCCTCCGATCCTTGGCCGCCGGCCCTCGCATGTCCCGGCGGGTGCTAACGCTTGTTAATGTGTTTTTAAGGAACGGGAACGGGTGCGAAACTGTTTATATGACAGTCTTTCAGGGGCTTGGGACGCCTCGCGTCAGCCCCGCACCTATGGAGTTCGCCCACGATGGCAACGCAATATGCTGCCGTTCCCGCGTCGGTCCTCGCGCTTCCGTTCCTGCTCGCGCGGTCGCGGAACGTCGATCTGGATTGGACGGTGCGGATGGCGCTTTCCTCGGCGATCGCGGCGGAGCGGGCGGTCGACGCCGGCCGCCGCAATACCCGCGCGCGGCTCGCTTACCTGCTGTGCGAGCTCGGTTACCAGCTCGATCGCCGCGGCGCCGACAAGGACCAGGAACTGCCGATCCCACGTGCCGAGATCGCAAGCGCGCTCGGCACCAGCCTTTGCCGGGTGAAGCGCACGCTCGCGCTCTTCTTCCTCTCCGGGGTGACCGCTGCCGACGCGCGGACGGTCCGGGTGCTCGATTGGCGCCGCCTGAGCTCGGTCGGCGGCTATGATCCGGCGCGGCTGGGGCTGCCGGTCGAGGAATGGGGCGACGGGTCGGCCGCTCCCGAGGAAGATGCGGCGAGCAACCTCCTCACCGCCGCCGGGGATCCCGCCTGCTTCGTCTAGGCGGGTGGTCCGTCATGGTCTGACGGATCGTCCTCGCTGTGCGGCGCCGGCCGGGTCGGCTGCTCCGTAAATCCGTCCAGTCCCGCGAGCTCCTCGACATCGCGCGCGATTTCGACCGGGCTTGCCGCGTAGAGGATCGTCAGCTCGGCAAGCGACTTCAGCGCGTGGATGTGGATGCGCTCATAGCCGTGGCTTGCATCGATGCCGAACGTGATGAGCGCGGTCCGGACGTCCGCGCCTCCTTCGAGTGCCGAGGCGCTGTCGGAGCGGTAGTAGCGGAAGACGTCGCGCTGGTGGCGGATCTGGTTCTCCTCGCAGAGGCGGATGAGCTTCCGCGTCAGGTGATAATCGAACGGCCCCACCTGGTCGGCCATTGCGATCGTCGCCCCGAACTCGGCGCTGTTCTGGCCGGGCGCGGTGGTGCCGTTGTCGATCGAGACCATTGCGACCACGTTCTCCAGCAGAACGGCCGAGGCGCCTGAGCCGACCTCCTCGGCGATCGTGAAGATGAAGTGGATGTCGACCGGCGTCCGCACCCGAGCGTCGATCATTGCCTTCAGCGCTGCCAGCATCACCGCGCAGCCGGCCTTGTCGTCGAGGTGGCGGGAGACGATGTAGCCGTTGTCGAGGAACTCGGTCCCCGGATCGACGGCGACGAAATCGCCGATGTGGAGGCCGAGCGCTTCGCAGCTCCTGCGGTCGTAGCAATCGGCATCGATCCGCACTTCGACATGCGGCCAGCCGACCGGCTGGGTGTCGATCTCCTCGTTGAACGTATGCCCGGACGCTTTGAGCGGCAGGATCGTGCCGCGGAACGAGCCCTCGTCGGAGAAGATGGTGCAGCGCGCATATTCGGCGGCGCGGGCGGACCAGGTGCCGATCGGCACGAGTTCGAGCCGGCCATTGTCCTTGATCATCTTCACCGTCGCGCCGAGCGTATCGAGGTGCGAGACGATCGCCCGCGCACCCTCCATTTCCCGGCCGCGGTAGATGGCGAGGATCGCGCCGCGGCGGGTGACAGAGAAGGGGATCCCGAGACGCTCCAGCTCCTCCGAAACGTAGCGGACGACGGTGTCCGTGTACCCCGTGGGGCTCGGTATGGAGAGAAGCCGCTTCAGCTGCGCCTTCAGATACTCCGTATCAATGTTCGGCAGCGGCATCGGCCTTCCTCGGTTCGCGTGCGGCCGCAGGCATGGTGAGCGGGAAGAGCAGGTCGATGAAGCGCTGCGCGGTCGGCTGCGGCTCGTGGTTGGCGAGGCCGGCGCGCTCGTTCGCTTCGATGAAGACATAGTCGGGATCGGCGGGATCGGAGACGATGAAGTCGACGCCGACGACCGGGATTCCGATCGCCCTTGCCACGCGGATCGCTGCCTCCTTCAGCCGCGGGTGCAGATGGTCGGTTACATCGTGGATTGTGCCGCCGGTGTGGAGGTTGGCGGCCTTCCGCACCGGGAAGGAGACACCCTCCGGCGGCACGTCGTCCATTCCATACCCCGCTTTGCGGACGCAGCGTTCGGTCTCGGTGTCGAGCGGGATCCTGGATTCTCCGCCGGTGGCGGCGGCGCGGCGGCGGCTCTGGCGTTCGATCAGCTGCCGCACCGTGTCTCGGCCGTTGCCCACCACCTCCGCGGGCCGGCGCACCGCGGCGGCGACCAGCTCGTAGCCGATCACGATCAGGCGGAGGTCCAGCCCCTTGTGGAAGCTTTCGACCAGCACCTGCTCGGAATGGCGGGACGCGATCTCGATCGCCTGTTCGACGCTTTCGATGGTGTCGAGATCGACGGCGACGCCGCGCCCCTGCTCGCCGCGCGCCGGCTTCACGACGAGGGAGCCGTGCTTCTCAAGCATCGCCTTCACCGCGGTGCGGTCCGAAGCCTCCACCTCCTCCGGCACCTCGACGCCCGCCGCTTGAACGATCCGGCGCGTCATCGCCTTGTCGTCGCAGATCGAGAGTGCGACGGCGCTGGTGAGCTCGCTTAGCGACTCCCGGCAGCGAACCGTCCGGCCGCCGGAGGTGAGCTGGAACAGCCCGCCCTCGGCATCGAGCACGTCGACCGCGATGTTCCGCCGCCGCGCCTCGTTGATGATGATGCGGGCATATGGGTTCATGTCCTTGGCGGGATCGTGGCCCGCGAACAGCCGCTCGTTGATGACGTTTCGCCGCTTCACCGCGAACACCGGGAGGCGGTGGAAGCCGAGCTTCTCGTAAAGCGCGATTGCGCCGCGATTGTCGTGAAGCACGGAGAGGTCCATCGATCCCGCTCCGCGGGCGATATAATGTTCTGCAAGCCATCGGATCAGCGCTTCGCCGACACCGGGGTGCGGCGTCTGCGGATCGACCGCGAGCGTCCAGAGCGATGAGCCTTTCTCCGGATCCTCGAAGGCGATGCTGTGGTCGATGCCAAGCACGGTGCCGATGATGGCGCCGCTCTCCTCATCCTCGGCGACGAAATAGGTGAGCAGCCGCCCCTGGCTCTCCTCGTCGAAGAAATCGGGCCGCACCGGCACCATGCGGTGCAGCGCGTAGAGCCGATTCACCGCGTCGGCATCCGTATCCGGCACCATCCGCCGCACCATGAAGCCGCCCGGCTTCCGGTCCCATCCGCGATAGGTTGCTAGGTTCAGCCGGTAGGTGTGCGAGGGGTCCAGGAACAATTCGGAAGGCGCGGCCGCGATCAGCACGTGCGGTTCGGTCACATACATGGCGATGTCGCGCTGCTCCGGCCCCTCGGCGCGGATGTCGCAGACGAGATCCTCCACCTCCTCATAGGTCTGGCCGAACAGGATCCTACCCCAGCCGCAGTCGACGAGCGCGTTCGCCTTCACCGGCTGCGGTTTGCCGCGCCCGATCTGCTGCCAAAGCCGCATCAGCCGACGCCCTGCTGCTGAAGCCAGAGCTCGAGCAGCCCCACCTGCCAGAGCTCCGATCCTCGCAAGGGAGTGATGTGCCCGGTGGGATCGTCGAACAGCCGCTCCAGATAGCCCCCGTCGAACAGCCCACGCTCCCGCGCCGGCCGGCTGGTGAGCGCGTCCCGCACCAGATCGAGATAGGGCCCCTGAATGTATTTGAGGGCCGGCACCGGGAAATAGCCCTTCGGCCGATCGATCACTTCCGACGGGATCACGCGCCGGGCCACGTCCTTCAGTATGCCCTTGCCGCCGCCGGCAAGCTTCAGCTCCGATGGAACGCGCGCGGCAAGCTCGGTCAGCTCATGGTCGAGGAACGGCACCCGCGCCTCAAGCCCCCAGGCCATGGTCATGTTGTCGACGCGCTTCACCGGGTCGTCGACCAGCATGACGTTGCTGTCGATCCGCAGCGCCTTCGCGACCGGATCGGCCGCGCCCGCGCGCGCGAAATGCTCCCGCACATAATCGAGCGGAAGCGTGCCTCCGTTCCGCCAGTCCGGCCCCAGATGCCGGTTCAGGGTCTCGGCGTCCCGGTCGAAAAAGGCACGGGCGTAGGTCGCGACCGGATCGTTCGCCCCCGCCATGGGCGGATACCAGTGATAGCCGGCGAACACCTCGTCCGCGCCTTGGCCGGACTGCACCACCTTGATGTGCTTCGAAACCTCGCGGCTGAGCAAATAGAAGCCGACATTGTCGTAGCTCACCATCGGCTCCGACATCGCCTCGATCGCTCCGGGGAGCTCACGCAGCAAGTCGGCCGACGGGATGAAGAGCTTGTGGTGCTTGGTGCCGTAGTGGCGGGCGATGAGGTCCGAATAGACGAATTCGTCACCCTTCTCGCCGTTCGCCTCCTCGAAGCCGATCGAGAAGGTGGAAAGGCCGTGCTGTCCCATCTCGGCCAGCAGACCCACGATCAGGCTGGAATCGACGCCGCCCGAAAGCAGCACGCCCACCGGCACGTCCGCCACCATCCGCCGCTCGACCGCGGTTCGGAGGGCGACGAGGACCATCTCCTCCCATTCCTCCTTGCTCCGCGCCTCGTCGCTTCCGAACGGCGGGTCCCAATAGACATGCTCCTTTGAAGAGCCGTCCTCCTCGATCACCCGCACCGTCGCCGGTGGCATCTTCCTGATGCCCTTCAGGATCGTCCAGGGCGGCGGCACGACGGCGTGCCAGCTCATGTAGAATTGCAGCGCCTGCGGATCGATCGACGTATCCACATCGCCCGCGGCAACGATCCCGGGCAAGGTCGAGGAGAAGCGCAGCCTTCCGGGCGCCTCCGAATAATAAAGCGGCTTGATGCCAAACCGGTCGCGGGCGAGCACCACCCGCCCTGTTTCCCGCTCGTGAAGCGCGAAGGCAAACATGCCCTTGAACCGTCCGACGCAGGCAGTGCCCCAGGCATGATAGGCCTTGATGATCACCTCGGTGTCGCCGCCCGAGAAGAAGCGGTAGCCGAGCGCCCGGAGCTCGTCCCGAAGCTCCTCGTAATTGTAGATGCAGCCGTTGAAGACGAGGTCGAGCCCGAGCTCCGGATCCACCATCGGCTGTGCGGAGCGGTGCGAAAGGTCGATGATCTTGAGGCGCTGGTGCCCCAGCCCCACGCGCCCGCGCATCAGCTGGCCGCAGCTGTCGGGGCCGCGCCGTGCCTGGCTGCGCATCATCGTCGCAACCGCGCCCGAGTCCGCAATGCTCCCGTCGAAGCGGATTTCGCCCGCTATGCCGCACATGGCGGGTGAGCCTCTCTTGAAACTGATTTGTGTGACATTGAACCCGGTGGAGGATCGATCGTTGCCGTAACAACCGTGCACCTCCGGATTTGCTCCGTGGCTGCCAAACTCTCCCGACATCTGTTACAGGTCCGTCATGATCGAGAAGAACATCAAGGATCAGCCGCCGGTCGACTATCAGGCGCTGGTCGACGCCGTCCTCGACGATGCCTCCAACTATCGCGGCCATGGCGATGTCTCGAACTATCTGCCGGCGCTCGCGCAGGTGAATCCGAACAAGCTCGGCATCGCGCTCGCGACCGGAGACGGCAACGTCTACGTCGCCGGCGATGCCGATGAGCCATTCTCGATGCAGAGCATCTCTACCATCTTCTCGCTTTCGCTGGCGCTCGGCCATGTCGGCGGTGCGCTCTGGAACCATGTCGGGCGCGAGCCCGCAGGCGCGCCCTTCAACGCCCTCGTCCAGCTCGAGGAGGAAAAGGGGAAGCCACGCAATCCCTTGATCAATTCCGGCGCGCTCGTCGTCTGCGATCAGCTGATCGGCCGCGACAGCGCCGACGAGGCGGTGGAGGAGATCCTCGACTTCCTGCGCGAGCGGAGCGGCGACGACAGCGTCGGCATCGACGAGAATGTCGTCATGTCGGAATCGAAGGCCGGATCGCTGAACCGCAGTCTCGCCCATTTCATCGCCGCCTGGGGCAATCTCAATAATCCGGTCGAGGACGTGCTCAGCGTCTGGTTCCGCCAGTGCGCGATCCGCATGAGCTGCCGCCAGCTTGCCCGCGCCGGACTTTACCTCGCCTTCGACGGGATGGATCCCGTTTCGAAGGCGGAGGTATGCCTTCCCTCGCGCAGCCGCCGCATCAACGCGCTGATGCTGACCTCCGGCCATTACGACAATAGCGGCGACTTCGCCTTCCGGATCGGCCTTCCCGGCAAGAGCGGCAGCGGCGGCGGCATCCTTGCCACCATCCCCGGTATCGGCGCGGTGGCGGTCTGGTCTCCCGGCCTCAACGCTGCACGCACCTCGCTCGCCGGCGCCGTCGCACTCGAAAAGCTGGTCGAGCGCACCGGCTGGTCCGTCTTCGTCTGAGTGCGCGTGGTGCAACCTCGATCACAGGAATAGCATCTGGTCCGCGCGTGCGCGGGCGCGTACGAAGGCTTATGTCGCTCACGGCACCACCGGGCGGGGACGATAAGTGGCGGACGCTGACACGGCATTGATCCTGGCGCGGGCGCAATTCGCGTTCACCGTCAGCTTCCATTTCATCTTCCCGGCCTTCTCGATCGGCCTTGCGAGCTACCTCGCGGTGCTCGAAGCCTTGTGGCTGAAGACCGGCAAGGAGGTGTACATCAACCTCTTCCGCTACTGGCTGAAGATCTTCGCGATCGCGTTCGCAATGGGCGTCGTCTCCGGCATCGTCATGTCCTACCAGTTCGGCACCAACTGGTCGGTCTTCTCGGATCGAGCGGGGCCGATCATCGGGCCGCTCATGGCCTATGAAGTGCTCACCGCCTTCTTCCTTGAAGCCGGGTTCCTCGGCGTGATGCTGTTCGGGCTGGAGCGGGTGGGGAAGAAGCTCCATTTCCTCGCCACCTGCATGGTCGCGCTCGGCACCGCCATCTCCGCTTTCTGGATCCTCAGCGCCAACAGCTGGATGCAGACGCCGGTCGGCTGGGCGCGGAACGCGGAGGGGCAGTTCGTGCCCGCCGCCGGCTGGCTGGAGATCATCTTCAACCCGAGCTTCCCCTTCCGCCTCGCCCATACCGTGACCGCCGCTTATCTCACGACGGCGCTTGCCGTGGGTGCGGTCGCGGCCTGGCACCTGCTGAAGCGGCGCGACACGCCGGAAGTGCGGAAGATGTTCTCGATGGCGATGTGGATGGCCGCCCTGGTGGCGCCGGTGCAGATCTTCGTCGGCGATCTTCACGGCCTCAACACGCTCGAGCACCAGCCGGCGAAGGTGATGGCGATGGAAGGGCATTTCGACAGCTATCCGAACGGCGCGCCGCTGATCCTGATCGGGATGCCTGACAGCAAGGCCGAGAAGACTCACGTCCTCCTCGAAATCCCCAAGCTCTCATCGCTGATCCTGAAGCACGATGCGGATGCGCCGCTCGAGGGGCTGAAGAGCTTCCCCCGCTCCGAGCGGCCGCCGGCGGAGATCGTCTTCTGGTCGTTCCGGGTAATGGTGGGCCTCGGCATGCTGATGTTCGCGCTCGGCCTGTTCAGCCTGCTCGCGCGGCTGAGGAAGCGGCTCTACGACTGGAAGCTGCTTCACCGTTTCGCGCTGGTGATGGGGCCGTCCGGCTTCGTTGCCGTCATCGCCGGCTGGGTAACGACCGAGGTGGGGCGGCAACCCTATGTCGTCTACGGCCTTCTCCGCACCGCCGACGCCGTCTCGCCCATCGCCACGCCCGGAGTCACCGGCTCGCTCATCGCCTTCGTCCTCGTATACTTCACCGTCTTCGCGGCCGGGACCATCTACATATTGAAGCTCGCGGGACACCCGCCCCACGCAGGCGAGGGCGGCGAGGCGGAGGCGCCGATCCGCACCGCCGGAATCACGCCGTCACCCTCGATGCGCCGCCGCGGCTCCGATCCGCGGCCCGATCTCAGCGAGGAGGCGCGCTGATGGACCTCACCGTCGCCTGGGCGTTCCTGATCGCTTTTGCAGTCGCCGCCTATGTCGTGATGGACGGGTTCGATCTCGGCATCGGCATCCTCTTTCCGTTCTTCCGGGTGGGCAAGGAACGCGACCAGGCGATGAACGCGATCGCGCCCGTCTGGGACGGGAACGAGACGTGGCTCGTGCTCGGCGGCGGCGGGCTGATGGCCGCCTTTCCGCTCGCTTATTCGATCATCCTCCCCGCGCTCTACGCGCCGCTGATCGCGATGCTGCTCGGGCTTGTTTTCCGGGGCGTCGCGTTCGAGTTCCGCTGGCGCGACGCCGGCCACCGCAAATGGTGGGACGCCGGCTTCTTCATCGGGTCCCTCGTCGCAACCTTCGCGCAGGGGATAACGTTGGGTGCGCTCCTGCAGGGGATCACGGTCAGCGGCCGCGCCTATGGCGGCGGCTGGTGGGAATGGCTGACGCCGTTCAGCCTGCTCGTCGGGGCAAGCCTCGTCGTCGGGTACGCACTGCTCGGCGCGACCTGGCTCATCTGGAAGACGGAGAACCGGATCCAGCAGGATGCCCGCCGCTATGCCAAGCTCCTGACCCCCGCCTTGCTGCTGGCGATGGGCGGCGTCAGCCTCGCCACTCCTTTCGTGGAGCCCAAATATTTCGAGCGCTGGTTCGATCATCCGGGACTGCTCGTCACGATCCCGATGCCGCTCCTCGTCGCCGGCACCGCCTTCGCCCTCTGGCTCAGCCTTCGCCGGAGCAGGGACTGGCATCCGTTCGTGCTGACGCTAGGCCTGTTCCTGCTCTCGATGCTCGGCCTTGCAATCTCGATCTGGCCCGACGTGATCCCCGGCCGCGTCTCGATCTGGCAGGCCGCGGCGCCCTACCAGAGCCAGCTGTTCATGATCGTCGGCGCGCTGGTCCTCATCCCCTTGATCCTGGCGTACACGGGCTGGTCCTACTGGGTGTTCCGCGGGAAGGTGGGGGAAGATGGGTACCATGAGCATTGAGCCTGCACCGCTTAAGGTACGGCTCGCCTGGTTCGTGGCCCTGTGGGTGGCTGGCGTCGCCACCGTGGGGAGCGTCGCCTATTTGATCCGCTGGTGGATCCATCCGTGACGCCTGAGCGGCAGCTCCGGCTCGCCGTTAGCTAATCGTTAGCCGAACGCAATTATTGTCACCTCCGAACAGCGGGGAGGGGACGATGAACTACCGTACCGAACAGATGGCGGCGCAGCTTCATTCCGTGTCGATGCGGATGCTGCGCGTGCTTCGGCGCGAGGATGAAGAAGCGGGGATGAGCGCCTCGCGGCTCTCGGCACTGTCAGTGATCGTCTTCGCCGGCCCGATCTCGCTCGCGGACCTAGCAGCCGCCGAGCACGTCCGCCCGCCGACGATGAGCCGCATCGTCGAGAATCTCGTGCAGGACGGGCTCGTCACACGCGAAACCGATCCTTCCGATCGCCGCATGGTCCGCATTGCCGCGACCGATGCCGGCCGCGCCGTGCTCGACGACGGCCGCGCCCGCCGCGTGCAGGCGATCAGCGGCCGGCTCGAGAAACTTGCCGACAGCGAGCGGCGCGCGCTCTACCGCGGGCTGGAGCTGATGGAGCGGATCACCCGCATCTGATCACCGCGCCCGCGAGCGCCCGTTGCCAAGGCTTGCGAGCTGCGCCCGGTCGCGGC
>NZ_DASVUE010000429.1:0-2977 GCF_036387215.1 Allosphingosinicella sp. | reverse complement strand
AGCGGCAATTTCTCGATCTTCGTGCACGGGCGAAGCGCGCATGCGGGGCGGAACCCGGAGGACGGACGCAACGCCATCGTGGCGGCGGCCGATCTGGCGCTTCGGCTGGCGAAGGCGAAGGGCCCGCGCCTTTCCGTCAATCCGGCGCGGATCGACGGCGGAAGCCCGAACAATGTCGTGCCGGACCATGCTGTCCTGCGCGTGAACATGCGTCCGGCGACGGCGGAGGACCAGCAGCGCGGCCAGTCGCACCTCGACGCGGCGGCGGCGATGGTGGCTGCCGAGCACGAGGTGGAGATCCACGTCCATGGCGGCTTCGCACGGCCGCCGAAGCCGCTCGATGCGGCCGCCGAGCGGCTGTTCGAGCTCGTGAAGAGCTGCGGCGCCGATCTCGGCCAGGAGATTGGCTGGCGCCCGAGCGGGGGCGTCTGCGACGGCAACAATATCGCCGCCTGCGGGGTGCCGGTCGTCGATACGATGGGGGTGCGCGGCGGCGCCATCCACTCGCCCGACGAATATCTGATCGTCGATAGCCTCCTGGAGCGCGCGCAGCTGTCGGCGCTCACCATCCTTCGTCTTGCTTCTGGAGCCATTGCGTGAGTTTTCGAGTCCGACCGGCCAACAACGAGGATTTCCAGTCGATCTACGAGATGGCGAAGCTGACGGGCGGCGGCTTCACCAACCTGCCGCCGGACCGCGGGTCGCTGGTCGACAAGCTGATCCGCTCGGAAAAGGCGTTCCAGTCGGACGTCGAGGAGCAGAGCGACCAGCTCTATCTGATGGTGCTCGAAAATACCGACACGGGCCAGGTCCGCGGCACGTGCCAGCTGTTCGGGATGGTGGGCACCGAATGGCCTTTCTACAGCTACCGCCTCTCCACCCTCACCCAGACCTCGAAAGCGCTCGGCAAGACCTTCCGGGCGGAGATGCTGACGCTGTGCACCGATTTCGAAGGTTCGTCCGAGGTGGGCGGCCTCTTCCTCCACCCGGGCGAGCGCGCCGGCGGCCTCGGCATGCTGCTCGCCCGAAGCCGCTACCTTTTCATCCGCCAGCACCGGAAGAGGTTCGGCAACCGCGTCCTGGCCGAGCTCCGGGGCGTCATCGACGAATCCGGCGGGTCGCCCTTCTGGGACGCGATCGCCGGCCGTTTCTTCGGAATGGATTTCCGCGAGGCGGACGAGTTCAACGCCATGCACGGCACCCAGTTCATCGCCGACCTGATGCCGAAGACGCCGATCTATACGGCCATGCTGCCTGAGAGCGCCCGAAGCGTGATGGGCGTCCCCCACCCCTCCGGGCGCGCGGCGATGAAGATGCTTGAGCGGGAAGGCTTCAGCTACGATTGCTATGTCGACATCTTCGACGGCGGCCCCACCATGTGCGCCCAGACGGACAGCATCCGCACGATCCGCGATTCCCACGAATTCGTGCTGGCGGGCATCAGCGACGACATCGATACCGAGCCGATGATGCTTGCTGCGGGCCGGCTGACGAGCTTCGCGGTCTGCTACGGGCATCTGGGGCAGGATCCGGACGGCACGGCGACGCTCGATTCGAAGAGTGCGGAGCTTCTGAACATCCGCCCCGGCGACACTTTCCTGGCGATGGGGCGCTGAGGTGGCGCTCCGCGAGATCAACTTCGACGGCATCATCGGCCCGAGCCACAATTATGCCGGCCTCAGCCTCGGCAACCTCGCCTCGACCACGAACGCGCTCAACATCTCGCACCCGCGCGACGCGGCGCTGCAGGGCGTCGAGAAGATGCGACACAATCTCGGGCTCGGCCTCGCGCAGGGCATTTTCGTCCCGCTCCCCCGCCCGAACCACGACTGGCTGAGCGATCTCGGCACGACCGTCCAGGACGCTCCCGACACGCTCCGGCCCGCCGCTTTCTCGGCTTCCGCGATGTGGGCGGCCAATGCGGCGACCGTCTCCCCCGCTCCCGACACCGAGGACGGCCGCTGCCACCTCACGGTCGCCAATCTGCGCACCATGGCGCACCGGAGCCATGAATGGCCCGACACATATTGCCAGCTTCGATGCGCCTTCGGGAATGGCGAGCACTTCCGAGTCCACCGGCCGGTGCCGCCCGCCTTCGGCGACGAGGGCGCCGCAAACCATATGCGGATCGCGCCTTCACACGGGGCGCCCGGCGTCGAGATCTTCGTCTACGGCAAAAGCGGCGGCCGCTTTCCGGCGCGGCAGCATGTCGAGGCCTCCCGTGCGGTTGCGCGGTTCCACGGGCTCGATCCCGAACGCACCCTGTTCGCCGCCCAGTCAGAGGAGGCGATCGCCGCGGGCGCGTTCCACAACGACGTGGTCGCGGTCGCCAACGAGAACGTGCTCTTCGCCCACGAGCAGGCGTTCGAGAACCGGGCCGAGCTCTACACGGCGCTCCGCCGCCTCGTCCCGGAGGTGGAGATCGTCGAGGTGCCCGCCGCGGCGGTCGGCCTCGACGATGCGATCAAGAGCTATCTCTTCAACGCCCAACTCGTCTCGCTGCCCGACGGCGGGATGGGCCTGATCCTCCCCGAGGAGGCGCGCGAGACGCCGTCGGTGTGGCGCTGGCTCGAGCAGATGGTCGAAGGCAACGGGCCGATCCGCGAGCTGTTCGTGGTGGATGTGCGGCAATCGATGGCGAACGGCGGCGGCCCCGCCTGCCTGAGGCTCCGGGTGGTCGCCGATCCGGCGGCTGTCGATCCCCGCTTCATGGCCGACGAAGCCAAGCTCGACGCGATTTCAGGCTGCATCGCCGAATGGTGGCCCGAGCAGATAGCTCCCGACGATCTCCTCAATCCCGAGCTTTGGGACCGGATCGAGCACGCGCGCGAGGCGCTGCTGGAGACGCTGGACCTTAGCGACCTCGCCTGATCAGCCCTCGGCGCTCCAGAAGATGTCGATCGAGGCGTCGAAGCCCGCGATCACCCGCCCGATTGCGAGGGACGAAAGCGGCCCTTCCTTGATCGCCTGCTCGAGC
>NZ_DASVUE010000428.1:0-5899 GCF_036387215.1 Allosphingosinicella sp. | reverse complement strand
CGGGCCAAGGGTGGTGGGTTGCAGGCGGGGCGCGCAGCCGCGGCTATGCCGGGCCCTGGGAGGGGCCGGAGGCGACGCGGTTCATCCGCGCCGTCCAGTCGGAAACCTTCGCCTACTGGCAGTCCCGCTCTGGCACAGAGGGCGAGGCGGTCGGCGGTTAACCACGTCTGCTCACGCATTGGCGGCGACAATCGCGCATAAGGGGCTCGAGGAGCTCCCTATGTCGATACGCGCTGCCACTCTCGTCCGCATCCTCGCCGTCATCGGCGCACTGTCGCTCGGCGCCTGCCGGGACAGTCAGTCCGAGCTTGCGAAGCTCGATAACCAGATCATCGGCAACGACACCGATCCGGCGCTCACCAGCGCGCTGGAAGACCAGATCATGGTCGATCCGGCGCTGACCCAGCAGTCGAACCGCAATGCGGTGCGGCCGCCGGAAACGCCGACGCAGGCGCAATATCCGTTGCCGCAGGGGAGTCAGCCGGCACGCCGCGCTGCCGCAGTCCAGGGCACCGGAACGGGCGCCCGCGCAAGCGCCGCCGCGGACAGCGGCGAGACCGGCAGCGGCGGCTGCGGCCCTGACCTCAACTACAGCATGCAATGGGCGCGGCGCCTTCCTGCCGCCTTCGCAGTCTATCCGGGCTCGCGCATCACCGACGCCGCCGGCTCCGACACGGCTGATTGCCGCGCCCGCGTCGTCACCTTCACCACCGCCGATGCGCCCCAGCGGGTCCTCCAATATTACGCCGCCCGGGCCGGCCGCGCCGGCTATTCGGCCGAGCACCAGCGCCGCGAGGGCGATCACATCCTCGCCGGCACCAGCGGCGAGAGCGCCTTCTACCTTATCGTCACGCCCACCGGTGCCGGCTCGGACGCCGCCCTGATCGCCAGCAGCGGCGGCTAAACAAGCTCCGCCACTGGCGAAGCGGCGGGGGCGGCGCTACATCGCCGCAATGCCGCATCTCCTCCTCGTCATGCTCGGCGGCGCGATCGGCGCTGCCCTGCGCTACCTTGTGGGCCTGGCGGCGCTGCGCGGCGTCGGCCCCGATTACCCTTGGGGCACATTGATCGTGAACCTCAGCGGCGGCTTCCTCATGGGGCTGCTCGCCGGCATTCTCGCCCGCGGCGGGAACGTCGAGGGGCTCCGTGCCTTTGCCGGCGTCGGCATTCTCGGCGGCTTCACCACCTTCTCCGCCTTCAGCCTCGAAACCGCGAACATGATCGAGCGCGGTCAGCTGCTCGGGGCGGCGGGCTATTCGCTTGCGTCATTATTCGGAGCCGTGGCCATGCTGTTCCTTGGCCTTTTCGCAATGAGGGCGGCCGCATGAGCAGCGACGTGCGCCAGTTCACGGTCTCCGCCGAAGACGACGGCATCCGCCTCGACCGCTGGTTCAAGCGCAACCTGCCCGAAACCAGCTTCAACCTCGTCTCGCGCTGGTCGCGGACGGGGCAGCTGCGGCTCGACGGCAAGCGCGCCGGCCCGGGTGATCGGGTCGAGGCCGGTCAGGTGGTGCGCGTGCCTCCCGCCGATCCCGCAGCCGAAGCGAAGCCCGCCAAGCCGCAGCGCAAGACGCTGAGCGACGACGAGATCGCCTTCGTCAACGAGATGGTGATCCACCGCGATCCTGCCGCGATCGTCGTCAACAAGCCGCCGGGCCTCGCCACTCAGGGTGGCACCAAGACCAACGTGCACCTCGACGGTCTGCTCGACGGCCTGATCGAAGACGGCGAGCCGCGCCCGAAGCTCGTCCACCGGCTGGACAAGGATACCTCCGGCGTCCTCCTCATCGCCCGCACCCCGCGCGCCGCCGCGTTCTTCTCCAAATCCTTTTCCGGCCGCACCGCCCGCAAGGTTTACTGGGCGCTGGTGGTCGGCGTTCCGGAGGTGAAGGACGGCTTCATCGACTTGCCTATCGGCAAGCAATTCGGCACCGGCGGCGAGAAGATGTGCATCGACGAGGAGCAGGGCCTCGCGTCGAAGACCCGCTACCGCGTCGTCGAGCGCGCCGGCAACCGCGCCGCCTGGGTCGAGCTCCAGCCCCTGACCGGTCGCACCCACCAGCTGCGCGTCCACATGGCGGCGATCGGCCATCCGATCGTCGGCGATGGTAAATATGGCGGCGCCGAAGCATTCCTCACCGGAGCGATCAGCCGCAAGCTCCACCTCCACGCCCGGCGCCTCCGGATCGACCATCCCGACGGCGGCCGCATCGACGTCACCGCCGATCTTCCCGCTCACTTCTCCGAGAGCCTGGCGAACCTCGGTTTCAGCCTGGAGGCGGGCGATCTCCCGCTCGACGAGGTGAAGTTCTCCGAGACGCCCGAAGGAAAGCGCAAGGCAGCCACCGCCGCCGCCAAGGCCAGGCGCAAGGAGCGGAAGGGAGAGCGGCGCTCGCGGGGCAGGGGATGACGCCCAAACCGGAGCGTATCGCTCGATTGGTGCTTCTGCCGCCGCTGATTGCCCTAGTGGGATGGTGTACTCTAACGAACCGACAAGACCGACCTCAACCCAACGACAAGGTCTTGCAGCGGTCTCTCGACCCGGCAACAGGCCTGGAGGCGTTTCTAGTAGTACGGATCGGGGGCTCGCTCAGCTCTGACGTATTCAAGGTATTCGTCGGGCGCGCCGGGGATGCTTGGTGGGACGGAGAGATGCTGATGTTGGGACGGCGCTTTTCCAGGGTCAAGAGATTGCGCTGGCGGCGCGGCCGATCCTTGTGCCTCGTCGCTTCACAAGATGGAGTGGAGGACCTGACGAGTTCGACGACGATCGATGGCGCCCGGGTCGAATTCGAAATCCGCCCTTCCGAGCGTGCGTGCAGGGGATGACGAACCGCCTCGCCATCTTCGATTGCGACGGCACTCTGGTAGACGGGCAGGCGAATGTCTGCCTCGCCATGGAGCGCTGCTTCGGCGAGGCCGGCCTTCCGCTCCCGACGCGTGAGCAATCGCGGCGGATCGTCGGCCTCAGCATGGTCGAGGCGATGCAGGCACTGCTTCCGGAGGGCGCGCCGGACCAGCATTTCGCGCTTGCAGACGGCTACAAACGCCACTTCCACCGGATGAGGGCCGAAGGGCTGGTCGCCGAGCCGCTCTACGACGGCATCATCGATCTCCTTCAGGCGCTCGACGAAGGCGGCTGGCTGCTCGGCGTCGCCACCGGCAAGTCGGACCGGGGCCTTATCCTCTGCCTCGAGCATCACGGCCTTCGCGGCCGCTTCGTCACCCTTCAGACCGCCGACCGCCACCCTTCGAAGCCGCACCCGTCGATGATCGAGCAGGCGATGGCGGATGCGGGCGCCGCGCCCGGGACCACGCTGATGATCGGCGACACCAGCTACGACATGGTGATGGCGAAGGCGGCGGGAGTGACCGCGATCGGCGTCTCCTGGGGTTATCACTCGGCGGCGGAACTCGAAGCCGCGGGCGCGGATTACATCGCGGACACACCCGCCGACATCGCCGGCTTCGTGAAGGCCCTCCAATGAGCCCCAATCCCGCGCCGCAACCCTCCGAAGCGACCTGGCGCAACCGCTTCATCCTGATCAATCTCACCCGCATCGGCGGCACAATCATCGTGCTCCTCGGCCTCCTCATCTGGAACAGCGACTGGTTCCGGCCGGGCGGGTGGCCCGAGCTCGGCATCGCGCTTGCGGCGATCGGCCTTCTCATCAGCTTCGGCGGCCCGCTGGTGCTCGCCCGCAAGTGGCGGACCCCGCCCGGGCAATGAAGCGCTTCTACAAGGACGCCGCTGCCCGGCCCGCCGAGGGCGGGCACGAGATCCTGCTCGACGGGCGGCCGGTGAAGACGCCGGCGCGCCACCCGCTGGCGGTCCCGAGCGAGCGGCTTGCGGCAGCGATCGCCCAGGAATGGCAGGCGCAGGGCGAGAAGATCGAGGCGCGCTCGATGCCGCTCACGGGCCTCGCCAATGCCGCGATCGACCGGGTTGCGCCCGACAAGGAGACCTTCGCCCGCGGGCTCGCCCTCTACGGCGAGAGCGATCTCCTCTGCTACCGCGCCGAAAGCCCCGCCGGCCTCGTCGCCCGCCAGTCCGAGCTCTGGGATCCGCCGCTCGCCTGGGCGCGGCGCCGCTTCGACATCAATTTCGAGGTCGTGCCCGGCATCATCCACCGCCCGCAGCCGCAGAACACGATCCAGCAGCTCGCCCACGCCGTCGCCGCCCGCGATCCGTTCGAGCTTGCGGCTTTATCGCCGCTGGTGACGATCGGCGGTTCGCTTGTGCTCGCGCTCGCGCTGGCCGAGGGCGAGGTGGACCTCGAGACGGCATGGGCCGCGGCGACCCTCGACGAGCAATGGCAGCTCGAGCAATGGGGCGCCGACGCCGAAGCCGAAAAGGCGCTCGAAGGCCGCCGCCGCGATTTCGACGCCGCCTACCGCTTCCTCCAGCTGCTCTAGACTTCCGTGGGAGCGTCCGCCGGAGCGGCCGTAGCCATGTGCGTGCGGGGCAGCAGCTTGAGGATGATCAGCCCGGCAACGCCCAGCGAGACCGTGTCCGCAACGAACAGGTAGATGGCGTGGCCCCAATCGTGGTGGAACCAGACCGGCTCGCCTAAGCGCATGAATACGGTCGCTCCAAGCGTGCCCAGGATCAGCAGCCGCACCCGCTCGGAGAAGCTCGCGACGTGGCGCGAGAGGATATAGAGCCCCATCGCCATCAGGACGGCAACGACGAGCAAGTGGATGAACCCGCCGATCATCGTCCCCGCATCGCCGATCGCAAAGCCGGAGGTGTTGTAATGGATCGTCGCGATGGGCCCACGTCCGTACAAGGTCGTCTGACCTGCGGTCTCGGCCGAAGGGACGGAATAAGTGGCGGTCTGGGGCAGGTTCTGCGCCAGCGATGTCTGCACCGCCGCCGCCTGCGGATCGGGAAGGCTCTTGGTGCCGATGCCCGCGAGCGGCGTCGCGAAGAACAGGAAGCCGAAGATGAACATCGCGACCGCTGCCGCGACCGCGCCTATAAGTGCCCGTCCGATCATGTCTCTTCCCCCTGTCGTTGCTCAAACAGCGTAGCGCCGATCGAATAGGGAAGCAAAATCCTCAGCCGATCAGAGTCCGGACGAAATCGTGAAGGAAGATGCGGCGAGTCGCCTTCAGCCGCTCCGCCTTCAGCACGGTGTGGACGAGTTTCCGGCAATGCTCCGCATCGTCGTTGATGAAGACATAGTCATATTCGGCCCAGTGGCTGATCTCGGTCGCGGCGCGCGCCATCCGGCTGGCGATCACCTCGTCGCTGTCGGTCGCGCGGCAGCGCAGGCGCCGCTCCAATTCCTCCATCGAGGGCGGGAGGATGAAGACCCGGACGATGTCGGGATCGACCTGCTTCAGTTGCTGCGTGCCCTGCCAGTCGATGTCGAGCAGAACGTCGCGGCCGCTCTCGATCTGCTTCATCACCTCGCTCTTCAGCGTTCCGTAGCGGTGGCCGAAGACGTGCGCCCATTCGAGGAAGGCGCCGCTGGCAACCAGCTCGTCGAATTCGTCGTTGCTGACGAAGTGGTAATCCGCCCCGTCCTCCTCGCCCGCGCGGATCGGGCGGGTGGTGGCGGAAACCGAAAGGCCGATGCCGTCGTCGGCGTCCAGGATCATCCGAGCGATCGTCGATTTGCCGGCGCCGCTGGGGCTCGAAAGGACGAAGAGGAGCCCGCGCCGCTTGAGGGGATTGACCGTCGCCATGGCCGCTAGTGGCGTGGCGGACCGAGGTGCGTCAAGCTATTGGATGCGGATGAGGAGCTTCATTGCGCTTCTGCGCGGCATCAACGTCGGCGGGAAGACGAGCATCCCGATGGCGGAGCTGCGCGCGCTTGCGGAGGGGATCGGCCTCTCCGACGTCAGGACCTACATCCAGAGCGGCAATCTGCTGTTCGATGCTGAACAGCCG
>NZ_DASVUE010000427.1:0-2642 GCF_036387215.1 Allosphingosinicella sp. | reverse complement strand
GATCGACGTAGATCCTCCGCTGCTCCCACAATTCGGCATAGGCGTTCCCGTTGTTCATGCCGAAGTCGGTGAGGCCCGGAGACGCCATGCGCTTCCGCTTGATGGCCATGAGGCTGTCCCCGAGGGTGAGGCAGTGAACGCCCTCCGAATCCGGCAGGTCCAGATCGGGGACATGCCGCCGGATGCTGTCGCGGTCGATCTGGAGCGCCGTTCCGGTGACGAGATCCTCCGCTCCGCAGGCCATCGCCAGCGCTTTCCCGAACAATGCCGGGCCCGTCGGGCACAGGGAGGTCGGGCCGTAATAGCCCCGCTTCACATTGTCGCAGACCAGCTCGATCGCCCGCTCGAGCGCCTTATGGCGCGGAGGCGAAGAGATCAGGCCGACGCTGGTATCCCAGGGCGAAGACCACAGGAAGTCCCGGAACACCACGGCCCGCTTCTCTTCGACCGGTATCGAGGCGGTGAAGAAATAGGAGAGATCGGCATAGATCCCGCCATGCTCGTAGAGGATGCAGTAGCGGGCGAGATCGGCCTTGTAGGCATAGGGCCGCAATGCGTTGAACGCATCCAGCACGTATGGGGGAAACCGGTCTTCCAGAAGCTCCAGGACATCCTGAAGCGAGAACAATTTGTGCGGAAGCCCGGGATGCCATTGCCTGAAGCTCTCGATGTTCTGGCGGATAAGGGGCGGGATGTAGATCCCGCGGGCTTCGTTGGCCGGGTTTATGAGAATGCTTGCGAGCAGCATGGATGTCTCGGGATACGCCTCGTGGGTGCCGTGCAAGTTCAGTTCAGCGGCAGCTGAGGTATTCTGCCTTGCTCGCGGTGGCGCGTATCCCAATCGAGCAGCCGCTCAAAATTGCCCTTTTCCATGGCGGCCGTGAGCGGCCGGGACTCGCCGCCGAGCACCGTCGAAATCAGGATCTTCGGCGACGCCAGGAAGTCGCCGTTGCTCAATTCGCGCTCCGAGGAGCCGCGGTGCGGCAACCTGATGTCCATGAGGATGACCGCGCCGGCGGTGACGTTGACGGTGGTGACCTCGGAAGGGTCCTCGGGCTCGCTCTTCCGGTCCGAATCCAGATCGACGGCCTTGATGTGCGCGCCCGGCACGATCCGGAGGCTTTGCCCCGACTGCAGATAGAGCAGCACCTTGTACACGCCCCCGCCGTCGGCGCCCCAGCAGATGCGGGAGTTCAGATGGTGCCGGTATTTGCCCCTGAGCAGATCGACATGCCATTCCTGCGAGCGGTTGACGGTGATGTCGCTGAGCCCGATCGACTGCATGAAGGCGGAACCGGTGGCCTTCTTCAGGACGTCGAGGACGCCCGGCTGGGTCGAGAGCATCGCGTGCAGATGCTCGAGAGCGGGATAGCGGTGGAATCCGGCGAGGTGGCCTGCGCTGGGATTGGGCCTGGTGTTCCGCAGCAGGCTGGAATTCTCAAGCACGCATCTTCGGGCCTGCTCGACGGCGGTTTCGGCGAACAGCCCGTTCAGGACCGCATAACCGTCCCTCAGCAGCCCCTCCGCGATCTCGCCGGTCTCCGCCCCGCTCGAAGCCTCCGGCGATCCGGGGCGAATGTCACGGACAGATGCCGCCGCAGGCTCGAACCTCCTATCGCGATGCGGCACCAGTTGCGGCACGTCCAGCTCCCACCCTTGCTCCGGCCACTTCTGGTCGAAACGGCGGCGCTTGGCTAGTAGCAACGGCCGCGCGCCGGCCGGGGGCAGCGGCCCCGTCAGAGTAGATTCCGACGCGGTCTCCGCATGTGCTCCGCCCGCCAGCCGCCGAACAGCGCCACCTTCGGATCGTGCGGCGCCTTCCCGGGGTCCGCCCTGCTCCACCCCGTCACGAGGTGAAGCGGCGGCACGCCCGGCATCGGCATCTCCTCGAGGATGCTCCGGTCCCGCTCCGGCGCCCGCTGCATCGCCAGCCGGAGCGCCGAATGTTCGGCCTCCCGCGCCTTTTCGGCCGTCCACATCGCGCGCAGCCGCTCGGTATAGGTCTCCCACGGCTCGCCGCGGCGCTTGCGGCGGTGGGGCAGCTCCCATCCCATCCGCACGCCTTTCTGGTGCAGGTGGAGGAGCTGCAGCGCCTGCTGGGGCGTCATCGGCGGGATCGGCGGCGGATCGTTGTGCCGCCAGGCATCGTCCTCGTGGCTTTCGGGCGCCGCGGCCATGAAGGCGGCCGCTTCGAGGCCGGTATAGCCCATCTCGAGCGCGAGCCGCATCTCGCGCGCGAACGCGGGGTTCTGCTCGCGCCGCCGGTAGAAAGCCCTGGCCGAAGCCCCCGCCGCGGCCGCCGACAAGCGGACGTTGGCAGTGGCCGAGAGCGCCGACAGGAACACCTGCTCCGCCGCCTTGGTGAGCTTGTTCGGATGCGCCGGCCGGACCTGCAGCTTCCCCGACCGAGTCCGGACCACCACCGGCTCCCCGCCCTTGGTCCTCAACCCCCGCTCATCCTGAATGGCTGCGGCGCGACCTCCCCCAGAGGGCGCTTCGGATCCGCAGCCATCGGCTGAGCCTGTCGAAGCCGCGTCTCGAAGGACCTCACCCTCAGGCCCCCTTCTCCCCCCTGCATCGTGAAACCGCGCATGCGCCGCCGCCAGCGCCGCGTCCCACCTTTGCGCGAAGCCGGGATGGAC
>NZ_DASVUE010000426.1:0-1604 GCF_036387215.1 Allosphingosinicella sp. | reverse complement strand
CCCGGCGATGCGGGCAAGCCCTTGGCGATCACCTGCCGCGGCGCCTCCGGATCGAGCGTCGGATGAAGCAACTGGTCAAGCGCTGACGGATCGATGCGGAGGACTGCTTCCTCCTCGGTGATCAATCCTTCGCGGGCCATGTCGACGGCGATCTTCAGGGCCGCCTTGGCGGTCCGCTTGCCGGAGCGCGTCTGGAGCATGAACAGCCGGCCGCGCTCGACGGTGAACTCGATGTCCTGCATGTCGCGATAGTGGGTCTCGAGAAGATCGAAGACGCGCGCGAGCTCGGCATAGACCTCGGGGAGCGACTCCTCCATCGATGGGGCCTTGGCGCCCGCTTTCTCGCGGGCGGAGCGGGTGAGATATTGCGGCGTGCGGATGCCGGCGACGACGTCTTCGCCCTGGGCGTTGATCAGATATTCGCCGTAATAAGCGCGCTCGCCCGTCGAAGGGTCGCGGGTGAAGGCGACGCCGGTAGCGCTGGTCTCGCCCATGTTGCCGAACACCATCGCCTGGACGTTCACCGCCGTTCCCCAGTCGCCGGGGATGGAATTGAGGCGGCGATAGACCTTGGCGCGGTCGGACTGCCAGGAGCCGAAGACGGCGCCGATCGCCCCCCAGAGCTGCTCGTTCACATCCTGCGGGAACGGCCGCTCCCAAAGCTCCTCGACAAGCTCCATGTAGCGGGCGACGAGCCGCTCCCAGTCCGCCGCTTCGAGATCGGTGTCGAGGTGGACGCCCTTATCCTCCTTGGCGATCTCGAGCGCTTCCTCGAAGGCGCCGTGATCGAGCCCCAGCACGACGTCGGAATACATCTGAATGAAGCGGCGATAGCTGTCCCAGGCGAAGCGGCGGTCGCCAGAGACGGCGGCGAGCCCTTCGACCGTCTCGTCGTTGAGGCCGAGGTTGAGGACCGTGTCCATCATTCCGGGCATCGAAACGCGCGCTCCGGAGCGCACCGAAACGAGGAGCGGATCGGCCGCATCGCCGAAGCTTTTGCCGGTGATGCCCTCGATATGGGCGATTCCGGCCGCGACTTCGGAGCGGAGGCTGTCGGGGAAGCTTTCGCCCTGCTCGTAATAAAGGGCGCAGACCGCGGTTGAGACGGTAAAGCCCGGCGGCACCGGCAGGCCGATCGAAGCCATTTCGGCAAGGTTCGCGCCCTTTCCACCGAGCAGATTCTTATTGCCGGCCTCGCCGTCCGAAATGCCGCCGCCGAAGCGATACACATATTGATTCATTCAGCGGCTCTTTCCGGCTGGAAGTTCACAAGTGGCACGAGTGACGCGAGAGTCACATGGAATCGCGGGGGGTCTCCCTCCCCTCAGCCCTCGATCCTGGAGAAATCCGCGACCCGGTGCACGGCGTCGCGCATCCGGGCAAGGAGGTTGAGCCTGGCCTCGCGCTTGTCGTGATCGGGATCATTGACCGTGACCTTGTCGAAAAATGCGTCCACCGGCGCTCGGAGGCTCGCAAGAGCCGCCATCGCGCCTTCGAAATCCTCGGCCTCGATCGCGGCCCGGGCCTTGGGCTCGGCCGAATCGAGAGCGGTGATCAGCTTTTGTTCCTCATCCAGGGGGGAATAGGACAGCGTTTTTTTCGGG
>NZ_DASVUE010000425.1:0-2304 GCF_036387215.1 Allosphingosinicella sp. | reverse complement strand
GGGCCCCAGGTCCATCGCCAGATATTTGACGCTGGTCTCGAGCGCGGACTTGGCGAGGCCCATCACGTTGTAGTGCGGGATGACCTTCTCGGCACCGTAATAGGAGAGGGTGAGGAGCGAGCCGCCGTTCGGCATCATCGTTCGGGCGCGATTGGCGACGGCGGTGAAGCTGTAGACCGAGATGTTCATCGACATCAGGAAATTGTCGAGGCTGGTCTCGACATATTTGCCGCGAAGCTCGTTCTTGTCGGAAAAGCCGATCGCGTGGACGACGAAGTCGATCGTCTCCCAGCGCCGGCGAAGCTCGTCAAAGGCGCGATCGAGCGCGGCCATGTCGGACACGTCGCAGTCGAACAGGAAATCGGAGCCCAATGACTGGGCGAGGGGCGCGACCCGCCTTTGAAGCGCTTCGCCCTGATAGCTGAACGCAAGCTCCGCTCCCTGGGCCGCAAGCGCCTTTGCAATCCCCCATGCAATCGAGCGGTCGTTGGCGAGGCCCATGATGAGCCCCCGTTTCCCCGCCATCAGCCCCGTCATTCTACTTCCTCTTCCTTCTCCGCTTTCGCGGCCTCGGCGGCGGCTTCCGCTTTCTCCTCGGCCTCCGCCTCCTGGACGTCCTTTACAGTGGGTTCGGGCGTTTCCGCCAGAGCGGCGTTGAGCTGTGCCCCTACGGCAACGCCGAAACCGATGATGAAGAAGAAGAAGAGGGCGATGATCACGCCGGCGAGGCTGCCGTAGGTGAGGTCGTAGCCGCCGAGGCTCGACAGCACGACCGGGAGAAGGGCGGTCGTCGCAAGCCACCACACCGTCACCAGCGCCGGGCCGGGCCACTTCCTGCACCCCTTCTTCCGGTAGAGCTTCGGCGTCAGGGACACGAACAGCAGATACAGCGCGCCGAACAGGATCAGGGCCGGAGCGAACCTGAAGAGGGTGAGGAGGCTCGCCACCTCTTCCGCTCCCGGGACCATCCGCAGGATGAACTGCTGCACGCCCGACAGGAGGATGGACGCGCTGAACGCGATCAGGATCAGGATCACCGAGCCGAAGATGATGCCCATCGAACTCAGCCGATATTCCCAGAAGGGGCGGCTGTAGGTGACGCCATAGGCGCGGCGGATGATGTCGCGGATCGTCTCGATGAAGCTGCCGGTGGTCCAGAGGCCGACCAGCGCGCCCAGCCACAGCAGGTTTCCGGACCGCGCCTGGAGGACGTCGCTGATCGGCTGCCTCAGCACGTCGGCGACGCTCGGCGGCATCGTCTGGAACAGCGCCATCACCGTGTTCATGCCGCCTTCGGTCTGGCCGAACAGCCGCGCGACCGCGGCCGCGACGATCACGAACGGAAAGACGGTGAGGAGCGCCAGATAGGCAAGGTTGCCGGCATGGATGAAGCCGTCGGAATAGACGCCGACAACCACGCGCTTCATGATTTCGAAGGCGCGGGTGCCGGGCTTTACCTTGGCATATTGCTTGCCGAGCCGCGCCCTGGTCTTCGCCAGCCGCTTGCGTCTTGCTTCCGGTGATTCGGGCGAGATCGTCTGCATGAGGGGCTAGACGCCCAGAGCGGCCCTCGGGTTTCCTTTGCCCTTCCGGCTCCAGTTCTCGACGAAGCGGTTAAGCTCCGAATCGTCCGCCGGAACGTCGACCATCAAGGTGACCAGCTGATCGCCGCGCGTGCCGGTCTTGCCGGTGAAGCCCTTGCCCTTGAGGCGGAGCACCTTGCCCGATGTGGAGCCCTTCGGGACCGTCACCATCACCGCCCCGTCCACCGTCGGCACCTTCACCTTTGCGCCGAGCAAAGCCTCGTCGAGCGTCACCGGAAGGTCGAGGCGGATATTGTCGCCGTCGCGGGTCAAGAAGCGGTGGGGAGTGATGTGGATGGTGACGATCGCGTCGCCTGCGCCCCCTGCGCCTTCCTGCCCCTGGCCGGCAAGGCGGATCTTGGCGCCTTCCTCGACGCCCTTGGGAAGCTTGATCGAGATCGTCTTGCCGTTGCCGAGCGCCACGCGCTGGTCGGCAAGCGTCGCCGCATCGGCGAACGAGACGGCAAGACGGTAGCCGACGTCGGCGCCCTTGGCGGGAGGAGACGAGCGCCGCCCGCCGCCCCCGAAGCCACCGAAGCCTCCGAACGGGCCGCTGCGCTGCTGCCCTCCGCCGAACAATCCTTCGAAGATGTCGGACAGGTCCGCGGTCTCGCCGCCCATGTCGAAGCCGCCGGGGCCGGCGCCCGGCCGGAAGCCTCCGCCCGCGCCGCCGCCTCCGCCGCCCGCACGGCCGTAGCCGAACGGCATCTTCGGATTGCCC
>NZ_DASVUE010000424.1:0-5430 GCF_036387215.1 Allosphingosinicella sp. | reverse complement strand
GCGCACACGATCGACGTCAAGACCGGTCAGTCGCCGCAGCGTTGGTTCACGGTCGCCTGGGCCAATGTGAACAGAAGCGGCGACTCGAACCAGATCCACAGCCACGGCGCAGCCTATTGGTCCGGTGTCTATTACGTGCGGATGCACGAGGGCGAGGGTGGTGCGCTGCTGCTCCAGGACCCGCGCTCACCCGCGATCGCCATGCACGCGCCTACTTACAGGTTCCGGGACAACGGACCGGAGGAGATCGCCTCGGTGAAGCCCCGGGCGGGAACTCTGGTGATGTTCCCGTCCTGGCTTCTGCACAGCGTCGAATCCTGGCAAGGCAAGGGATTGCGGATCTCGATCGCGCTCAACCTTTCCGCCATCCCCTGAGGGGCGGCCGGAAGCCCGTGACGGAGCGGTGCGCTACCTGGCCGCTCGCGCCCCGTCGAAATCCTACTGCTGGGGCGTTGCTCCAGCCGGCGGCGTCGTCGGCTGGGCAGCGGGAACCGGCCCCGCTTTTTGGTAGGCGGCCGCCACCGACCGCTGCCGGTCCTCGTTGTAGCGCTGCAGCCAGGACTGGCCCGCCTGGGCGTCGGCAAAGCTCCAAAGCTGGCGCGGGCCCGGCTTGGCGCCTTCGAGGATGAGTGCGTAGACCGCCCGCTCGACCGCAGCCTGGACGGCTAGATGGGTCGGCTCGTTCGCCGCGACGCCCGCCTCGACTTCGAGAAGCTCGTCGAACTTGACGAACTTGAACGCGCCGCCGGAAGTGGCGACTGATGAGACGCTCTTCTGAGTGACGACGTCGGCGAGCACTTCGCCCGTCTTGACGCTGACGGCCCTCAGATAAACGGTAGCAGTATTGGTCCGGTATTGCGTCGAGCCGCCGATGCCGAGGAAGCGGGCGCCGATCCCGCCCGACTGGGTGTTGGTGTCGAAGCTGATGATCCCGCCCTCGAGGATCACTCCGGCGAACAGCAGCGACGGGAGGACCTGCGCGGGGGTCACTTCCTCGTTGAGATATTGCCGCCGCATTTCCCGGATGATCTGGCGCTCGCGCAGTAGGTTATCGAGACGCTCGCGCTCGATCACGCTGAACCAGTTGCCGTTGCCCGCGGAGCGAAGCGCTCCGATGAGTATGCTGGTGCCGCCCTTGGTTACCGCGCTCGAATAGCTGACGTTGGTCTCCGAAAGCTTCGCCTGGCCGGTCTGGTCGGTAAAGGCATAGACCGCCACCGGGATCGGCTGCGGCGGCGGCGGCATGTAGATGAGATCGCGCTGCCCCGGCGTGACCTGCGCGACGATGGCCGGCGTATCCAGACGCGGAAGCACGTTGGTCCCAGGCATGGCGCAGCCCGACACTGCGGCACAGGCAAACAAGCTCAAGGCCGCTGAGCGACGAATGTCAGAGAACATGTGTCTATCCTAGAGAGGCGGGAAGCCCGGCAGCAGGGTGGATCCCGGCCCCTGGGTTGCCGGGCCGGTCACGCCGAGCGGCGGCAACACCGGCGCTCCGAGGGCCTGCTCCGCGGACTGGCCGGTCGAGACAGGCGAGGCCGAGGTGGAGAAGGGGAAGGGGTTGGTGTTCGTCGGTGTCACCGGGATCACGAGCTGGCTGGTCTCGCCGGTTCGGGAATTGGTGAATGTGACGGTGGTCTCGGTCGTCGTGCGGGTGAAGCTGATCTGCTGATCGCCGACCACAAAATTGCCCGTCTCGCCCGGCTTTGCATTCTGGATGCGGGTGAGAATTCCCGAAGACAAGGAAGAGGTGAGCGAGGCGCGGATCTGCGAAACCAGCAGCTCGTCGGCAGTCGGAGTGTCCGTATCGTCCTTCGGCTCAGCCGGACGATGGATATTGGCGATCCCCAGCAGGTGCTCAGAATAGAAAGGGTTGCCGCCGAACGACGGGTTGAGGAACCGGTGGCTCAATTCCTGCGCCTGCGCCGCGCCGCCGCTGAAAGCCAGTGCCGCACCAAATGCGGTAAGCACCGCTGCGCGATAGCGTAAGGAAGCAGCCTTTCGGCCGTGAGATTGAGTCTTCGGATGCATCGTCTTCCCCTGCCGCAAGCGGCCAACTTGGAACGGTGCGGACTATTAAGGATAGGGCTCCCACGCCGCAACCCTTCTATTGGAGCGGCAAGATGAACGGCTCATTGACATGCATGCGCGGCAAAATAGCCGGCGGAGAGAGCCCGTAAAAGCGCCAGCCGGTAGCTTGTGATCACGGGCTGCGTCTCCCACCCCGTCTGCGGCCAGCGATCGATGAGCTGCCGGAGGCGGGCGAAATCCAGCAGCAGGGCGGCCGGGCTTCCCTCGATCTCATCGAGCGCCTGATGCACAAGATTCCTGTTCAGGGATTCGTACCAGTCGGCAAATTGATAGCCGCGTGGACCATTGAGGATCTCGGGGGGAAGGCGGTCCGCCAAAGCGACGCGGGCCAGCCTTCGAGTCTGCCCTTGCCGGAGCAGCTGCTCCGGAGGAAGGGCGAAGCAGAATTCAGCAAGGAGGCGATCGGCGGTCGGGTCGCGCTCGTCGATCCCCCAGCGGGCCAGCGCCCCTTTCCTGAAACTGCCCATATCCTGTCCCTGGAGAAGCTTTAGCCTCAGCTGCCGGTTGTCCTTCTCAGGCCTACCGCCGCGGGATTCGGCGAGCGTCGCCGGCGCCACGCGATCGCGCCACTCGTCGCGCAGGAACGATGCACCGATCCCACCGCCCGCATAGCCGGAGTTGAGGCGGGTGAGCAGGCTCCATGCTCGCCGCGGCACCCAGGGTCCGAACGATACCGCAAGCAGCGACTTCCATCCCATGTCATTGGCAGCGCAAGCCTGCGCCTCGATCCACCAACGCCGCCAACGGCCGGTGCGCAGGAGATCGGCCAGTAGGGCCGGCCCGCCAGCGCTGATCGTCAAATTGCCGGCCTCGCCCGTCAGCATCACCGAAACGCCGCGTTGATGAGCGGCCTCGCTGACGGAGCTGAGCCACGACTGGTTGCACGGGTGCCCCACCGGCTCTTGATACAAACGTGAGTCGCGGGCGAGGCCGGAGAGCGGAGAAACGCCGGCCGGCCGAAGCACCAGATGCTCGATGTTCGGATGGAGCGAAGCGGTCGCCGCCGCGTACGGGCTTTCGTCGGCGATGCGGCCGCGGGGGACGGGACCGTCGAATCCCTCCCGGGGCGCCGACGTCACCGCGAGCAACCCGGCCGGATCGAGCAGCCGAGCAGCCGAGGCGCTCACTGCATTGCTGTCAAGGCCGGCGCTGAGATGCGAGCCCACAGCTCCCGCGCGCCTTCGAAGGCGGGCGCGAGTCGCGCGATCGAGCTCTTCGCGAAAGGCCTCGATGTAGTCCGCGTCGGTGGGCAAGCGCAGCTCCCGGTCCGGAAGCCGCCAGAAGCCCCTCGTCCGGACGCCGTTGGACGTGATCTCCACGAGCGATCCCGGCGGGACCCGGGCGATGCCACGGAAATAGGTGCTCCCGCTTTCCGGGGGAATGTCCGCGACGAAGCCGGCTAGGTTTGCGAAGTCTACCTCGCAGCCGACTTCCTCCAGAGCGTGGAGCCCCCGCGGCATAGAGGCGAACGCTGCAAACCCGGCGCCGACATGATAGTGAAGCGGCCGCTGGCCCGTGGGATCGCGCGCCAGGGTCAGGAGCTGCCGTTGGGCATCCCAGATCGCGACTGCATAGTCCCCGACGATCCGGTCGAAAGCGCCCTCGCCCCAAGCTTCGTATGCGCGGGAAAATACCTCAGAATCACTGATGGCAGAGGAGGACCGGTCGAGGAGCTGCAGGATCTCATCGCGGTTATCGACCCGGACGTCGGCGACCAGCATCGTCTGGCGGGAAGGCTCCAGCAGCGGCTGGGCATCCAGCGAATCCTCGGGAAGGGTGGCCAGCAGGGAGCGCCCGAAGGCGGCGCTGCCAAGGACCGCGGCGGAAGGCGCACCGGAGCCGTACTCCCGCTGCGCCGACAGGATCGCACGGCATTCCTGCTCGAGCGGGCGGCCATCGGATCCGGATCCAAACCGCCAAAGACCGCCCAAAGCCGTCATGGGTGACTATTCGCTCCCGGTCCGGCGCAAAGCAGACAAAATAAGAGCAGACAAAACAAAACTGGCGCCCACCCCAACGGGCGGACGCCAGTTTTTAGAAACTCGAAGTGCGTTACGAGCGCGAAGCGCCCGGACCGCCACCGTCACCGATGGTGCCCTGTCCGGCCTCGGCCGCACCCGCGCGGAGACGCCGCAATTCGGGAGCCAGCCAAGCTTTACGCCCCTCTGTTCCGACCTTGTTCTGCTTTGCCATTACTAGCTCCCTTACTTGGCTGTTACATCGTTCGAATCTGGCACGGCGATATTGCTGTGGAACTCGGCCACGCGCAACATCTCCTCTACCGGACCTCCTAAAGGGGACAAAATCCCAATTCAAGGAGAAAGTTGCGGGGCGATATCGCTGCTTAGTGGTTCGGATCACACTGTGCCTGCTCGGCAACAGCGGCCTCCGCTCCGTCGTCCGCCAGCCTTACCCCCCAACCCTCTCCTTCCCTTTCGGAGCCCGGGCTCCAGCCTACGGCCCTTGCGGCGGCGGGCGCAACCGGCAATGGGAGCGGAATGGTGAGAGCGCGCGCAGAGGCTGGAGCGGCAGGCAGGAAGCACTGCCTCCAATGCCGCCTGCGTAAGAACGGCTGAGCGCTCGTGGCTGCTTCCCTGTCCCCTGAATTCCGCCTCGCCGCAGCCTGCTGCCGATGGCCACCGTCGCCGGAGCGGGACCGCGCGGTCGCGGAAGCGGCCTCGAGGGTCCGCGACTGGGACCTGTTCCAGCGGATCGTCCGGCGCCAGCGGGTCGAGGGCATGGTGAGCCCCGCGCTGAAGCGCTCGGGAGCCGTCGTGCCGCCGAATATCGCTTCAAGCCTTGCCGGAGCCTCTGCCGCCATCGCCCAGGAGAATTTGCTTCACACCGCAGCCTCGCTGCGCTTGCAAAGCAGGTTCGAGGCGGCCGGGATCCCGATCCTTCACGTCAAGGGGATCACCCTCGGCCTGCTCGCCTACGGCACGCTCAGCATCAAGAAGGCGCGTGACATCGACATCGTCGTTCCCCCGCAGGCGATCGGGCGGGCCTTCGAGCTGCTGCGCAGCGCCGGCCATCGCTGCCTGAGCGCAGACGACGAGGCAGAAGGAGCGGCGGGCGGCGTTCCCGCGCACGCCGCCAAGGAGACGGTGTGGGAGGATCCAGGCGGGATCCTCGTCGAGCTCCACAGCGGCCTCGTCGATAATCCGATGATGCTCCCGGGCATCGGCGTCGATTCGCCCCTCCAGCGCGTCGAAGTGGCGCCCGGCAAGCAGCTGCCGACGCTGAGGAAGGACGAGCTGTTCGCCTATCTGTGCGTTCATGGCGCCACCCATGCCTGGTCGAGGCTCAAATGGCTGGCGGACGTGGCGGCGCTGATTTCCG
>NZ_DASVUE010000423.1:0-1693 GCF_036387215.1 Allosphingosinicella sp. | reverse complement strand
CGGGTGCAGGGGAAAAGGCAGCGAAGAGGTATCATCATGCGCGTATCCGTGAAGTCCAAACTGGCTCTCCTGGTCACCGTCGGCGCGGCTGCGCTGGGCGGGTGCACGACTTCCTCCTCCACCGGAAAGTCGCTTCCCGCGGCCTCGTTCGTCGGCACCGACGAGCAAGCGGTCAGCGAGAAATACATCATCGGTCCGCTCGATGAGCTGACCGTCTTCGTCTGGCGCAATCCGGAGCTGGGCGCCAAGGTGCAGGTCCGTCCCGACGGCCGCATCACCACCCCGCTGATCACCGATATGCCCGCGGTCGGCAAAACCCCTGCCCAGCTCGCCGAGGACATCAAGAAGTCGCTGACCCAGTATATCTCCGAGCCGCGCGTCTCGGTGATGATCGACAAGTTCCAGGGCACCTTCTCGCAGCAGGTCCGCATCGTCGGCGCCACCGAAAAGCCCGCGTCGCTGCCTTACCGGGCGAACATGACGCTGCTCGACGCGATGATCGAGGTTGGCGGCCTCTCCGAATTCGCCGCCGGCGACCGCGCGCGCCTCGTCCGACACGACCGGGCGACGGGCAAGCAGACCGAATACGACCTCAAGATCTCGCGCCTCATCAAGCGCGGCGACGCCAAGGCGAACGTCCGGCTCGAGCCCGGCGACGTCATCATCATCCCCGAAAGCATGTTCTGATCACCGGCCCGGCCCGAACCTCCTCCTCAAAGGGATAGCGAAAGTCGATGGACGGTCTCTACGATCAGCTTCGGATTGCGGTGCACACCGTCTGGGTGCGCAAGTGGCTTGCCCTGGGCGTGGCCTGGGGGCTCTGCCTTGCGGGCTGGCTCGTCATCGCGCTCATCCCGAACAGCTATGAATCGAAGGCACGCGTCTTCGCCGAAATGCAGTCGATCCTGCCGCAGCAGGTCGGGATCACGGTCGCCGACCGCGCCGCCGAGCTTCTGAAGGTGAAGCAGACGCTGACTTCGACCGAGAACCTCCAGAAGGTGGTTCGAGGCACCGATCTCAACCTGCTCGTCGCGTCCGATGCGGATCTGGCGGCGCAGGTCGGTAAGCTTCGCGAGAGCATCAAGATCACGGCCGCGCTCGACAATCCCAACATGCTGGAGATCACCGCCACGGTCGGCGTGGGCGGCTTCTCCAACGCCCAGAATTCGCGCACCGCCTCCGCGGTCGTCCAGAAGCTGCTCGACATCTTCGTCGAGGAGAACCTCGCCGGCTCCCGCACCGAGACCGGCCAGTCGCTCGGCTTCCTCGACCAGGAGCTCCAGCGCCGTGAGGCCCAGCTCCAGCAGGCCGAGCAGCGCCGCGTCGAGTTCGAGACCAAGTTCCTCGGGCTTCTCCCGGGCGAGGGCTCGATCGGCCAGCGCATGTCGGCCGCCCGGATGGAGCTGTCGTCGATCGACCGCGACCTCATGACCGCACAGAGCGGCGTCGCCTCGATCCGCGCTCAGCTGGCGTCTACTCCGGCAACCATCGCCGTGCCCGGCGTCTCCGGCGGCGGCGGCTATGCCAGCCAGCAGCTCGCGACGCTCCAGGCTCAGCTCGCCCAGCAGCAATCGCGCGGCTGGACCGACAATCACCCCGACGTGATCTCGACCAAGAACGAGATCGCCCGGCTTCGCCCGCAGGCCCAGGCCGAGCGCTCGTCCGGCGGCGGCGACGGCAGCACGCCCAATCC
>NZ_DASVUE010000422.1:0-17797 GCF_036387215.1 Allosphingosinicella sp. | reverse complement strand
CGGGACCGAGCATGAGAAGTTCGTCTACCGCCGGGACGATCAACGCGCGCCCGGCTATGACGAGCCCGGCGGCATCCGCGATCTCCTGATGGCGATGACGGAGTTCGGCTGGACGCCCGTCGAGGAGGGCGGCAACGTCATCGCGCTCGCCGGCCCCGACGGCAACGTCAGCCTCGAGCCGGCCGGCCAGTTCGAGTTGTCCGGTGCGCCGCTCGACCATCTCCACCAGACCTGCGCCGAGGCCGGCCGGCATCTCAGGCAGGTGAAGGCGGTGGGCGAAAGGCTCGGCCTCGGCTTCCTCGGCCTCGGAATGTGGCCGGACAAGGCGCGAGCGGACCTGCCCATCATGCCTAAGGGCCGCTACGCGATCATGCTCCGCCACATGCCGCGCGTGGGCACGCTCGGCCTCGACATGATGCTTCGCACCTGCACGATCCAGGTGAACCTGGACTACAGCTCCGAAGCCGACATGGCGCAGAAATTCCGCGTCGGCCTTGCCCTCCAGCCCCTCGCTACCGCGCTCTTCGCCAATTCACCCTTCACCGAAGGCAAGCCGAACGGCTTCCTTTCCTACCGGAGCCATATCTGGTCGGACACCGATCCCGCGCGGACCGGCATGCTGCCCTTCGTGTTCGAGGACGGGTTCGGCTACGAGCGCTATCTCGATTATGCGCTCGATGTGCCGATGTACTTCGTCTACCGCGAGGGGAGATATATCGACGCTGCCGGACTCTCCTTCCGCGACTTCATGCGCGGCGAATTATCGGCGCTGCCGGGCGAGAAGCCGCGTCTCTCGGACTGGGTGGATCACCTTTCAACCGCCTTTCCCGAAGTGCGCCTCAAGAGCTTCCTCGAAATGCGCGGCGCAGACGGCGGCCCGTGGAGCCGCATCTGCGCTCTTCCCGCGCTCTGGGTCGGCCTGCTCTACGATCAGAACGCACTCGATGCCGCTTGGGACGAGGTCAAGCATTGGAGCCTCGAGGAGCGCCAGCGCCTCCGCGACGAGGTGCCGAAGCTCGGCCTAAAGGCGCGCACTCCGGCCGGGGAGCCCCTCCGCGACCTGGGCGAGCGCGTGCTCGCGATCGCCGAAGCCGGCCTCAACGCCCGCGCCCGCCTAAACGCGGCTGGCGACAACGAGACCGGGTTCCTCGATCCCCTCCGCGAGATCGTCGCAAGCGGCGTGACCCCCGCCGAGCGGCTGCTCGAACGCTTCCGCGGCGAATGGCAGGGCGACGTCGGGCGGATCTATCAGGAAGAAAGCTTCTAGCCCTCCGGCCGCCGCAGCTCGAGATAGATGCTGTCGCACCATTCGCCCGCGATGAACCAGGTGTTCTTCTCGCGGCGCACCTCGCGGAAGCCGAGCTTCTCAAGCAGCCGGTGCGATGCCGTGTTCCTCGGATCGCAATCGGCGGTCAGGGCGGGGATTTCGAACCGCGAGAACGTCCGCTCGATTATGGCGCTCAAAGCCTCGTAGGCGAGCCCCCGGCCCCAATGGTCGGGGTGGAGGATGTAGCCGATCTCAGGCAGGCGATAGAATCCCGCCTTGCCGATCACCCGCCCCTGAAGGTCCACCACGAAATCCTCGCTAAGCTCAGCCGGCGAGGCGAGCATCGATTCCAGCCACAGGCGCGTCGTCTCCAGGTCCGGATGCGGCGGGGTGGACCAATAGCGGGTAGCGCGGGAATCGCTCAGCACCGAGTGCATCGCCTCCAGATCGTCCATCCGGGCGCGCCGAAGCCGAAGGCGAGGCGTGAGGATCTCGTCCACGCTGCAATGCTAGCCGACCTCCTCCTCACCGCCAACTCGACTCCACCGGGCGGCAACCATATCGTCGCGCAAAACGGGAGGACCATCATGAAGCGTCTCTTGCTGTGGATTGCCGCGTTGCTTCTTCCATCGCTCGCCGCCGCACCCGCCTCGGCGCAGGGCGCTCGTCCCGCGAGCTATTTCGACAATCGCGGGCGGGACGACGTGCTCTCCGGCGGGGCGAGGATGGTCGACATCGCAACGCCGAAGGGCAAGTTCCGGGTCTGGACCAAACGGGTCGGCAACAACCCCAAGCTGAAGCTTCTCCTCCTCCACGGCGGCCCCGCCGCCACCCACGAATATTTCGAAGCCTTCGACAGCTTCATGCCGGGGGCCGGCGTCGAATATTATTATTACGACCAGCTTGGCTCGCACCGAAGCGACCAGCCGAAGGACGACGATCTCTGGACCATCCCGCGCTTCGTCGAGGAGGTGGAGCAGGTCCGAAAGGCGCTGAAGCTCGATCGGAACAATTTTTGCCTCCTCGGCCACAGCTGGGGCGGCATCCTCGCCATCGAATATGTGCTCAAATATCAGCGCAACCTGAAATGCCTCGTCATCTCCAACATGATGGCGTCCATCCCGGCCTATAACGACTACGCCCAGCGCGTGCTCATGCCGCGGATGGACCAGAAGAAGCTTGCGGAGGTGAAGGCGATCGAGGCGAGCGGCCGCACCGCCGAGCCCCGCTACATGGAGCTCCTGATGCCCATGCATTACGAGCAGCACATATTGAGGATGCCCGCCGAGCGGTGGCCTGAGCCGGTGAACCGCTCCTTCGCGCACCTCAACACGCACGTCTATTCGCTGATGCAGGGCCCCAGCGAACTTGGCGCGAGCGGGCGGCTGGAGCGGTGGGACCGGGTGGCGGACCTTCCGCGCATCGCCGTACCGACGCTCGTGATCGGCGCTAGCCACGACACCATGGACCCGGCGCACATGCGCATGATGGCCGGCCGCTTGCCGCGCGGGGAATTCCTGCTCTGCCCGAGGGGCAGCCACATGGCCATGTACGACGATCAGCAGACCTATTTCGCAGGCCTCACCCGCTTCCTGAAGCGGATCGAAGCCTCGCCGATGCCAAGGCGCTGAATGAAATGGGGGGCCGGCGCTGGCGGCGCCGGCCCCTTCGTCAGATTACCAGTAGCGGCCGCGAAGCACCTGCAAAACGCGGCCGGTGCGCACGTTCACGAGCAGGAGATCGTCGCCGTACCGGATCCAGCGCTGGTTCCCGACCGCGGGACGAAGCCGGTAATAGCCAGGATTGCTGATGACGTAGCCCGGGGCATAGAAACCGGACCGGAGCTGGTAGCCCGGCGCCACCGGGCGGTAGCTCCAGCCGCGATAGGGAGCCACATAGGCGCGGCGATCGCGGCGGTCTTCCCGGAGCTCGCGGCGAGCCTCGCGCACGTCGCGGCGCTCTTCGCGGATGTCGCGGCGGTCGCCGTAGCGGCGCGCGTCGCGAAGCTCCTGGCGCTCCTGGCGGAGCTCCCGGCTGTCGTGACGGATCTCGGCGCGCGACTGTGCCGTCGCAACCGACGGTGCGGCGACTGCGGCCATCAGGCCCAGCATGATCAACTTACGCATACAATGTCCTTTCGAAGCTTTGCCGCCATGGCGGCCAATGAGGCCCCTATGCGGCAAGCGGACTGAACCGACCGAGAACGTCCCTGTCAGCCAATCGAAAGGCGTCACTCGGCGGGGAGCGGCTCCGGGCGGGGCCTCAGGCGGCGGAGGAGGCGCGGGATCGGGCCATTGCGCTCGATCCACTCGGCATAGTCCCGATAGACGGGATCGGCCCCGAGGTGCCGCTCCTCGGTCCGTGCGCGCCAGTAATAGACGCCGCTGACGATCGCGAGCAGCGCCGTGTTGCGGACCATGTCGACCGGGTTGCCGGTGGTGGCGAGGAACGGCGTCGAGGCGATCCACCAGAACAGGTTCTTCGAGAGGTAGGCCGGGTGCTTCGACCAGGCATAGGGGCCGTGGGTAAGGATGCCGCGATGCGTGAGGTTCGAGAAGCGGATCCCGAACGCAACCGTCGCCCACGCGTAGATGCCGGTGAGGAGCACGAGCACGGCTCCCGTCACGCCGAGCGCGAGCGGGTAGCCTTCCAGCCACTTCGTCCATTCGCCGGTGCCGGGGTGATAATCCAGCGGCCCGCCGGGGCTCATGAGAATGAAGGGCGGGTAGCAGATGAGGGCCGCGGTCCAGCCGGCGGCATAGGGGTTGGCGGAGCGGATATGGGCGTCCAGCGGCTTCAGCGTCAGCGCGTAGCCAACGGTGGCGAAGCAGACGTCGACCACGAACATCAGGGCGATCAGCCAGCGCGCGAGCGCGACGGGATCGGCCGCGAACTCCTCCACCTGCGGGCGGATCGCCTCGGTCCAGTTGCCCGGCACGATCGAGATCATGAAAGCGAGGAAGAAGCCCTTCACCGCCCAGCTCCGAAAATGCTCCTGCAGGATCTTCGGATCGGCCCGGTCGGAGCGGCCGGCGATCAGCTGCCCGAAATGCCAGGCCCCGTCGCGCGGCTCCCTGAGGCGCCGGTCTAGCCAGAGCACATAAGGGACGGACAGGACCAGCATCGGAATGGAGGCGATGCCGAGCACGTACATGGAGAAAAGATAGGCGCCGTCCCAATACCAGCGGCCGATGCAGTAGAAGCAGCCGATCGCCGCCCAGGTCGCCCAGAGGCCGGCGATCTTCGCGATGCTGATGTCCAGCGTCTCCTTCAGCGGACGCGGCGGTGTCGCCCAGTCGATGCCGGTCGAGGGGCTGAGATGCACCTTGTCCACGATCAGCGACCAGAGGATCATGGGAAGCCCACAGGCGACGAGTGCGGTCAGCGCCGCGAACGGCCCCTCCATTCCGAAGCTGCGCGCAACCGCTGCCCAGGCGAGCAGGCCGGCAATGCCGACGAAGCCGACGCCGGAACTCACCGCCGATTGCGGGCGCGAATCTTGGCGCAGGCCTACCTCTATCCTTGTTTCCGCATTCATCGGCGGCCGCGATAACGAAAAAGCGTAAGCAAGCCGTGAAAGCTCGGCTCCGGCCGCCCCAAGGGAGCGCTGCCGTAGTCGCCGTTTCGCCCCGTAAGGCCTTCTTAAACCTCTGTTGCCTATTCAGAGCGGGGCGGCAGCGACGTGTGGGGCGAGCGCATCGGGGCCGGGGTGGAGGACGAATGCTTATGAATGCTGTGGAGGAGACAACCTTCTCCTTTTCAAGCGCGGCGCCGCAGCCCGACAGGCGCAGGCAATCGCGCTTCATGACGATCCTGCGCGTCGGCACCCTGATCGTCGACGGCCGCCGCGAGCTTTGCCTTATCCGCAACATCTCGGCGGGCGGCCTGATGGCCCATGTCTATTCCTGCCTGCCGCTCGGCCGGCAGCTGTCGGTGGAACTCAAGACCAACCAGCGCATCTCCGGCACCGTCGCCTGGGTCGAAGGCTCGAATGTCGGCATTTCCTTCAACGAGATCGTAGACGTCGAGGAGCTGCTCGCCACCCAGTCCGTCCTCGAAAACGGCTGGCGCCCGCGCCTGCCGCGGGTCGAGGTCGACCGGCTCGCGACGCTTCGCCTCGGCGCTGCGACCTACGGCGTCAGCACCCGCGACATTTCGCAGGGCGGAGTCAAGATCGAGACCGACCAGCCCTTCAAGGAAGGCGACGAGATCGTGCTGACGCTCGACAAGTTTCGCCCCGTCCACGGCGTCGTCCGCTGGTACCATGACGGCCTGTGCGGCATCTCCTTCAACCAGGTAATCCCCTTCCACGACCTCATGGGCTGGCTCCGCGAAAAGTGAGCCTTTGTGGCGATTCCAGCGCGTTGACAGCCGCAAGGCCTTCCGTCATGGAGCCGCCTTCCAATCCGGGGCCCATAAGCTTCGATGGACAGGTGGCCGAGTGGTTAAAGGCAGCAGACTGTAAATCTGCCCGGGTTTCCCGTACGCTGGTTCGAATCCAGCCCTGTCCACCACGGGCTCCCGGAGGAACGAGCGGGTATAGCTCAATGGTAGAGCACTAGCCTTCCAAGCTTGTGATGCGGGTTCGATCCCCGCTACCCGCTCCATCCTCTCGCCGCTTGCACCGCCCGGACGGCACTCCTAAGCCTTCCCCAAAGGGAGGGTCTTCACCTTATGCGTCTGCTCACCGCCGCGGCTCTTGCCGTGCTCGTCGTCTCGCCCGCGGCCGCCCAGGACGGCGCCCGCGGCCAGACTAACCTGATCATTGACGAAGGCTTCAACCGAAGCCAGGTGATGGAGACCGCCGCGCACCTCACCGACAGGATCGGCGGCAGGCTCACCAACTCGCCGCAGATGCGGGCGGCCGAAGCCTGGACTCAGCAGCGCTTCCGCGACTGGGGCCTCACCAACGTTCACGCCGAGCCGTTCGAGTTCGGCCGCGGCTGGTCGATCGTGAGCTCGAGCGCGCGGATGACGAGCCCGCGGGTCGTGGAGCTGAGGGCCATCCCGATCGCCTGGACCCCGGCCACCAGCGGCACGGTCCGCGCACCGATCGTGGTCGCTCCGATGACCGAGGAGAAGCATTTCGACAAATGGCGCGGCAAGCTTGCCGGCAAGATCGTGCTCGTCAGCCAGCCCGGCACCGGCTCGGAGCCCAAGGAGGCGCCCTTCCAGCGCCTGTCGGACAAGGAAATTTCCGAACTCGATCAGTATCGGCAGCCGGTGCACGAGGAAGGAAGGCCCGACCAGCGCCTGAAGCGCCGCAAATTCCCGCTCGCGCTCGACGCGTTCCTGAAGTCGGAAGGCGCGCTCGCCTGGGTCAGAATCTCGGCGCGGGACGGCAGTCTCCTGCACGGCACCGGCTACACCCACCATGCCGACGAGACGCCCGCGCTCCCCGCGATGGAGCTGGCCGCCGAGGATTACCGCCGCCTCGCCCGCCTCGCGAAGACCGACGCGCAGCCGGTGCTGGAGCTCACCAGCAACGTCCGCTTCCACGACGAGGATTCGAACGCCTACAACGTCATCGGCGACATCCAGGGCAGCGATCCCAAGGCCGGCTACGTGATGGCCGGAGCGCATCTCGACAGCTGGGTGGCGGGCGACGGAGCTGCCGACAACGCCGCCGGAAGCGCGGTGATCATGGAGGCGGCGCGGATCCTGTCCTCGCTCCGGGTAAAGCCGAAGCGGACGATCCGCTTCGCGCTCTGGAACGCCGAGGAGCAGGGCCTGCTCGGGTCGCTCGCATATATCGACCGCCACATCGCCTCGCGCCCGCTCGACACCGATCCTGAGAAGGCGAAGCTGCCGATGAATTTCGGCTGGGCGAACCGCTATCCGATCACTCCGAGACCCGGCCACCGCGATCTCGTCGCCTATTTCAACATCGACAACGGTTCGGGCAAGATCCGCGGCATCCATGCCGAGGGCAATGTGGCCGCGGTTCCCGTGCTGCAGGAATGGTTGGCTCCGTTCGGAAGCATGGGCGCGTCGAAGGTGGTTGCGAGCCCGACCACCGGCACCGACCACGTCTTCCTGCAGAGCGTCGGCATCCCCGGCTACCAGTTCATCCAGGATCCGCTCGATTACGACAGCCGCATCCACCACACGAACGTCGACACCTACGATCACCTCAAAGCCGAGGACATGCGCCAGGCGGCGGTGATCCTCGCAAGCGTGCTGCTGAGCGCCGCCAACAGCGCCGAGCCGCTGCCGCGCATGCCGCTGCCCTCGAAGCCGCGGCCGAGCGACCCCTTCGCCTATCCCACCGACGACGAATGACAGGAGACACCCGCATGCGCCTGCCACTCGCCCTCTTCGCCGCCGCCGCTCTCGTCGCTCCCGCCTCCGCGCAGGATGCAGGCCCCGGCCAGATCAACCGCATCATCGACGAAGGCTTCAACCGCAGCGAGGTGATGGAGACCGCGCACCACCTCACCGACCGGATCGGCGGGCGGATGACCAACTCGCCGCAGATGCGGCAGGCGGAAGCCTGGACCCAGCAGCGCTACCGCCAGTGGGGCCTCAGCAACGTCCATGCCGAGGGGTATCCGTTCGGCCGCGGCTGGTCGATCAATCGCGCCAGCGCTCGAATGACGAGCCCGCGCATGGTCGAGCTCGGCATCATCCCCGTCGCCTGGACGCCGCCGACCAACGGCACCGTCACTGCACAGATCGTCATCGCCCCCCTCAAGGAGGAGGAGGATTTCGCCAAGTGGCGCGGCAAGCTCGCAGGGAAGATCGTGCTGGTGAGCCAGCCCGACACCGGCTCCGAGCCCAAGGAGGCGCCGTTCGAGCGGCTGTCGGGTGAGGAACTCGGCAAGCTCGACGAATATCGCCAGCCTACCTACTCGCCGGTCGCGATCGAGAAGATGCTGAAATCGGCCGATTTCGACGAGAAGCGCGACGCTTTCCTCAAGGCCGAGGGTGCGGTGGCGTGGGTCAGCAAATCCTATCGCGATGGCGGACTGCTCCACGGCGAGGGCTATGCCTATGAGGTCGGCCGGACGCCCGCGCTGCCGGGGGTCGAGATGGTGGCCGAGGATTATCGCCGCCTCGCCCGCCTCGCGAAGACGGAGACTCCGCCGACGCTGGAGCTGCTGAGCGACGTCCGCTTCCACGACGAGGACGTCAACGCCTACAACATCATCGCCGACATTCCCGGCACCGATCCCAAGGCCGGCTATGTCATGGCCGGTGCCCATCTCGACAGCTGGGTCGCGGGCGACGGCGCGGCCGACAACGCCGCCGGAAGCGCAGTCGTGATGGAGGCGGCGCGGATCCTCTCCCGTCTCGGCGTGAGGCCGAAGCGGACCATTCGCTTCGCGCTCTGGAGCGGCGAGGAGCAGGCGCTGCTCGGCTCAATGGCCTATGTCGAGCGGCACTTCGCCACCCGCGCCCCCGTCACCGATCCGGCGCAGCGACGGATCAATCCCTATTACACCTGGCGAAACCGCTGGCCGATCACGCTCCAGCCCGGCCATCGCGAGCTTGCCGCTTATTTCAATATCGACAACGGCTCGGGCAAGATCCGCGGCATCTATGCCGAGGGCAATGTCGCCGCCGTATCGATCTTCCGCGAATGGCTTAGCCCCTTCGGAAGCATGGGCGCATCGACGGTCTCGTCGCAGCGCACCGGAGGCACCGATCACGTCTTCATGCAGGCGGTGGGGCTGCCGGGCTATCAATTCATCCAGGACCCGCTCGATTACGAGAGCCGGATCCACCACAGCAACATCGACAGCTACGATCATCTGAAGGCGGAGGACATGCGTCAGGCCTCGGTGATCCTTGCCACCTTCCTGCTGAACGCCGCCAACCGCAAGGAGCCGCTGCCGCGCATGCCGGTGCCGACGCAGCCCCGGCCGACCGATCCCTTCGAATATCCGAAGGACTAGGTGAGCCGGGCCATGGCATGCGCGAAGGCGAGCCATGGCCCCGTGTTCATGACCGCGACGCGGATGATCTGGCTGGCGACGAGCGCTCCGCCGCCCCAGATCCACACGCCGTGCATCCGTCCGCGGGTTCGCCAGTCGTAGAGGATGCCGGCGAGGATGATGAGGTCTGCGCCGAGGTAGAATGAGAGCGGCGCGGTATCGACCACCATCTGCAGCGGCAGCCGGCCCACCGCCGCCTCCAGGATCGCCGCGCTCGAGAGCAGCATCAGGCGCTTGTGGGCATCGCCGTCTCCGCGCCTCAGGATGCCCAGCGCCACGACGATCGCGAACGCCTGCATCGAGAAGAAGGTGATCGCGTAGAAGGCATAGGGGTCGCCGAGGCCCTTGTAGCCGACCTTCATCGCCTCGATCGAAGCGGAATTGCCGAGCAGCCACACCATTACCGCCAGTGCCGCACCGAACCAGCCGAGCTTCCGGTGAATCCCCACACGCCCACCTGCGATCAGTGCCGGCTGCACCACCTGCAGCAGGATCCAGAGCGTGAAGACGATCGCGTGGATGTGGAGGAGCGGCGTAATTTCGGGCGTCCGCGCCGGCGGCGTCAGCCAATGCGACAGATAATAGCTGCGCGCAAAGCCGGCGAAGACCGTCGCCGCCACGGCCAAACCCATCAAGCTGAAGAAAAGCCGGTCGGAGTTCCGCCCCGGTAAGCCACGCGTCGCCACGGAGGCCCGCTAGCATAGCGCGGCGCCGCTTGCACCACGGGCAATGTGCCGCCATGCAGCGGCCATGAGACGCAAGGCCCGTACCGCGAGCAAGGCGGAGAACCGCCCCCGCTTCTGGGGGCGCCACGCGGTTGCCGCCGCGCTGCAGAACCCCGAGCGTACGGTTGCCAAGATCTGGGTGACGCGCGAAGCGGCGGGGTCGTTCGAATTCGGCCGCGACGTACCGGTTACATATGCGGATGCCGCCGATCTCGGTCGCCTCGTTCCGCGCGACGCGCCGCATCAGGGCATCGTCGCCGAGGTGGAGCGGCTGCCCGATATCTGGCTGGCCGACATTCTCGATGGGGCCTCCGAACGGCGGCCGTTGCTCGTGCTCGATCAGGTCACCGACCCGCACAATGTCGGCGCGATCCTCCGCTCCGCCGCCGCGTTCGATGCTATCGGCATCGTCACTCAGGACCGGCACGCGCCGCCGGAATCGGGCGCGCTCGCCAAGGCTGCCAGCGGCGCCTTGGAGACGGTGCCGTGGGTGCGGGTCGTGAACCTTTCCAGGGCGCTGGACGAGATCGCGGAAGCCGGCTTCTGGCGCGTCGGCCTTACCGGCGAGGCCGAGATGGCGCTCGGCGAGGCGCTTGGCCCGCCGCGCGTCGCGCTAGTGCTCGGAGCCGAAGGCGAAGGCATGCGGCACAATACTGAGCTTCACTGCGACGCGCTCGCCCGCCTGCCGATCAGCGACAGGGTGGAAAGCCTCAACGTCTCGAACGCCGCCGCCATCGCTCTCTACGCGGCTACGGTGGCCTAGCCGCGTTGCGCGCCGGGGGGATCAGCGAAGAGGTCCTGCGATCCTCGCTCGACGCGCTTGCAAGCGGCGATGCGGCGATTGGGGCGGCTCTCTCGCATGCGGGCTATCCCCCTCCCCGCTACAACGACCCTGGCTATGTGACCTTGCTCCGGACGATCGTGGGGCAGCAGGTGAGCCTCCCCTCGGCACGAGCGATCTGGAGCAAGCTCGAGGCGGCGCTCGGAGCCGTCGCCGATCCTGCGACGCTTACAGCGGCGAGCGAGGAGGCGCTCCGGGGCGCTGGTCTCTCGCGGCAGAAGATCAGCTATGCGCGCAGCCTGGCGGACGAAGTGAGCTCCGGGCGGCTGAACCTGGAGCAGCTGCCGGAGGACGACGAGGCGGCGATCGCCGAGCTCGTGCGCATCAAGGGCATCGGCCGCTGGTCCGCGGAAATCTACCTGCTGTTCGCCGAGGGGCGGCAAGACATCTGGCCGGCCGGCGATCTCGCCGTCCAGATCGCAATGGGGCGCATCCTCGATCTCGCCGACAAGCCTTCCGAGCGGCAGCTGCGCGAGCTTGCAGAGCCGTGGCGGCCGCACCGGGGGCCGCTCGCCATCTTCGCCTGGCATTTCTACAAGACGCCGGTGCTCTAGATGCGCTCGTCGGCGCTTGCGGTCCCGCTGATCCAGCGCCGTTACTGGTTCATCGCGCTTGGGATCGCCGCTGCGGCGGCTCTCATCCTCCTTTGGATGGGGCGCCCGCCAATCTGCACCTGTGGGACCGTCAAGCTCTGGACCGGCGCCGTGCAGAGCGCGGAGAACAGCCAGCATCTCTCCGACTGGTACACGCCGAGCCACATCATCCACGGCTTTCTGTTCTACCTGCTCGGGTGGCTGTTCCTCCGCGGCAATCCCGCGGGGGACCGCCTGCTCGCCGCAGTGGCGATCGAAGCGGGCTGGGAGCTGCTCGAGAACAGCGAGTACATCATCGATCGCTACCGCGAGGCGACGATGGCATTGGGCTATAACGGCGACAGCGTCATCAACAGCATGGCCGACATCGGCTGGATGACGCTCGGCTTCCTGTTCGCCCGCCGGGCGCCCTTATGGCTGACGATCGCCGTCGCGGTCTCGTTCGAGCTGCTCACGCTCTGGACGATCCGGGACAATCTGACGCTCAACGTCCTGATGCTCGTTGCGCCGGTGGACGCGATCCGAGCCTGGCAGAGCGGCGCCTGAAGAAGCGGCGACGCCGTCAGGCGCCGCCGATGCCTTCGATCACCTTGCCGGTGCCGCCGCATTCGGGGCAGGGCTGCCCGTCATGCTGGCCGGTGCCGTTGCAGTGCCGGCAGAGGTTCTCGCCCGTGCCCGGAGTGCCGGGCGCCGCCTCGTCTCCCGGGTTCGAACCTTGAGCCTCCTCGCTTACCGCGGCCATTGGCGCACCATGTTCAGATGCTGCGTGACGACCGGAACGGCAGTCCCGGCGACAGCGCGGAGCGCCGGGGCGTCGCCGCGGGCCGCGAAATTGGTGTGAAGCGCCAGCGCCTGCTGGTGGGCGAGGAGTTGCTGGCGCGCATATTCGCGGTCGAAGTCGGCGCCCGAGCGGGCCTGCAGCCTCGCTACCAACTGCGCGTGCATCGGCAGCATCGCACCCGGCACGCTGACGCCCGAAGCGCTTGCGGCCGCGGAAAGCTGCTGGGTCGTGTTCGTATGGTCGGTTACCATCATCTGCGCAAAGCTGCGGATGGCGGCATTCTGCGCCTGCGACAGAGCCAGCTGCGAAGACTGGATCTCGTACATGTCGCTGGAAGCGGCGATCTCGACGTAGGCGGCCGCCCTGCTGGGCGTCATGTCCGCCGGCATCGCTCCCATTCCGGAGGCTGACGCGGAAGCGCCGGCCGAGCCGTCAGCTCCCATCGTGTTGCAGCCGCCGAGCATCAATGCCGACGCGGCAGCCGCGATCATCAGACTACGCATCCCGTCTCTCCTCATTTCGAATGGAGCGGGAACGAGGCGCGGGCTGGCGAGGTTCCGGATACCGGCTTCGTGCCTAGCGTGGATCAGTAAGTTCGCGCGCTTAACCGGGCAGTCGTGCCAGCGGCATCGTGAGGCAATGCACGCCGCCGCCGCAGCGGGTGAACTGGTCGATCGCGACGCGCACCACCTTGTAGCCGCGCCGCTCGAGCAGCGCGTTCACCCGGTGGTTCTCCGCCGGCGACATCACACGGCGATCGCCGAGGCTGAGTAGGTTGGCGCTGAGCTTCTGCACCTCCGCCACCGTCACATCGATAATCTCGATGCCGAGCTCCTGCATCTCGAGCAGGAACAGTTCATCCAGCGCATCGGTGCAGGCGATTGCGAGATTCGGGCCGGCGAGCGTGAAGATCGTGTCGAGGTGAAGGAACCGCTTGTCGAAGCGGGTGAGGATCGAGCGCCAGCCGCGCTCCTCGAACGTCCGTGCCAGTGAGAGCGCGCCCGTCTCGTCGGTGCGCTCGCCGGAATAGCCGATGGCGACCAGCCCGGGGCGGCGCAGGCAGACGTCGCCGCCCTCGACGCGGCCTTCCTCAACGCCTCCAACGAGCGGCACGTCCCAACCTGCCACTGCTTCCCGAATGTGCGCCACTTCCGCGAGCCGGTGCTCGACGGCTGGGCTGAGCGCGATCAGCCCCCAGGGCGAGATCATCGTCGAATCGCGGGTGAAGGAGAGGTCGGCAAGGCCTTCCACCGGCGGAACCAGGTGACAGCGCACCCCTTCCGCCTCGAGAGCGGCCACCAGCTTCCTGTGCTGCTCCGCCGCCAGATCGGGGGAGCAGACGATCCCGTTCCTGTGATTCTCGATCGAGACGGCATTGCACGGCACCAGCTCAAGGTGGCGGGGCGCGGCGAGCATGACGTCGGTGAGCCGCCCATATTCCGAATCGGCACCCCATCGCGCAGGGCCGCGAGGGGTCACCAGGCTGTCGCCGACGGACGCGTCCGCAGGCGGAAAATCGTACAGCATGAAATCTCTTGTGCCCGAACGGGCGTATGAAGTTGCTGAGGTGGAACGGCAGGGTGTCGTTGCGGTTCCCGAACGGAACTTCAGCCACAGGGGCGGGTTCCGCTCCGAATATAGGCAGCCTTCCTGTTTTCGTAAGGGTCAGCATTGAAAACGCACCCGTTCCTCGCCGGCATCTTGGTGCTCGCTTCGGCCGCCTCACCCCTGCAGGCCCAGGAAATCTTCGGCGGCGTCTATTCGCACGACGTAAAGACAGGGATCACTCGGAGCGGCTTCGAGGACGGCATCGATCTCCAGATCGGCTGGCGCGGCGAGCGCGTCCGGGCGCTACGGGCGATCGGCGCGCCTTCGCCCCACGTCTTCGCCTCGCTGAACAGTGCCGGCGACACTCACTTCGCGGCAGCCGGGATCAGCTGGAAGATCGGCCGCAGCGTCTACGTCCGGCCGGGTGTCGGGCTTGCCGTCCACAACGGCCCCGGCCGGTTCCAGCCGGGACGCGAGCGCATCTATTTCGGCTCCCGGGTGCTGTTCGAGCCCGAAATCGGCATCGGCGCGCAGCTCACCGACCGCATCTCGGTCGAGGCGAGCTGGGTGCATCTCAGCCACGCCACCCTGTTCAGCGACCAAAATCCAGGTATCGACAATATCGGCATGCGGCTCAATTACCGCTTCCGTTAGCTCTTCCCTCTCCGCTCGGACATGTTAGGCTGAGGACATGAAGAGCCTCCTCCTCGCTGCGGCGGCCGCCGCCGTTCCGCTGATCTTCGTCGCAGCGCCCGCTGAAGCGAAGCCGCGCACCGCCACCTGTTCCATCAAGAGTGCGGGCGCCCCCGCCTATCGGGGCCCGTGCCGGTTCGTGCCGGAAGAGAAAGGCTCCTTCTCCGTCGAGCCGGTCGGTCGCCGCGCCTTTGCCGGCGGGGTTACGAGCATCGGCGTCTGGATCGTCTCGCCGGGCGTCGCCGAGGTGCGGGGACTGACGCGCGAGGGCATCAACTCGCGCTGGGGCGAGGCCCGCCGCTCGAAGCGCGACCGCGCCTGCTGGGCCGGCAGCGACTTCTCGGTCTGCGTCTACTAGCGTCCGAGCATCGTTTCCGGCCGCACCACCCGGTCGAATGTCGCCTCGTCCACCAGCCCCAGCTGAAGCCCAGATTCTTTCAGCGTCAGCCCCTTCTCATGGGCGTTTTTGGCAATCTTCGCCGCATTGTCGTAGCCGATCTCGGGAGCGAGGGCGGTCACCAGCATCAGCGACTGCGCCATCAGCTCGGCGATGCGGCCCTCGTTCGCTTCCAAGCCGTCGAGCGTGCGCTCGGTGAAGCTCTCCATACCGGTCGAAAGTAGGTCGATGGAGCGAAGCACGTTGGCGCCGATCAGCGGCTTGAACACGTTGAGCTCGAGATGGCCCTGGAGTCCTCCGACCGTCACGGCGACGTGGTTTCCCATTACCTGTGCCGCGACCATGGTCAGCATCTCGGCCTGGGTCGGATTGACCTTGCCGGGCATGATCGAGCTGCCGGGCTCGTTCTCGGGCAGGCGGAGCTCGGCGAGGCCTGAGCGCGGGCCGGAGCCGAGGAGGCGGATGTCGTTCGCAATTTTGGTCAGGGAGACGGCGAGCACATTGAGGACGCCAGAGAGCTCGACAAGCGTATCGTGAGCTCCGAGCTCCGCGAACTTGTTGGGCGCGGTCTCGAACGGCAGGCGGGTGAGGTTGGCGATCTCGGCTGCGAACGCTTCGCCAAAGCCCTTTGGAGCATTGAGACCGGTGCCGACCGCGGTTCCGCCCTGCGCCAGCCGAAGGACGCGCGGGAGCACCGCTTCGACGCGGGCAATCCCGTCTTCGATCTGCGCGGCGTAGCCGGAGAATTCCTGGCCGAGCGTCAGCGGCGTCGCGTCCTGCAAGTGGGTGCGGCCGATCTTCACGATATGATCCCACGCCTCCGCCAGCGCAGCGAGCCGCGCGTGGATCTTGCGCAACGCCGGGATCAGGCGCCGGTTGACCGCGATCGCAGCGGCCACGTGCATCGCCGTCGGGAAGCTGTCGTTCGAGGACTGGCCCTTGTTGACATGGTCGTTCGGATGAACCGGGCTCTTGCCGCCGCGCTTGCCGGTCAGGATCTCGTTGGCGCGGGACGCGATCACCTCGTTCGCGTTCATGTTGGACTGCGTCCCCGAGCCCGTCTGCCAGATGACGAGCGGAAACTGGTCGTCGAGGCCGCCGGAAGCCACCTCCCCCGCCGCCTGCTGGATCGCTTCTGCCAGCTTCGCGTCCAGGCCGCCGATCCGCGCATTCACACGTGCCGCCGCCTGCTTCACAAAGCCGAGCGCGTGGACGATCTCGACCGGCATCTGCTCGCGCGGGCCGAACGGGAAATTGTCGATCGAGCGCTGCGTCTGGGCGGCCCAATAAGCATCGCCCGGAACGTCGATAGGTCCGAAGCTGTCGGTTTCGGTGCGGGTGGGAGTGGAATTCATCTGTTGCCCATTACCTCGTCATGCTGAACTCGTTTCAGCATCTGGATGAAGGCTGCGGACTAGGGAAAGCTCAGCCCTGAAACAAGGTCAGGCTGACCGCCTTCGGGCGGTCACTTCTTGCGGCTGAAATCCACCGAAACCACGTTCGAGCCGTCCTCGACCGGCTCCGCCAGGGGATGGTCGTTCTCCGCCCGGTCATGCTCCTGCGGCCCGGCCTCGTCCGCCTGCGCCTGGAACTGGAGCGCAAAGTTCACCGCGGGATCGACGAAGCCGGTGATGGCCGAGAAGGGGATGACGAGCCGCGCGGGCGCCTGGTTGAAGCTCAGCCCCACTTCGAAGCCGTCCTCGCCCACCTTGAGGTCCCAAAAGCGGTTCTGGATGACGATGGTCATCTCATCCGGGAAGCGTTCGGTAAGGTGCCTCGGGATGTCTACGCCGGCCGCCCCGGTCTTGAAGGTGATGTAGAAATGATGCTCGCCCGGAAGGCGCCCGGTGGTCTCGACCTCGCCCAGCACCCGACCGACGACCGCGCGCAGGGCCTCCTGCACGATCTCGTCATATGGAATCAGGCTGTCGGGCGCATCGTCGCTCATCGCCTCCATCTGGTAGCGCGGCCCCGCGTTCGGTCAAGCGCGTTGCGCCTAACCTGAGTGGGCGGCTAACGCGGGGGCGACGGAGGACCCCATGCCGATCGACGCTACCAAACCTTATGACGACAGCAACATCTTCGCCCGGATCCTGCGCGGCGAGATACCGTGCCAGATGGTCCATGAGGACGAGCATGCCCTCGCTTTCCGCGACATCAACCCGCAGGCGCCGACGCACATCCTCGTCATTCCGAAGGGCGCCTACGTCTCCTGGGACGATTTCTCGACGCGCGGCTCCGCAGAGGAGATAGCCGGCTTCGTCCGCGCCTGCGGGCTTGTGGCGCGTGAGCAGGGGCTGGTGGAGCCCGGCTATCGGCTGCTTGCCAATGTCGGCCGAGACGGCGGCCAGGAGGTCCCGCACCTCCACGTCCACATCTTCGGGGGGCGCGGCCTTGGACCGATGCTCTCCCGCTGAAGGCGGGACCGCCACTAATCTGTTGCGCGGGAGTTATTAGGAGCTAGGCTTCCCAGACATAAACAACCAGATGCGGTCCGAGCCGCGTACCAAGGGGACGGATATGATTTTCGGGCGCGTAAAGCCTCTCGACGCTATCCTTGCAACCGCCGAAAAGAAGTCGCTGCACCGCTCGCTCGGGTGGTTTCAGCTGACCTTGTTCGGGATCGGCTGCGTCATCGGCACAGGCATCTTCGTATTGACGGCAGCGGGCGCGCAAAAGGCAGGTCCGGGCCTCATGCTCGCTTTCGCGATCGCAGGCGCGATCTGCATCGTTGCGGCGCTTTGCTACGCCGAGATCGCCGCGATGATCCCAGTCGCGGGCTCAGCCTACACCTATTCCTATGCGACAATGGGCGAGTTTCTAGCCTGGACAGTGGGATGGGCGCTGGTGCTCGAATATGCCGTGGCGGCGAGCGCCGTTTCCGTCGGCTGGTCGGGCTTCTTCACAGGCACGATCCTGAACGAGTTTCTAGGAGTCAAATTACCGACTTGGCTGTCCGGGGCGCCGCTGGCGCTTGGCGGCGTCGAGGGCGGCTTCATCAACCTGCCCGCAGTG
>NZ_DASVUE010000421.1:0-2735 GCF_036387215.1 Allosphingosinicella sp. | reverse complement strand
CGCGCCAGCAATCTCGCCCAGCCGGACCGGAAGCATCTGCTCGGTCACGGGCTCGTCGTCGACGAAGATGGCGCCGCTCGGATCGAGCGAGATCTGAACGGGCTTCACCTCCTGGTCGAGCGCACCAGCCTTGCTGTCCGGAAGGTCCACCGGCACGCCGGCGACGAGCAGCGGCGCCGTCACCATGAAGATGATCAGAAGCACCAGCATCACGTCCACCATCGGAGTGACGTTGATCTCCGCCATAGGCGTCCGCCGCCCGCGGCGGTTGGAGCCGAGGATCGGTCCCATCGCCATCAGAGCTCCCCTCCCTGCAAGGGAGGGGCGGGGGGTGGGTTGAGCGTTGTGGCCGGCTCGATGCCGGCTGCGCCGCTGTGGGTGGCAAGGCACGAGGCTCGCTTCGCTCGCACCCACCCCCGGCCCCTCCCTTCCAGGGAGGGGAGAAGGTTTGGCGTCACCCTCATCCCTCCCGCTCCAGCTCGCGGCTCAACGCTCCGTGGAAGCCGTCGGCAAAGCGGGAGAGGCGCGCCTCGATCCGGTTGATGCCGAAGCTCATGCGATTGTAGGCGATCACCGCCGGAATGGCCGCGAAGAGGCCGATCGCGGTCGCGAACAAGGCCTCGGCGATGCCGGGGGCGACGACGGCGAGGCTCGTGTTGTTTGCCCCGGCAATGTCACTGAAGCTGCGCATGATGCCCCAGACGGTGCCGAACAGGCCGACGAAGGGAGCCACCGAGCCGATCGTCGCCAGGATGTTAAGGCGCTCGGCCAGCCGATCGGTCTCGGCCGCGACTGCCGAATGCATCGCCGTCGCGAGCCTCGATCGCGCGCCTTCCTTGTCGACGACCTTGCCCGCAGTGGAGCGGCGCCATTCGCCGATCCCGGCCGCGAACACCTTGGCACTCGGCAGATCCTCCTTGCCGCGCAGAGAGTAGAAATCGTCCATGTCGTCGGCGCGGGCGAATTCCTGCTCGAAGCGCGCATCCTCGCGGTTGATGCGGCGGATGCGCCAGGCGTGGCTGATGATGATCGCCCAGGTCCAGATGCTTGCGAGGATGAGGCCGATCATCACCGATTTGACGACGATGTCGGCCTGCATGAACAAGGCGACCGGCGACATCGCTTCACTCGCTGCCGCCGCTCCAACATTAGCCACTTGCTCTAATCCCCTTTCAGCCGTTCGAATATTTCCACCCACCCGCGCGGCTGGCGCTTCGGCCGGCCCTCCCGCGTCAGGAATGCCGCCGTCACTCTGGCGTCGGTCAGGATTTCATCCCCGCGCATGACTCGCTGATGAATGACGCAGCTCGCCGCCCGCACTTCGAGGACTCGGCTGACGATCACCAGCTCGTCGTCCAGCCGCGCCGGCGCCCGATATTTGATGTGGGCCTCGGCGACCGCATAGACGCCCTCGCCGCTCTCGAGCGCCGTCCGCTGGTCGATGCCGACGGCGCGCAGCATGTCCGATCGCGCCCGCTCCATGAAGCGCAGGTAATTGGCATAATAGACGATGCCGGCGGTGTCGGTGTCCTCGAAATAGACGCGCAGCGCGAAGCGGTGGGTCTTGCCCACGAACGCGCCCGAATACGGCCTGTCGATTTCCCCGCCCATTAACCAATGGCTCTAACGAGCGGAGATTCCGAGCGAAAGGCTGGAACGGGCCGAGCCGACTCAAAAATGCGTTCGTTCGACGCAGTCTCAGCGCCGCCGACGGAGAGCCCCTGCCTGCGCCTCCACAAGGGCGATGAGGTCTCCCTGAGCGAGGCTCATGTCAACGGTGTGCAAGCCCCAGCCGGGCTGCACGGCGCCGGCGAGAACCACGTCGCCCGGTATCTCGTCGGTGCGCTGATCCTTCGGGTCGGCATTCACCGTCACTGCCAGATAGCCCAGCTGCCCATTGTTTACGCAGGTTCCCGAGACAAGGCCGTCGGTGCGGAGAAAGGCCGTCGGCGGCGCGCCGCCCGCAGACCATTTGATGGAGCTCGGCGTTCCCTGCCCCGCAGGACCCGCATACCAATAGCTGTCCAGCCGCGCGGGACTCTTCTTCAGCCGAGCCGGATTGGTGCAGGCGACGGTCATTCCCGGCTTCGTGGCGCGCCCGAAAAGCGCGCCGGCCGGAGGCGGGCTGCCCGCCCGGAACGAGACGTAGGAGACGACGCAGCCGGTCTGGCCAACCTTCGTGCAGAGCGGCGTCTGCTTGAAGGTTCCTCCGTCCAGCTTCCCTTCCGGCACTTCCACGTTGAAGCCGATCAGCAGCGCCGACAGCATCCGCCTGGCCGCGGGCGTCCCTTCGATCTCCTGCGCGAGCAGCCGGGTCAAGTGGATCGTTCCCTGCGAGTGGCCGATCAGGACGAAGGGGCGGCCCTGGTTGCGGTGCTGCAGATAGTGGCGCCAGGCGGCAAGCACGTCCCGATAGGCGAGGTCCATCGTCTGAACCGTGTTGGTGGCGGTCCCCATCGCCTGCCGCATGAGGGCAGCGAGCGTCGCCTGCCGGTACAAGGGCGCGAAGGTACGGCAGACGCTTCCGAAGCGGGCGAACTGGACCGCGGCGGCCGCATGCTCCTCCGTGCCGGGTGAGAGGTCGCTATTGTCGATCGGATCCCTTGAGACGGTGGGGTAGACGTAGAAGCAATCGACTGCAGCAGCCTTGTTCGGCACACTCTGTCCGACCGAGCCATAGCCGTTCGCGTTGAGCGCCGTCGTCGGCAGCGGCTTCCCGCATGTATCGTCGCGGC
>NZ_DASVUE010000420.1:0-4206 GCF_036387215.1 Allosphingosinicella sp. | reverse complement strand
GGGCATGTTGCGCGTCTTGCGCGAAAGGATGTGCTCGAACAGGTGCGCGAAGCCGGAGCGGCCCTCCGGGTCGTGCTTCGATCCCACCTCGTACCAGACCGACGCCATCACGTTGGGCGTGGTCGTGTCCCGCATCGCGATTACCCGAAGACCGTTCTTCAGCCGTCGCTCGGTGAAGTTCAGCGGCGGCACCTCGATCCGGCTCGAAGCCGCGGCGGCCGGGGCCTTGGACTGCGGCAGCGCCGAAGCGGGCGACGCAAGCGCGGCGGCGGCCGCTCCGATGAGCAACAGGCTGCGGTACGACACGGTCATGGCTTTCCCCTCGTGAACTTGCGTGAACTTGTTCTATCCGCTCGCAAAAGCGGCTGTTCCGCCACTGTCATATCCCGCTGACACAGCAGGCGCCAGTGCAGTTTCCGTGGATTTCGCTGCTGCGAATCCCTCCTTTCTGGGGGTGAAGAAGTCGTTTCGGCTCTCAATCGAGCGCGGAAGTTCCGCGAAATTTACCTTAAATGGCTCAACTCAACGCAAATGAGGCTCAACGCGTCTCTAACGGCGGGACTCGCTTAACTTCGTCAGGTTAGCCCCCGATCCAACGAAAGCTGAGGGGCTTTTTTAAATGACCGTTCGTTCCAACCGCCTTCGCGGCGTGCACTTGTTTGCGGCCTTCATCGCCGCCGGCATGATCTCTGCAACGCCGCTTCAGGCGGATATTCCCAGCAACGTGCTGCAGGTGGTCCAGACTGCTCAGGACCCTGCCGTCGTCGCCGTTCCGGCCGTGCCGGCTCCGGCGGTCGTCGAGGACGCGGTCGAGGAAGAGGCTTCCGAAGGCAAGCAGATCGGCTCCGGCGAGGCGAGCTATTACGGCAACGAGCTTGCCGGCAACCGCACCGCCAGCGGCGAGCGCTTCAATCCGCGCGCTCTCACTGCGGCGCACCGCACGCTCCCGCTCGGAAGCAAGATCCGGGTCACCAACACCGCCAACGGCAAGAGCGTCGTCGTCCGCATCAACGATCGCGGCCCGTTCGTGAAGAGCCGCCTCATCGACATCTCCTATGCGGCTGCGCAGCAGATCAACATGGTCCGCTCCGGCAAGGCCCGGGTTAAACTCGCGCTCATCGCCTGAGCCCGACAAAGCGTTTGCCGGGGGCGCGGGCCGCCCCTATCACTCCCGAAGAAACATCAAGCAGTCAGGATCCGGGGCCGGCGCATGTCGCCGGCCTGATTCAATATGAATAAGTGCCGCGTCGGAGAGGTTCGCTGAAGAAGCCGGTCGTCATTCTGTCGGCCGCCGCGGCCCTCCTAGTCGCCGCCTGGGTTACGACCAGCGTCTCGTTCAGCTGGCGCCCGGCATCGCCCGACGCCGCGCCGGAGAACCTCCCCGGCAACGGAGCCCCCGATCTCACCATCGCCGAAGCGAAGCGCCGGGCGCCGGCCAGGATCGACTATCGCCGGCTCGACGAGCGGCTGCAGCGGCTTGCGCAGGAGCCGAGCATGGTCGGCCTTGCGGTCGGTATCGTCGAGAATGGCGAGATCCGCTTCGTCAAAGGCTATGGGATCACCTATGGCGGCGGCAACGAGCCGGTCACGGCCGACACGATCTTCCGCTGGGCTTCCGTCTCGAAGGGCGTGGCTGCCGACATGGTAGCCAAGCTTGCAGGGGACGGCCGGCTCTCGCTCTACGAGCCGGTCGCCAAATATGCCGTCTCGCTTCGGCTTCCGGCGGGGAACGAGCACCGCGCCACCGTCAGCGACGTCCTTTCGCACCGGCTCGGCCTCTTCAGCCATGCGAACGATTCGAAGCTCGAGGACGGCATGAACCCGCGCTACCTGCGGTCGGAGCTCGCGACGCTGAATTCGATCTGTCCGCCGGGAAGCTGCTGGGCCTATCAGAACGTCGCCTACGACGCCGCCAGCGAAATCGTCGAGAAGGTGACCGGCAAGCCCTACCAGCAGGCGGTGCGCGAGCAGCTGTTCCTGCCGCTCGGAATGTCTTCCGCCACCATGTCCCGCGACGGCCTCGTGACCGCCCGAAGCTGGGCCCGCCCGCACCGCGGCGGGAAAAATTCGAAGCCGGTCGAGGTGACCGAGCCTTATTACCGCGTACCCGCAGCCGGCGGCGTCAATTCGTCGATCAAGGACCTCGCCATCTGGATGCAGGCGCAGATGGGGGAGGCGCCCGAAGTGCTGTCGCCTAAGGTGCTCTCCGCCGTCCAGTCGCCGCGCGCGAGCACGCCCGGCGAGCTTGGGCGGATGCGGAAGTTCCGCGAGCGCCTCAACACGGCGGCCTACGGCCTCGGCTGGCGGATCTACGATTATGCCGGGCACAGGATCATCGGCCACCGCGGCGGCGTCACCGGCTACCGGTCGCTCGTGATGTTCGACCCGGAGAGCAAGAGCGGCGTCGTCGCCCTCTGGAATTCGTCGGCCACGCAGCCCGGCGGCCTCGAATTCGAGGTCATGGACATGATCTTCCGGCTTCCGTTCAAGGACTGGATGGAGCTCGACGGCAAGAAGGGGCCGCCGCTGCCGCAGCCGCAGGAGATGCTGAAGGAAGAGGAGGAGGAGGAGGCGCCCGCGTCGCCGCCGCCGGCTGCCGCCAAGGCTAAAGCGGCCGAAGCTCAGCCCAGATCGGCAAATGGTCGGAAGCCTTCCGCGCGGTAGCGCTCTGGTGCGCGCCGCTTTCGACGATCTCCAATGCTTCGCTGACCATGATCCGGTCGAGCTGCGCGATCGGCCGGCGGGCGTGGAAGCTTCGCCCGCATTCCGCGATCCGGTGCCGGTGCCCGAACTCGCGCAGGCATCCGCCGCGGACGCTCCATTCGTTCAAATCGCCCATCAGCACCGTCGGCGGCTCGCCATCGCGGGCATCGAGATGGGCAAGGATCGCATGCGCCTGCCGCCGCCGCCAAAGCCCCGACAGGTCGAGGTGCATGCCCACCACCCTGAGCTCCATCCCGTTCACCTTGAGGTCCGCGAGCACCGCCCCCCGCGGCTCGAGCGAGGGGAGATGGACGAGCTCCTTGTCGATCACCTCGACATGCTTCTTCACGAGCAGCGCGTTGCCGTGCCAGCCGAGGCTTCCGGAGCGGGCGCCGAGCGGCACCGGCTTATAGTCGCTATGCTCCTCGATGAGGCTGAGCGGCATGGCGCTCGCCCTGCTTCCGAAGCGGCGGTCCGCCTCCTGGAGCGCGATCACGTCGGCATCGAGCTCGCGCAGCACTTCCAGCGTCCGCTCCGGCCGCCGCCGCCGGTCGGTGCCGATCGCCTTCCGCATATTGTAGCTTGCGACCCGCATCATTGCGGCCCGCATTGAAGGCTGAGGTCCACCCGTGCAACCGCCGAGGGGTCAATGGCCCTTTCGATCGCTCAATTTGCCGAGCTGATGGTCGAGCGCCCGAACCACCTTCTTCGCAGCGCCGAGGATCGCCCGGTCCACCGTCGCGCCATGATCCGCAACCGCGACCGGAGGAACGCCGTTCACGCGCGCTTCCATCGTGCAGCGGAGGTCGGAGGCGCCGCCGCGCGGCCCGTTGATGTCCGACACGTGCACCTCGAGGTCGGTGATGCGCCCTTCGAACCGCGCCAGCCGCTGCCGGATCTGCTCCTCGATCCGCGCGTCGCGCTCGGCGTCGCTGTCGATCTGGTTGTCGGTATTGATCTGGATGAACAAGGCCTCTCTCCACTCTAACTCGTTCCCCTCACAATGCCGGGGCGGGCGGAGCCGTTCCCGGCTTCGGCGAAATTCTCTGGCCGTTCGTCCCGCCCGACATTAGCTTCAACGGCGATGGCGAAGCCAAGAAGACGTTATGTGTGCCAGGCCTGCGGCTCGGTCAGCAGCCGCTGGCAGGGGCAGTGCGGCGACTGCGCCGAATGGAACACCTTGGTGGAGGATGCGGGCGCGGTGGTGACGCCCTTCTCCGCGCGCCACGACCTCCGAAGCGGCGGCCGAGCGGTCGAACTCGTCGGTCTCCACGCGGAGGTTGCGCTTCCCGAGCGGATGAGCACCGGCATCAAGGAGTTCGACCGCGCCGTCGGCGGCGGCCTGGTCGCGGCCTCGGCGACCCTGATCGGCGGCGATCCCGGCATCGGCAAGTCCACCTTGCTCCTGCAGGCGGCGGCCAACATCGCCTCCCGCGGTCTTCCGGTCGCCTATATCTCGGGAGAGGAAGCGGCCGATCAGGTGCGGCTCCGCGCCCGCCGCCT
>NZ_DASVUE010000419.1:0-8748 GCF_036387215.1 Allosphingosinicella sp. | reverse complement strand
CCTCCTCGGGATCGGCAAGCGCCATGATCAGCTTCGATCGGTGAGCGTCAGCCGCCCCTCGGTGCCGCCGCCGCTCCGGGGGCTGAGGTGGAGGGTGAAGGGGTCGCCGTCCTCCTTCTCGCTGCCGGTGATCAAGAGGCCAGACCCCTCCCGCTGGACGCCGGCGACGGTGAAGGTGCTCGCCCGTGCCGGATCGCGGTACCAGGCGGCGACCTTCTCCGCGGCATCGGGCGTCGTGAACCGCAGCTCAACGCCTGCATTCTCCTTGCCGTCGGCGCCACCTTTGCTCCCCTGGATATGCATGCCGCTGAGGCTGGAGCCTGGATAGAGGACGTCGGAATCGCTGTTGGTGTGGCTTGCGAGACCGGCGGGGATGTCGATCTTCATGTCGAAGCCTGGCGTATCGACCGAGAATTGCCCCTCCTTCGCCTTCCCTTCCGCGCTCGCGACCTCCCCGCTGTCGCCCTTAACCGCCTCCCCATCCCCCTCCTTGCGAACCTTCATTTCGCACGCGGAGACGAGCGCGAGGGCGCAGATCAGGCTGAGCGTCTTTCCGGCGGACATAAGCGTCTCCTTGGTTGATCCTGACCCAAGTCTAGAAGATTGGACGCTCCGTACAAGGATCGTGCCCTTGTTGGCGGGTGGCGGGCGCACTAGCTGCGAACCCATGACCAACGATCATGCGCGCACCCGCGCCGGGCTGCTCTTCGGCCTTGGCGCCTACATGCTTTGGGGCGTGCTGCCGCTTTACTTCAAGGCGATCGTCGGCGTGCTTCCTTCCGAGATCGTCGCCCATCGGATCGTCTGGTCGCTGGTGCTCCTGGGGGCGCTGGCGACGCTCTGGCACCGGTGGGGCGCCATCCGGACGGCCTTGGCCGCCCCGAAGGTGCTGGCGACGCTGGCGCTCACCGCCACCCTAATCGCGGTCAACTGGCTGGTCTATATCTGGGCGGTGCTGAACGGGCACGTGCTTGCGGGAAGCCTCGGCTACTACCTGAATCCGCTCGTGAACGTGCTGCTCGGCGTGTTCCTTTTGAAGGAGCGGCTGACGCGTGCGCAGGCCTTCGCGGTCGGGCTCGCTGCGGCGGGCGTCGCGGTGCTCGCGCTCGGCGCTGCCGAGGGGCTTTGGATCAGCCTCAGCCTCGCAGTCAGCTTCGCGCTGTACGGCTTCCTCAGGAAGGTGGCGCCGGTGGACTCGCTTGAGGGTCTGTCGATCGAGACCGCGATCCTCGCACCGATCGCGCTCGGCTATATCCTCTGGCTGAAGCAGCAGGGCGCAAGCGGCTTCGGCAACAGCACGACCACGGATGTCCTGCTGATCCTCGGCGGCGCGGTCACCGCCATTCCGCTGCTTCTGTTCACCGCCGCTGCGAAGCGGCTGCCTTATTCCACCCTCGGTTTTCTCCAATATATCGCGCCGTCGCTCCAGTTCCTGCTGGCGGTGCTGGTGTTTGGCGAAGCCTTCACGACGGCGCACGCAATCTGCTTCGGCGCGATCTGGGCGGCGCTCGTCATCTTCGCCTGGGAAGGCGTCCGGACCGGCCGGGCGGCGGCTCGCTCCCGCGCCGACGAGGCGGTGATTTGCGCGGAAGCCTGCGGACCGTCATAACAACACGATGCTGAACCTCCTTTCGCTCATCGTCGGCGCGGTCGCCCTCCTGCTGGCGATCCCCGCCTTCATTCCGCTGCTGGGGTGGCTCAATTGGGTGGTGGTGCCGCTTGCCCTCCTCGGCCTCGGCCTCGGCGTTGCCTCCAGAAGCAGGAGCGGCCGCAACCTGAACCTCGTCGTGATCATCGTCGCGATCCTCCGGCTGATGCTGGGCGGAGGCATCTTCTAGCGCTCGGAACGAAGCCCGCCGCGGCGACTTGAACCTCCCGACCTCTTGGGGAGCATTCATGATTGGCGCAGTCCTGTTCGACGTCGACGGCACGCTCATCGACAGCAACGACCTTCATGCCACGGCGTGGCGGGAAGCATTTGTCCACTTCGGCGTCGATCTGCCGCTGGGCGTGATCCGCGGCCAGATCGGCAAGGGCGGCGACAATCTGATCCCGACCCTCCTTCCGAAGGAGCTTGTCGAGGAGCGGCAGGAGGAGATCGACCACTATCGCGGCGAGCTCTTCAAGCGCGAATATCTGCCGAGGGTGGTCCCCTTCCCCGGCGTGCGCGAGTTGTTCGAGCGGCTGAAGGCGGACGGCCGCAAGATCGTGCTCGCTTCCTCGGCCAAGGGTGCCGAAGTCGCCTTCCACCTCGGCGTGATCGGAGGCGAGGACCTGGTGGACGGAACCACCTCGGCTGACGATGTCGAGCATTCGAAGCCCTGCCCCGACATCTTCGCCGCGGCGCTCGAAAAGGTGAAGCCGCTCGGGCCGGACGAAGTCGTGGTCGTCGGCGACAGCCCGTTCGACGTCGAGGCCGCCAAGAAGCTCGGGATGAAGGTGATCGGGGTACGGAGCGGCGGCTTTCCAGACGAAGTGCTGCGCAAGGCCGGTGCCGACGAGCTCTACGACGGGCCGGCCGACCTCCTCCGCAACTACGACACGTCCCTCATCGCCCGCGCCTGATTTGGGATAAGTAGGGATTAAGTAAGAGTTCGAGGTGCATAGTCCCGGCGACGACCGCTCCCCGGGGGACATGATGAACGAGCTACGCACCGCGATCGCTTCAGGGCAGGGACTGCGCCCGAACGGTCCCATTGCAAAGAAGACCAAGCGCGCGGAGCCGAAAGGCGGGCTTACCGCCATCGCCGTCAAGCGCGAGGAATCGCGGCTTACCAACCAGCGCCGCGAGGAGCGGCACCGCAACATCCTCGAAGACGCGACGATCTATTATCGCCGCCGCAAATACCAGGTGCCGGTGGTCAACGTCTCCTCGAACGGAGTGATGATCGAAAGCGACATCGAGGCGTGGATCGGCGAGAACCTGGAAATCCAGTTCGGCGAGTGCAATCGCACCAAGTGCGTCGTGCGCTGGATCCGGGAAGGCCGGATCGGGCTCGAATTCAATGACGAGACGACGATCATCGGGCCGGCGAGCATCCAGGACTTCATCATCCGGCGGCTGCGCGGAGACCACGCTCCGGCGAACGATACCGACGGCGGCACCGCCAAGGCCAATCGCGAGCCGCGCCACAATCTGATCTGGATCGCAACGCTTCACTGGAACCACGATTCTATCCCGGTAAAAATGCGCAATATCTCGTCCGAGGGCGCGATGCTGGAGACCAGCCATCACTTCCCGGTGGGAAGCGAAGTGCTGCTCGACCTCGAGGAGGCGGGGACCGCCTTCGCGAAAGTGCGCTGGGCAAAGGGCGGGCAGATCGGCGTCAAGTTCGACGCCAGGTTCAACCTCAAGAACCTCACCAAATGCACGCCCACGGCGGCAAGCATGAACGCGGCGGGCAAGCCCACCACCTACATGGTGAAACCGCAATATCTGCAATCGGAGAAGAGCCCTGATTCGCCCTGGGCGGCGATGTGGGACAAGTTCGGCCTCGAGGACCTGAAGGGCCGGCGCGAGTTCTGATCAGCCGAGCAGATCGCTAAGCGTGACGGGGCGAAAGCCCCGGGCGTCCACCCCCACATCATGTTGCCGCGGCATCGGCTTCAGCTTGCCATGGCTATGGCCGTGAAGGTTGAGCGCGCCGCAATGCTGGCCGTTCCAGCTCCTGAAAGGGTAGTGGCAGAGCACGAGGCGCCGGCCCTCCAGCTCCATCTCGTGATAGTCGCGGACGCTTGCCCAGCCCGGTAGGCCCGCGATGGCGGGATCGTCGTTATTGCCGCGGATGAGGTGCTTGCGGCCGGATAGCCGGCCGAGCAGCGCCGGGACATCGGCGGGCTTTCGGGCGAAGTCGCCGAGGTGCCAGACCTCGTCCCCCTCGCCCACTGAATCGTTCCACGCCGCGATCATGACCTCGTCCATCTCGGCTACGGACCTGAACGGCCGCTTGTGGATGTTGAGCGTCCGGTGATCGCCGAAGTGGGTGTCGCTGGTGAAGAAGATCGTCACGCGAGCCCAACGCGGCAGCAGGCAGGGCGTTCAGCCGGTGGGGCGGAAGCGGCGGCGTTCCGGATCGGAGACGCAGCGATAGCGGCGGCGGATGCACTCGTTGAAATAGCGCCCAGCCGAAGGAGCGCGGCGGAGCGCCTCGTAGATCGCCCGCGGAACGCCGTAATAGATGTAGCGGCCGGTCTCGCGGAACCAGATGCTGAGCGCCTCGGCCTCCTCGTCATAGGCGACCCGAGAGATCATCGTCGAATTCAGCTTGGCGGCACGCATCACGTTGATCCGGTAAGAGAATCGTGCGCGAGCGAAGCTGGGACTCGCCGGTTCCCGGAGCGGCGGCGACCCGAATCGATTTCGCGCCGGAACGAGTCCGATGCTACCAATTGGTGGAAAAGGAGAGTCGCAGCCGTGAAACGGGACCAGCGCGTTGACGCCTATATCGAGCGGCAGGCCGAGTTCGCGAGGCCGATCCTCGAGCATCTGCGGGAGGCGGTGCACGCCGCCTGCCCCGAGGCCGAGGAGGGCATCAAATGGGGCATGCCGCACTTCCTCTACAAGGGACGGATCCTTGCCGGAATGGCCGCCTTCAAGGCGCATGCGACGTTCGGCTTCTGGCGCGGCGGCCGCGTCGTCGGCGAGGAGGAGCGGCAGGACGGAGCGATGGGCCAGTTCGGCCGGCTCACGTCGGTCGACGATCTCCCGAAGCCGGATGTCCTGGCCGACTTGATCAGGAAAGCGATGGCCGTGTCCGAAGCGGGGCCGCAGCCGCGCCCCGCCAAGGCGGCCAGCCCCGCTCCGGAGGTGCCGGAAGAGCTGAAGACGGCGCTTTCGACCAATGCGGCGGCATCCGCAACCTTCGAAGGCTTCAGCCCGAGCTGCCGGCGCGAATATGTCGAATGGGTGACTGAGGCGAAGCGGCCGGAAACGCGCGCGAAGCGGATCGCTCAGGCCATCGAATGGATGGCCGAGGGGAAGAAGCGGAACTGGAAATACGAGAATTGCTGATCGTGGCCGCTCCCGCTGGGGAGCGGCCCGATCGGCCTAGCGGCACTTCGGCGAGACGTTCCGCTGCAGATGACGGCCGAGAAGCGCTCCGAGCGCTCCGCCGAGGACGGTGCCGGTGGTGCGCTCGCCGCGGCGGTCGATCGCGCGGCCGGCAAGCACGCCCGCTGCGCCGCCGACGATGAGGCCGGTCGTGCCGTTGGGCTTCTTGCAATAGGTGCGCCCATCATGCCCGCGCCAGGTCTCGACCTGCTGCTTCCCTGCATAGGGGAGCGCGGCCGCGGGAACGGCGGGGATCGCGAGGGTGGCGGCGCAAAGCGCCAGGGCCAGCTTGCGCATTGGAACTACTCCTTCGTAACTGGGGTGGCGGCGATACGCTCGAAGCAACTGGCCGCCACCCGTTCATGCCCTTCTAAGCCATTGGTTTTGAGGGAAAGCTGAACCCGTCTGTTAGGCGAGGTTCAGTAAGCGCATCCCGGCGCCCTTGATCGCGCGGAGCTGCCGGACCACATGCGACTCATGCTGATCCAGACCGAACAGACGCCCAACCCGGCAACGCTCAAATTCCTTCCCGGCCAGCCGGTGATGACCGGCGGCACCCGCGACTTCGCCACTCCTGAGGAAGCCGAAGCATCGCCGCTGGCCGAAGCGATCTTTTCGACTGGGGACGTGACCGGCGTCTTCTTCGGCCGCGACTTTGTCTCGGTGACCGCCGGCCCCGGCGTGGAATGGCGCGACCTGAAGCCCCAGATCCTCAACGTCCTGCTCGATCATTTCTCGAGCGGAGCTCCTCTGTTCAGGAGCGGCAGCGCCGCCGGGATCGTAATCGCCGCTGACGAAGAGATGGGCGATGATCCGGAAGATGCGGAGATCGTGGCCCAGATTCGCGAGCTCATCGACACCCGCGTCCGGCCCGCAGTGGCCCAGGACGGCGGCGACATCGTCTATCGCGGCTTCCGAGGCGGCACCGTGTTCCTGGCGCTGCAGGGCGCCTGCTCGGGCTGCCCCTCCTCGACCATGACCTTGAAGAACGGGATCGAGAGCCTGCTCAAACATTATGTGCCTGAGGTCGAGACGGTCGAAGCCGTCTAGGGGCACGCGGCCATGCTGCTCGTGATCGACAGCGCGACGGAGGCCTGCTCGGTTGCGCTTATCGACGGCAACAGCCTGATCGACGAGCGCCACGAAGTGGTCGGCCGCGGCCATGCCGAGCGGCTGGTGCCGATGATCGCAGAGCTGTTGGGAACGAGAAGGCCGCGCGCCCTGCTGGTCGATTGCGGGCCGGGCAGCTTCACCGGAGTGCGAGTCGGCCTTGCCGCGGCGCACGGCCTTGCGATCGGCTGGCGCATACCCCTTTCCGGCTATTCCTCGCTGGCGCTGATCGCCGCGGGCGCGAGGGAGCGGGAGATTGCGGTTGCGCTGCACGGCGGACACGGGCAGCTTTTCGTCCAAAGCTATGGCCGCGACCCACTGATGCCGCTGGACGACCTGCGTTCGCTCCTTCCCGAAGACGCCGCGGCCGCGGTGGGGGCGCGGCGCGTCTATGGATCCGGAGCGGAGACGCTGGTGAGCGCGCGCGGTTTCGGCGAGGCATATGACGCGCTTCCTCGTGCTGCCGACGCGCTGCTCCTCCCGGTGGAACTGCGCGCGCTCCCGCCCCGCCCGATCTACGGGCGCGCCCCCGATGCGAAGCCTGCCGTGAGCGATGCCGCAGGCGGCTTGGACGGGCCTACGCAATGATGGCTCCGTCGCCGATCATCGTCAGCGAGGGCGGGATCCTCGATCTGGATGACGTCATGCGGGTGATGGAGGACAGCTTCGACCCCGCTTACGGCGAAGCCTGGACGGCGCCGCAATGCGCGGGGCTGATGCCGATGCCGGGCGTGTGGCTGTCGCTGGCCCGCGACGGCGATGGGGTGATCGGCTTCTCGCTCGGGCGGGTGGTCGCCGAGGAGGCAGAGCTGCTCCTGCTCGCCGTCAAGAAGTCCAGCCAGCGGCTCGGCGCCGGCGAAGCGCTGCTCAGGCGCTTCATGGCTGTGGCGGACGCAAAGGGGGCGAAGAAGCTTCATCTCGAAGTGCGCCACGGCAACGGCGCGGTAAATCTCTATGCTCGCGCAGGCTTCAGCCCCGTCGGCCGGCGGAAGAACTATTATACGGGCCGGGACGGGCAGATTTATGACGCTCTGACGCTTGCGAAGACGAGCGGAAGCTAAGCTTAAGGCCTTTCAGGCACTTACCATTTCGTCCTTGTCAAATACCCCAAAACGGACCATTCGCGGCCTGTGGGGCAAGCTTAATCCTGAAATCCTCTAGTTGTGGACCATGCGATGGAAATGAACGACAATTCGAACGAGTCCTTGATCACGCTGACGGCGGACATCGTCTCTGCCCATGTGAGCAACAACAGCGTCGCGGTGAACGATCTGCCTACGCTGATCCAGAACGTTCACAATGCGCTCAGCGGACTTGGCGGCAAGGTCGAAGAGCCCGAAGTAAAGCAGGAGCCTGCCGTCTCGGTGCGCTCGTCGATCAAGCCCGATTATATCGTCTGCCTGGAGGACGGTAAGAAGCTGAAGATGCTGAAGCGGCATCTGATGACCCATTATCAGATGACGCCAGACGAATATCGCCAGAAGTGGGGTCTCAACGCCGACTACCCAATGGTCGCGCCCAATTATGCCGAGCAGCGCCGCACGCTCGCGAAGAAGATCGGCCTCGGCACCAAGCGCCGCCGCACCGGCCGCACCAAATGAGATGCGATCTGCCGGGGCCCCCACGCCCCGGCAGCCTTGAAGTGGCCTGACAGCCTTGAAGCGGGGCGCGATTTGTCTAAAGCCTGACCGGCATGGCACGCAGGATCGACATCGAAGCCCTTTGCGCGGAAAAGGGCCTCCGGATCACGGAGCAGCGCAAGATCATTGCCCGGGTCCTGTCCGAATCCGAAGACCATCCGGATGTCGAGAAGCTGCACGAGCGCGCCTCGGCAATCGACAGCGGCATTTCGATCGCGACCGTCTACCGCACCGTCCGCCTGTTCGAGGAAGCAGGGATCCTCGAGCGCCACGATTTCGGCGACGGCCGCGCACGCTACGAAGCGGCGCATGAGACCCATCACGACCATCTGATCGACGTCGAAACCGGCAATGTGATCGAGTTCGTCGATGATGAGCTCGAGGCGCTGCAGCGCAAGATCGCCGAAAAACTCGGTTTCCGCCTGGTCGACCACCGGATGGAACTCTACGGCGTGACCCTCGCTCGCAAGAATTGACCTCGTGCGGCTGACGCTGCGGGTTATCGCTATCGTTGCCGGGCTGATTGCCCTGCTGCCGCTCCATTATCTGTGGCGCCTGTTCGGGCGGCGGTCGCCGTGGCCGAGGCGATTCCTGTTCTGGGCGGGGCGCTCGGCCGGGCTCCGGCCGCGGATCGTAGGCACTCCGCTCAATTCGCACGTCCTGTTCGTGTCCAACCATTTGAGCTGGCTCGACATCCTTCTGATCGCCGGCGCGACCGGAGCCGCCTTCGTCTCGAAGGAGGAAGTGGCGCGCTGGCCGGTGATCGGCTGGATGTCGCGGCTCAACAACACCGTGTTCGTCGCCCGATCCGAGCGGAACGCGGTGCGCGGGCAGGCGGATGCGCTTCGGACGGCGCTGGCGACGGGGCAGCCCGTGGCGCTCTTTCCCGAAGGGACGGTCAGCGTTGCCGGAGAGGTGCTGCCGTTCCGGGCGAGCTTGCTGGCCTCG
>NZ_DASVUE010000418.1:0-4289 GCF_036387215.1 Allosphingosinicella sp. | reverse complement strand
GGAGCAGGACGTGGACATCATGGCCTGGGCGATCGGAGCGGCAGCCGTCCCCGAACGCTTCGCGGGCGAGATGATGCGGAAGATGAACGAGCTCAACTACATCAAGCACCCCGAATAAGTGTCAGACCTCCAGAAGATCCTTTCGGCCAATCGGCCGATCACGCTTTCCGGCGCGCCGTCGGGCTTCCTGCCCTGGCTTGCGGCGGACCTCGCGCGCGCAGCGAAAGGGCGTGCCGTGTTCATCGCGCCGGACGAAGCGGCGATGCGGCACATCGTCGATGCCGCGCATTATTTCGCTCCGGAGCTGGAGACCCTGAGCTTTCCGGCCTGGGACTGCCTTCCCTACGACCGCTCCTCCCCTTCCCTCCGCTCGACCTCGGAGCGGCTTGCGACGTTGCACGCGCTTCAGCGGAAGGGCGACAAGCCGCAGCTGCTTGTGACCACCGTCAACGCGGCGACGCAGCGCACCCTCACCCCGTTCCGCGTGCGCCAGCTGGTTGCGCGGCTCGCGCCGGGCGAGAGGATCGACCTCGACCGGTTGACGAAGCTTCTCCAAGCCAATGGCTACGTGCGCACCGACACCGTCCACGATGCGGGCGAATATGCGGTGCGCGGCGGGCTCGTGGACCTCTACCCCGCGGGCGAGGAAGAGGGCCTGAGGCTCGACTTCTTCGGCGACGAGATCGAGAGCGTCCGCCGCTTCGATCCGGCGACTCAGCGGACCACCGGCCGGGTCGAAGGCTTCACCCTTCTCCCCGCCTCCGAGACCCTGCTCGACGAGGAGAGCGTGAAGCGCTTCCGCTCCCGCTATCGCGAGCTGTTCGGCGCCACCGCGACCGGCGATCCCATCTACCAGGCCATATCCGAAGGGCGGCGGCTTGCCGGCATCGATCACTGGCTGCCCTTGTTCGAGGAGCGGCTGGAGACATTATTCGATCACCTCTCGCCCGACGACGTGGTGGTGCGCGACGCGGGCGATGCCGGCGCGGCCGATGCGCGCTTCGAGGCGGTGGAGGATTATTATCAGAACCGGGTGCGCGCGCAGTCGAACGATCCGGGCAGCTACCGGCCTCTGAAGCCCGAGACACTCTATGTCGGCCGCGGCGACTGGGAGCGGATCATCGCCGACCGGCCGCTGCACCTCGCGACGCCGTTCCACGAGCCGGCGAGCGCCACCGTGCTCGATTTCGAGGTGGACGGGCCGCGGGATTTCGCTCCGGAGCGGTCGCAGAACGCCAACGTCTATGAAGCGGTGGTCGACCATGTCGAGGCGCTGCGCCGGTCGGGGCACAAGGTCGTGCTCGCAAGCTATTCCGCGGGCGCGCGGGAGCGGCTGAAGGGGCTGCTTGCCGACCATGGGCTGACCCGGGCGACAGAGGCGGACACCTGGCAGCAGGCGCTCGGCGCATCCAAGGACCAGGTGGCGCTCACCGTCATCCAGCTCGATCACGGCTTCACGACCCGCGACGTCGCTTTGCTCACCGAGCAGGACATGCTGGGCGACCGGCTCGTCCGCCGCCGGAAGCGCAAGAAGAATACCGAGGCCTTCCTCAACGAGCTTGCGACGCTGACGCCGGGCGACCTCGTGGTCCACGCCGATCACGGCATCGGGCGGTTCAGCGGCCTGACGCAGATCCCGGTCCAGAGCTCGCCGCACGATTGCGTGGCGCTCGAATATGCGGGAGGCGACAAGCTCTACGTGCCGGTCGAGAATATCGACGTGCTCTCCCGCTACGGAAGCGACAATGAGGGGGTGACGCTCGACAGGCTGGGCGGCGAGGCGTGGCAGCGGCGCAAGTCTCGGATGAAGGAGCGGATCCGCGAGATTGCGGGTGAGCTCATGCGGACGGCCGCGGAGCGCGCGCTCCGGCCGGCGGCGGTGGCGGAGCCGGACACCGGCTACGCGCCGTTCGTCGACCGCTTCCCTTATGAGGAGACGGACGACCAGGACCGCGCGATCGGCGACGTGATCGGCGATCTCGGCGCGGGCAAGCCGATGGACCGGCTCGTCTGCGGCGACGTCGGCTTCGGCAAGACCGAGGTTGCGCTCCGGGCGGCGTTCATCGCCGCGATGGCTGGGATGCAGGTCGCGCTCGTCTGCCCGACGACGCTGCTCGCGCGCCAGCATTTCAACACCTTCAAGGAGCGCTTCCAGGGGTTCCCGATCGAGATCGGGCGCCTCTCGCGCCTCGTCACCGCCGCCGAGGCCAAGGCCACGCGGGAGGGGCTTGCGGCGGGGCAGGTCGATATCGTGATCGGTACTCACGCGCTGCTGGCCAAGCAGGTCGAGTTCAAGAATCTCGGCCTCGTCATCGTCGACGAGGAGCAGCGTTTCGGAGTCACGCACAAGGAGCGCCTCAAGGCGATGCGGGCGGACGTGCACGTGCTGACGCTCACCGCCACTCCGATCCCGCGCACGCTGCAGATGGCGATGTCGGGCCTTCGCGATCTCTCGGTGATCCAGACGCCGCCGGTCGACCGGCTTGCGGTGCGCACCTACGTGATGCCGTGGGACCCGGTGGTGCTCCGCGAAGCCTTGCTGCGCGAGCATTATCGCGGTGGCCAGAGCTATTTCGTGGTGCCGCGGATCGCGGACCTGCCCGACATCGAGCGGTTCATCACCGAGCAGGTGCCGGAGGTGCGCTACGTCGTCGCGCACGGGCAGATGTCGCCGACCGAGGTGGAGGAGCGGATGTCCGCTTTCTACGACCGCAAGTATGACGTGCTGCTCTCGACGACGATCGTGGAGAGCGGGCTCGACATCCCTTCCGCGAACACGTTGATCATCCACCGCGCCGACCGGTTCGGCCTTGCCCAGCTCTACCAGCTGCGGGGGCGCGTGGGACGGGCGAAGACCCGCGCCTACGCCTATTTCACGACGCCGGCGACGCGGACGATCACGGAGACTGCCGACAAAAGGCTGCAGGTGCTCGCCAACCTCGATACGCTCGGCGCCGGCTTCCAGCTTGCAAGCCACGACCTCGACATTCGCGGCGCCGGCAATCTGCTCGGCGACGAGCAATCGGGGCACATCAAGGAGGTCGGCTTCGAGCTCTACCAGTCGATGCTCGAGGACGCGATCCTTGACGCCAAGGCGGCGGGCGCCGGGCTGAAGGCGCGGCCGGAGGAATTCTCGCCCCAGATCACCGTCAACGCGCCGATCATGATCCCGGAGGATTATGTGCCGGACCTCGACCTCCGGATGGGTCTCTACCGGCGCATGAACGATCTCGAGAACCGGCAGGAGATCGAAGCTTTCGCGGCCGAGCTCATCGACCGGTTCGGAAAGCTTCCCGAGGCGACCGACAACCTCCTCAAGGTGATCGAGATGAAGCTTAATTGCCGGAAGGCCGAGATCGTGAAGCTGGACGTGGGACCGAAGGGTGCCCTTGTTCACTTCCACAAGGACACGTTCCCGAACCTCGAAGGGCTGATCGACTATGTGCAGCGCCTCAAGGGCACGGCGAAGCTGCGGCCGGATTCGAAGCTCGTCATCACCCGCTCCTGGCCCGATCCGCAGTCGCGCGTGAACGGGGCGCTGCAGCTGTCGAAGGGGCTGGCGCGGATCGTCCGCTAGCCGCGAGCGCCCGGTCGTTGCGCTTGCGGACCAATCCTGTTAACCATTTTCCACGCTGGTTTTCAGCGGGGAGCATGGCTCGTGCATCAGGAGGAGAGGCCTCGATGCGCCGGCCTGGGGGTGGTCATCGCCCTGGTAGCCAGTGCGGCCTTCTGGATCATGACGGGAATCATCCTGCTGATCCTCTTTCGCGGCACCTAGAGCGCGTGATCGGCCAGGTGGGCGGCAGGCTGCTGAGCGGCCGCTAGACGCGCGCTACCAGCGCCGCGCCCGCGGCAGGGGCTGGGCCGGCAGGGGCGAGCCGAAGCCGTAGCGCTGCCCGACGATCACGGGCTCCTGACACCCATCGACCTCCCGGACGACGGTGAGCACGAGCTGGGCCGGGGGAAGCTCGCCAAGTCGGTTGAACTTGCCCTTGTTGATCGCATCGGCGGGATGAAGGTCTGGGCGGCGGCAGCCGGGGCCGCCGAGCGGAAGCGCCTCCGAACGAGCCGGTGAGGCCGTGGGCGTCGCGGCCGGGCCGTGGGCCGGGCTCGATGCGAGCGGAATGGCGAGCGCTGCCAAAGCGATGATGAGCCGCATGACGATCTCCTTCTCGGAAAACCGTTATAACAGAAGCTGGAACGCTTTTGGAGCCTCAGCGTGCCGGCAGCGTGAGCGTGAAGCGGGCGCCCTGCCCCGGCGCGCTGTCGACCGAGATGTCGCCGCCCAT
>NZ_DASVUE010000417.1:0-6551 GCF_036387215.1 Allosphingosinicella sp. | reverse complement strand
GACAAGATCTGCTACATCGGCTGCGGGGTCACGACGGGCGTCGGCGCCGTCATCTACACGGCCGGAGTCGAGCCCGGCGCCAACGTCGCGGTGTTCGGCCTCGGCGGCATCGGCCTCAACGTCATCCAGGGCGCGAAGCTCGTCGGCGCCGACCGGATCGTCGGCATCGATATCAACCCCGCCAAGCGCGCCATGGCCGAAGCGTTCGGGATGACCGACTTCATCAACCCGAACGAGGTCGGCACCGACAAGGTCGTCCAGGCGATCCTCGACATCAGCGGCGGCGGCGCCGACTACAGCTTCGATTGCACCGGCAACACCGACGTGATGCGCCAGGCGCTCGAATGCTGCCACCGCGGCTGGGGTGAGAGCGTCATCATCGGCGTTGCCGAGGCAGGGCGTGAGATCGCTACCAGGCCGTTTCAGCTGGTTACAGGAAGAGTCTGGAAAGGCAGCGCTTTCGGCGGCGCCCGCGGCCGCACGGATGTGCCCAAGATCGTCGATTGGTACATGGACGGCAAGATCGCCATCGATCCGCTCATCACCCACAGGATGAAGCTCGACGACATCAACACCGCTTTCGATCTGATGCATGCCGGCGAGAGCATTCGCTCTGTCGTCGTCTACTAAGGGAGGGCAGGAATGTTCAGCCACGTGATGCTCGGCGCCAACGACGTCGAGAAGTCGAAGGCCTTTTACGATGCTTCGCTCGCTGCCCTCGGCGTGCGGCCCGGCCGCACCGACGACAAGGGCCGTGTCTTCTACATGCACGACGGCGGCATCTTCATGCTCAGCAAGCCGATCGACGGCGAGCCGGCATGCCATGCCAATGGTGGGACGGTGGGCTTCAAGGCTGCAACGCCCGAGGCTGCAGACGCCTGGCATGCAGCTGGAGTGGCGCATGGCGGCGCGCCGATCGAGGATCCTCCGGGCTGGCGCGAGAACGCCTTCGGCCGCCTTTACCTCGCCTATCTGCGCGATCCGGACGGCAACAAGATCTGCGCACTTCATCGGCCGCCTGCATGACGCAGCTCGACACCGTCTCCGTCACCCGCGCCCACGGCGGCACCCAGCATGTCGTGAGGCATCCGAGCCGTTCGACAGGCACGGACATGACCTTCTCGGTGTTCGTGCCCCCGCAGGCGGAAGACGGCGCCCTGTGCCCGGTGGTCTGGTACCTGTCCGGCCTCACCTGCACGCACGCGAACGTGGTGGAGAAAGGCGAATATCGCCGCGCCTGCGCCGAGCTCGGGCTCATCTTCGTCGCCCCCGACACGTCCCCGCGCGGGGACGCGGTCCCCGACGACGAAGCCTACGACTTCGGCAAGGGCGCCGGCTTCTACGTCGATGCGAGGCGGGATCCGTTCTCCCAAAACTACCGCATGTACAGCTACATAGTCGACGAACTTCCCGCAGTGGTTGAAGCGGTATTTCCCGCCGATCTCTCCCGCCAGTCGATCACCGGCCATTCGATGGGCGGCCACGGCGCGCTGACGATCGCGCTTAAGAATCCCGGCCGCTTCCGCAGCGTCTCCGCCTTCGCCCCGATCGTCGCGCCTTCGCAAGTGCCGTGGGGAGAAAAGGCGCTAGCGGGCTATCTTGGCAACGAGCGCTCCGCCTGGCGCGCGCATGACGCGGTGTCGCTGATCGAGGACGGTGCGTGCATCGAAGAAATCCTAATCGACCAAGGCACTTCCGACAGCTTCCTCGAACGGGAGCTGAAGCCGGAGCTGCTCGCCGAAGCCTGCCGGAGCGCCGGGATCGACCTCACGCTTCGGATGCAGCAGGGCTACGATCACAGCTATTATTTCATCTCCACCTTCATGGAGGATCATCTGCGCTGGCATTCGGAGCGGCTCGCCCGGTGAGCCCGCTCCTCCAGCTGATGGTCGATGCCGCGCTCGAGGCGGGCCGTGAGGTCGAGGCGATCTACGGCGCGGGCTGCGCCGCGGAGCTGAAGCGTGACGGCTCTCCGGTCACCGAAGCGGATCGCCGCGCCGAGGCGATCATCCTCGCCCGCCTCCGCGCCGCTTATCCGGACATCCCGGTGCTGGCCGAGGAGGAAGCCTGCGAGGGCTGCTCGCCCGACGTGGGGAGCCGCTTCTTCTGCGTCGATCCGCTCGACGGCACCAAGGGCTTCATCGAGCGGAACGGCGAGTTCACCGTCAACATCGCCTTCATCGAGGCGGGCGAGCCGGTCGCCGGCGTCGTCTACGCGCCCGACAGCCGCCTCCTCTATTACGGAGCGCGGGGCGAGGGCGCCTTCCGCGCCCGCGGCCGCGCTCCGCCCGAGCCGATCCGCACCCGGCCTCGCCCAGGCCACGGCCTCACCGCCATCGGCAGCCGCAACCACCACGTGCAGGGCACCGAAGAAGCCAATGCCCGCCTCGGCATCGCCGAATATCTCCCCTCCGGCTCCTCGCTCAAATTCTGCCTGCTCGCGGAGGGCTCGGCCGACGTCTACCCGCGCTACGGCCGCACCATGGAATGGGACACCGCCGCGGGCCAGGCCGTGCTCGAAGCCGCAGGCGGCCGAGTGATGGCTCTGGAGGGCGGCAAGGAGGCCGGGCCGCTACGCTACGGCAAGGTCGCGGAAGGCTTCGAAAACCCCCATTTCATCGCCTGGGCGCGTTGATCAGATGATTGGATGACGCTCCCAATTCGCCTTGTCGGTGCGGCTGGTCATCTTCTTGTGGAGCTTGCACATGGTTTTCGAACCCGTCTGCTCGAACAGGAAGGGCAAGACGGCGTGGATCATGACGCACAGGCCGCCCACCACCATCGTCGCTCCGAAGCCGGCGGCGGTCGCCAGATGCTGGGCGTAGCTCTCGCCCACTTCCGAGGGGTGCCGGGTGAAGGGGTTCGCCATCTGCTGCCGCTCTTGATGTGGGTCCGCGTTCGCTTATTGCTCCCGCTCGTCGCGTCATCCCATAGCGCCGGCGCCGCCGCCTAGCCAGAGAAAGAGCCGCCGCCCGATGTTCGATCGATTCCCGGATCCGGCCGGCGATGCGCTCCACGCGGTGATGGCCCGCTGCCGCGACGACGATCGGCCGCACAAGATCGATCTCGGCGTTGGCGTCTACCGCGACGACAGCGGCGTCTCGCCGGTCATGCGGGCGGTGAAGGAGGCCGAGGCTCTCCTGCTCCGCTCGGAAGAGACCAAGGCCTATCAGGCGCTGGCGGGAGACCATGATTTCATCGACGCCATGACGTCGCTCGTCTTCGGCAATGATGGAGCCGCTGAGGACCGCCGCATCGCTGCGATCCAGGGCACCGGCGGCACCGGCTCGCTGCGTATCGCCCTCGATATCGCAAAGGCGGCGTCGCCGGGCTTGAAGCTGCATCTCGGCCTGCCGAGTTGGCCCAACCACGCCTCGCTCGCCGCGGCGGCCGGGATCAAGCTGGTCACGCATCGCTATTTCGATGTCGCCGCGGGCCGGCTCGACATCGAAGCGATCGAAGCCGCCGCGCTGGCAGCGGAGGAGGGGGACCTCTTCCTCTTCCATGGCCCGTGCCACAATCCCACCGGCGCCGATCTCACGCCGGAGCAGCGCGCCCGCCTCCTCGCCATTCTCACGGAGCGCGGCGCGATCCCGATCATCGACGCGGCCTATTACGGGCTTGGCGACGGCCTTCAGCAGGATCTGCAGGTGCTCCGCGATGTTGCGGCTTCGGTCCCGAGGGCGCTGATCGCCGTCGCCTGCTCGAAGAGCTTCGGCCTCTACCGCGAGCGCACCGGCATCCTCTTCGCCCTCTGCGCCGACTCTGCCGAGCGGCACCGCGTCCAGGGCCAGATGGAAAAGGTCAGCCGCACCCTCGTTTCGATGCCGCCCGCGCACGGAGCGGGGACGGTGGCTCTGATCCTCGGCGACGATCGCCTGCGCTCGCTGTGGGAGGAGGAGCTTGCCGGAATGCGGCAGCGCATGCTCGCCCTCCGCGCCGAGCTCGCCGCCCTCGCCAACGCGGCACCGATGCTGCGCGGGGTCGACCGGGAGCGCGGCATCTTCAAGATGCTCCCGCTCTCGCCTGAGCAAACCGAATGGCTTGGCCGCGAGCATGCGATCCATATGGCGCCTTCGGGCCGGATCAACATCGCCGGCCTGAAGCGCGGCGATGCATCGCGCCTAGCCGCCGCGCTTGCGGACCTCGGCTAGCTCAGTTCCGGCACACCCGAACGTCCACCTGGCGGCCGGAGCGGCGGTCGCGGGTCGCCTCCATTGCGCATTTGCGGCTCCGATAGTCGCGCCGCGCCACGCGCGTTTCGCCCCTCTCGCCGTCCGAATAATATTCGTAGGGGTAACCGCGGTCGTAATCGAACCGGGCGCCGCCGCCCCGGGCCTCGACGCCGCTCCCGCCCTGAGCGAAATAGCCATAGGCGTTGGCGAGCAGCGAATCGTCGCCGATCCCGCCGTAGCCGTACCCGCCAAAGCCGTAATAGCCGCAGGTCCCGCGCCTCAGGCACCGCTTTCGCCAATCATGCCGGTCGTGGCGTCCGTCGTTCCACCAGCCGCCGCCCCCGGGCCGTCCGGGTCTGCCCGCTCCGCCGTCCGGTCCGAGCCGCGGCTGATTGAGCGGCACCATCGAGGCGCCGGCGCTTGAGCCGCCGGACTGCGCCGTCGCCGGCGCTGCGGCGAGGCATGAGGTGATCAGGATGGCGGCCGCGGCGGCACGAAGCGTCTTCATTGGCACCTCCAGCTGGATGTTCCGAACGGCTCTAACAGACCCGCGCGGGCGGCGGGAGGCGGCAGCTTTCGACTGCCCCTGAACGGGACAGCGCTTTCGTTTCCCGACGCCAGCCGCTATCCAGCTTTACGTAAACGGAAAGCGGGGGAAGCAATGGCCGAAGCCTATATCGTCGAAGCGGTGCGCACCGCGGGCGGCAAGCGCGGCGGCGCGCTCAAGGACTGGCACCCGGCCGACATGGCCGCCGAAGTGCTGGATGCGCTGGTGGAGCGGTCGGGGGTGGATCCAGCGGCGGTCGAGGACGTGATCATGGGCTGCGTCGGCCAGGCCGGCGAGCAGAGCTTCCATGTCGGGCGCAATGCCGTGCTCGCCTCGAAGCTTCCGGAAAGCGTCCCCGCGGTGACGATCGACCGCCAGTGCGGCTCCTCGCAGCAGGCGGTCCAGTTCGCAGCCCAGGCGGTGATGAGCGGAACCCAGGACGTGGTGATCGCCTCCGGCGTCGAATCGATGACTCGCGTCCCGATGGGCCTGCCGTTCACGCTCCCGGCAGAGCATGGGATCGGCACCGGCCCCTTCTCGAAGCGCATCCAGGATCGGTTCGGAGTGAAGATGTTCAGCCAGTTCATCGGCGCCGAGATGATTGCCGAGAAGCACGGCTTCACCCGCGACGAGCTCGACCGTTTCGCACTCGAAAGCCACCGCAAGGCCGCCGCGGCCACCCAGGCGGGCGCCTTCTCGGACGAGATCGTCCCGCTGCAGGTCGAGGGCGCCGAGCACCGCACCGACGAAGGGATACGCTACGATGCTACCATCGAAGGGATCTCATCGGTGAAGCTCCTCAAGGAAGGGGGCCGGATCAGCGCCGCCAACGCTTCCCAGATCTGCGACGGCGCAAGCGGCGTTCTGGTGATCAGCGAGCGGGCGCTGAAGGAGCATGGCCTGAAGCCGCTCGCCCGCATCCACAACCTCACCGTCACCGCCGGCGATCCGGTGATCATGCTGGAGGAAGTGATCCCCGCCACCCGCCGCGCCCTCCAGCGCTCCGGAATGACGATCGACGAGATCGACCTCTATGAGGTCAACGAAGCCTTCGCCCCAGTCCCGCTCGCCTGGCTGCGCGAAACGGGCGCCGATCCGGACAGGCTCAACGTCAACGGCGGCGCAATCGCGCTGGGCCACCCGCTCGGCGCCTCGGGCACCAAGCTGATGGCGACGCTGGTCCACGCCCTCAAGTCCCGCGGCAAGCGCTTCGGCCTCCAGACGATGTGCGAAGGCGGCGGCATCGCCAACGTCACGATCGTGGAAAACCTCGCCTAGCGCCCCCTTCTGCCGAGCCTCGACAGCAGCCCCGGCCGCGCACGCCGCTCGAACAGCTCGTCGGGCGCTTCGGGGTCAAGCGCTTCGCTCTTCGCAAGCTTCTTCTCGAGCGCGTTGGGTTCCCTCGGCTCCAGTGGAACGAGGGTCCGGCCGCGGCCGCGCATCCGCTCGATGCAGCCGATCAGGGAGCCGCTCTCGCCAAAGCAGGCGTCCACCTCCGCTCCCTTCGCCCCGAGATGTTCGGCCAGAAGGTCGGTCCTGAGCCGGGCGATCTTCCGCTGCGCCTCCGGGTCCGCGCTGCCGTCGATCAGCACGTCGCATTCGCTGTCGAGGCCCATGGAGCGGTTGTTCATGTTGGCCGATCCGGCGCGAAGATAGAGGTCATCGACGAACATCAGCTTGGCATGAACGTAGATGTCCGCGCCTTTCTCGGTCACCGGGCTGTAGATCCGGAAGCGCCCGTGCCTGTCGCGCTCGCGAAGCGCCTGCATCAGCTCGTAGCGCGCGGGGCTCATCACCGCCTCGTCGAGCCAGCCATAGGCGGTCTTCGG
>NZ_DASVUE010000416.1:0-1761 GCF_036387215.1 Allosphingosinicella sp. | reverse complement strand
CCCCGATTTCACGCACTTCTTCGCGCAATATGCCTCGATCCAGCCCTGGCTGAAGACGGTCACTCCCGATCCCTCGGGCAAGGAGCGCCTGCAGTCGCCCGAAGACCGGGCGAAGCTCGACGGGCTCTACGAGTGCATCCTTTGCGCCTGCTGCTCCTCATCCTGCCCGAGCTATTGGTGGAATTCCGATCGCTTCCTCGGCCCCGCAATCCTGCTCCAGGCCTATCGCTGGCTCGCCGACAGCCGCGACGAGATGACCGGCGAGCGCCTCGACGAGCTCGAGGACCCGTTCCGCCTCTATCGCTGCCACACAATCATGAACTGCGCGAACGTGTGCCCCAAGGGCCTCAATCCGGCCAAGGCGATCGCCGAGACCAAGAAATTGCTGGTGGAGCGGGCTGTCTAAGCTGGCCTCCATGCCGGCCGCGACCATGCACCCGCTGATCCGCCACGAGCCGGACCCGGACTATCCCGGCTGGCTGACGTGGGACGTGTCGGGCGAGGAGCGCTACAATGCGACGCTGGGCAAGCTCCTGGTCCGCCCGGACGGCGCCGGTCGCGCGCGCTGCCGGATGTTCCCGGAGACGCTTCAGAGCAACCTCGGCAATATCGTCCATGGCGGCGCGATCCTGACCTTCATCGACATGGCCCTGTTCGCCGGCGGGCATGTCGCGGGCGTAGACATCGCCTACTCGGTGACGCTGGATCTTTCGGCGCAGTTCCTCGGCCCCGCACAGCTCGGGCGGCCGCTGGATACCAGCGTCGAATTGCTCCGCGAAACCGGGCGCCTCGCCTTCATGCGCGGGCTCGTCGAGCAGGAGGGCGCGCTGATCGCCTCCTGGTCCGGCACCATCCGCAAGGGCGGCGAGCGCAGGTGAGCGCGGTCGCCGACTGCTACCGGAAGCTGCTCGCCGCGGGAGAGCTGGCACCGGATGAGGACCAGCGCGCGGCAGTCGCTGTGCTCGACACGCTCGGAGGCGAGCTGGCTGCCAAGCCTAAGCAAGGCCTCCTCTCCCGTCTCACCGGCAAGACTAGGCCGCGGCCCTGCGGCATCTACATGTGGGGCGGCGTCGGGCGCGGCAAATCCATGCTGATGGATCTTGCCTTCCAGAGCATCGACGTGTCGCCGAAGCGGCGGGTCCACTTCCACGAATTCATGCTGGAGGTGCACGAGCGGCTCCGCGTCGAGCGCGCCAAGGAAAAAGGCGATCCCATCCCGCCCGTCGCCAAGGCCATCGCCGCCGAGGCCCGGCTGCTCGCCTTCGACGAGATGGTGATCAACAACAGCGCCGACGCCATGATCCTGTCGCGGCTGTTCGGCCAGCTGCTGGAAAACGGCGTCACCGTCGTCACCACGTCCAACCGGCCGCCGCAGGACCTCTATAAGGGCGGCCTCAACCGCGAGCTTTTCCTCCCATTCATCGACCTCATCGAGCAGCGCCTCCATGTGGTGCCGCTGAACGGACCCACCGACTACCGGCTGCAGCGGCTGGGCGGCATGCCGACCTGGCACGTGCCGAACGGGCCGGAGGCGACCCGCGCGCTGAGCGAGGCCTTCTTCCGCCTCACCGATTACCCGCCGGAGGATCGCGCCAACGTTCCTTCCGAAGATATCCCGGTGCAGGGCGGGCGCACTCTCCACGTCCCGAAGAGCCTGAAGGGCGTCGCCGTCTTCTCCTTCAAGCGCCTCTGCGGAGAAGCGCGCGGGGCTCCGGATTATCTGGCGATCGCCCGCCGCTTCCACAGCGTCATCATCGTCGG
>NZ_DASVUE010000415.1:0-8065 GCF_036387215.1 Allosphingosinicella sp. | reverse complement strand
CAGGCCGTTGGCGAGCGCCACAAGGGCCACGAAGGCGAGCACCATGGCGCCGACCGCGACTGCGAGCTTCACGCCGGTCTGGGCGCCCTGCGCCGCCGCCATGATGATGTTGGCGGGCCGCTCCCCGTCCTCGAACGTCTCAGCGACCTCTACGTCCTGCGGAACGCCCGGGTGCCCTTCGGGGAGCAAGGCGGCGGGTCCCGGGCCGCTGATCCGCGATGCGGGCAGCTCGATCTGCTCCGGCTCGCGCGGGGCGATCGTGTCCGGCATCATGATCTTCGCCATCAGGATGCCGCCCGGCGCCGACATGAACGCGGCGGCGAGCAGGAACGGCAGATATTGGGGCCCGAGCAGGCTTGCATAAGCCGCGAGGATGGTGCCCGCGACTCCGGCCATGCCCACCGTCATCAGGGTGAAGAGCTGCGCCGGCGTGAGAGTCGCGAGGTAGGGCCGGACGACCAGTGGCGATTCGGACTGGCCGACGAAGATGTTGGCCGCCGAGCCGAGCGATTCGACCCGGCCGATCCCCGTCACCCAGCCGATCCCGCCGCCGACCCAGCGCACCACCCGCTGCATGATGCCGAGATAATAGAGGATCGAGACCAAAGCGGCGAAGAAGATGATCACCGGCAGGGCACCCAGAGCGAAGGTGTTGGCGAGCGGATTGGTCGCGCTCGCTCCGAACAGGAATTCGGTGCCCTTGTTGGCATAGCCGAGCAGGTTGGCGACGCCGTGCGAGAGCCCCTGAATGCCCGCCCTGCCCCAGCTCGTGTAGAGCACGAGGACCGCGATGCCGGCCTGCAGCGCGAAAGCGGCTCCGACCACGCGCAGCCGGATCGCCTTCCGATCGGACGACAGCAGGAACGCGATCAGGAGAATCAGAAGGATCCCCAAGATGCCCCGGTAATTCTCCACGCTCTACCCTCCCCGACGCCGGTTCGTGCCCGGCTTACCAGACCATCTTCTTTTCGGACGCGCCAAGCGCCGCGTCCAGCTTCTCGATCGCCTCGTCCACTTCATCGGCCACCAGCAACTGCGCGCGGCGCGCCGGGCTCATGAAGCCGCTCGCGGTGGCGTGATCGAGAAAGCGGATCATCTCGTCCCAGAAACCGGCGACGTTGAGAAGTGCAAAAGGCTTGGCGTGGTAGCCGAGCGCGTTCCAGGTCCAGGCTTCGAACAGCTCGTCATAGGTGCCGATGCCGCCGGGAAGCGCAACGAAAGCGTCGGTGAGCTCCGTCATCTTCGCCTTGCGCTCATGCATGGTGGTGACGACGTGAAGCTCCGTGAGGCCCCGGTGCGCGACCTCCAGGTCCGTCAGCGCCTGCGGGATCACGCCATGCGCTTCGCCGCCGTTCGCGAGCACCGCATCGGCAACCACGCCCATCAGGCCAAGCCGGCCGCCGCCATAGACGAGGCCGATGCCGCGCTCGGCCATCGCCGCGCCGATCGCCTGAGCGGCCGCGCGAAAGGCAGGATCGGTCCCCATGCTCGAGCCGCAATAGACGGCCAGGCGCTTCATCGAGTTCAACTGAAAATCCCCGGACATGCGCCGGCGCTCGAATCCCGGCGCGGTGCGAAACCGGCTTCAAGCATCTTTTCGAGCGAAGATAAACCGCTTAGGCACTCACCATGGAAACCGCACCCGCACCGGGCCTCTCGCGCTCGCTCTTCGCCTTTTCGATCTTCTACGGCGGCATGGTCTGCATTGCAGGCGTGCTCGGCAATAAGCAGGTGGCGCTCGGGCCGCTTGCCGTGGAGGCGGGCATCTTCGCCTTCCTGCTGCTGGTGGTGGTCTCGTCCTCCGTCGCGGAGCTTCACGGCCGCCAGACCGCGAACAGGCTGGTGCTGATCGGCTTCGTGCCCTTGCTCGCCTCGCTCGCCCTCACTCTGCTCGTGCTGGCCGTGCCTGCGTCCAAGGACATGCCGCCCGACAGGCTCGGCGCCTTCGAGACGATGATGATGGCGACGCCGCGCATCTGGCTCGGAGGCATCGTCGCCTACGGCGTGTCGCAATTCCTCAACGTGACGATTTTCAGCCGCCTGAAGGGTGAGGGCGGCGGGCGCCTGCTCTGGTTCCGAGCCGGGGTCGCAAGCATCCTCTCGCAGATCGTCGACACACTGCTCTTCATCACCATCGCCTTTTACGGCGAGTTCCCGATCGGCAACCTGCTGGTGGGGCAGATGCTGGCAAAGGTGGTGCTCTCCGCCGTGCTCGTCCCGCCGCTCATCTACCTGTTCGTCGGGCTGGGGCGCAGGCTTGACGCCAGGGTCTAGGCGTCGACGAGGTCGAGCCGCCGCTTGATCTTGGCAAGATCCTCTTTCATGTGAGCCACGTCCGAGCTCAATCGAGCAATCTCCACCTGATTGGCTGCGAGATGCTGTTCGATCGACGAGAGCCTCACCCCCATGCTGAGCTGCTCGCGCTTCACGTCGGCAAGATCGGCTTGCATCCGCTTCAAGAGCTCAAAAGTGAGATCTGCAACGTCCGGCATGGCTTTTCCTACACCATCCCCAGTTAACGGCCAACTACTCCGAAGTCTCGCCGTCCCAATGGTCGTTCTCGTGGTCGGCGTCGGCCTGGGCCTTGTCCTTGTGGACGACACCGTCACGGTGCTCGGGCGGGCCGTAGATGGTGTAGAGTTTCAGCGGCCGGTCGGATGAAGCGACGACATTGTGCCGGGCGCCGGCGGGCACGATGACGGCGAAGTCGTCCTCCACCTGGTTCGGCGTTCCGTCGATGTAGACGGTGCCGCGCCCTTCCTCGACCCGGAAGAACTGATCGCGGTCCTCATGGACCTCCTCGCCGATCTCCTCGCCCGGCTGGAGCGTCATGAGCACGAGCTGAAGGTTCTTGCCGGTATAGAGGACGCGCCGGAAATCCTCGTTCGCGACGGTCGCTTCCTCGATATTCTCGACATAGCCCTTCATGCTCTTGCTCCCTCTTTGGCTGCTCGCGAGCTTCTCAACCCGCTCCGCGTCCGTTGCGTTCCGGTGCCTATTTGATGGGGTCGTGGCCCCAGTTCATCAAGGAGTAGCGCCAGCGCGAGGTGACCATGTTGGCCGGCTCCTGCGCCCGGTGCCGCCGAACGAAGCCGACCACTTTGCGCATGTGCAGAAAGTCCTCGCCGGAGAGGGCGCCCTTGGGCGTGCGAAGGATCTCAACGATGCGCCTGCCGGAGGCGTGGCCGACCGACTCTCCGCCGCCGCGCTTGAAGCCGACCCGCAGGCTCTCCGGCGTCTCAAGCCATTCTTCCAGCTCGGCGGGCGCCATGTTCACCGCCTCGTGAAAGGCGCGGTACACCGCCTCCCGGTCGATCTCGAGTCCCACGCCTGCTCCTTTGCCGCATTGCCCACCAGCCGCCGCTCACCTACATGGGCCGGGCGCTCGCGGGGAGAGATTATGCTGGTTGCCTTGCTTCAAATCGTGAACCTGCTGCTGGACGTGCTTCGCTGGATCATCATCATCCAGGCGATCCTCAGCTGGCTGGTCGCGTTCAACGTGATCAACACGAGCAACGACTTCATGCGCACCTTCCTCGGCGCGCTCGATCGGATCACCGAGCCGCTCTACCGGCCGATCCGCCGCGTGCTGCCCGATTTCGGCGGCATCGACTTCTCGCCGCTGGTGGCGCTGCTGGTGATCATCGCGGTCCAGATGCTGCTCAGCGGCCTCGCCCGCGACCTCATGATGTCGGGAGTGGCGTGAGCGCCGAGATCATCGACGGCAAGACCTTTGCCGAGCGGCTGCGCAGGCGCGTCGGAGAGGCCGTCCCGGCTTTCGCAAGTGCGACTGGCCGGAAGCCGGGCCTCGCGGTCGTCCTCGTCGGCGAAGACCCGGCAAGCCAGGTCTATGTCCGCTCGAAGGGCAAGGCGACGGTCGAGGCGGGGATGGAAAGCGTCGAGCACCGGCTCCCTGCGGCCACCACGCAGGATGCGTTGATCGCGCTCGTCCGCCAGCTGGGCGAGGACGAGAGCGTCGACGGCATCCTCGTCCAGCTCCCCCTTCCCCCGTCGATCGACGAGAAGGCAGTCATTGCAGCGATTGATCCGGCGAAGGACGTGGACGGCTTCACCGTCGCCAATGCCGGCCGGCTGGCGGTCGGCGATGAGGGGCTGGTCCCCTGCACCCCGCTCGGCTGCCTGATGCTTTTGAAGGACCAGCTCGGCGACCTCACCGGGCTCCACGCGGTCGTGGTCGGCCGTTCCAACATCGTCGGCAAGCCGATGGCCCAGCTTCTCCTCAAGGAGAATTGCACGGTCACGATCGCCCACAGCCGCACCCGCGGGCTGCCCGCGCTCGTCGCCCAGGCCGACGTCGTCGTGGCGGCGGTCGGGCGCCCGCAGATGATCCGCGGCGACTGGCTGAAGCCGGGTTCGACCGTGATCGACATCGGCATCAACCGCATCCAGATCGGCGGCGGCAACAGCAAGCTGGTGGGCGACGTCGATTTCGACACCGCCTGCGAGGTGGCGGGGGCGATCACGCCGGTACCCGGAGGGGTGGGGCCGATGACGATCGCCGTGCTGCTCAGGAACACGCTCGTCGCCGCGCATGCCCGTGCCGGCCTTGCGGCGCCGGAGGGGCTGTGATCGAGCTCTTCCTCTCCGCCTTCGCGACCCTGTTCGTGATCATCGATCCGCCGGGCTGCGCGCCGATCTTCGCCGGGCTGACGCGCGGCTGCCCGCCCGCCCAGCGGCGGATGATGGCGGTCCGGTCGGTTCTGATCGCAGCCGGGATCCTGCTTTTCTTCGGCCTGTTCGGCGAAGACCTGCTCCGCACCCTCGGGATCAGCCTCGCCGCCTTTCGGATCGCGGGCGGCATCATGCTGTTCCTCATCGCGCTGGAAATGGTGTTCGAGCGGCGCACGCAGCGCCGCGAAAACCGGGCCAACGAAGTCACTGCTTCGCCCGAGCATGAGGACATCTCCGTCTTCCCGATGGCGATCCCGATGATCGCGGGGCCGGGCTCGATCGCTTCGGTGATGCTGCTCGTCGCTCGAAGCGACGGGCTGAACGAATCGCTGGTCGTCCTCGCAGCGCTGGCGCTCACGCTATTGCTGACCATGCTGGCACTGCTCGCCTCCGGTCCGCTGATGCGGCTGCTCGGCCACAAGATGGAGGCGATGCTGACCCGGATCCTCGGCGTCATCCTCGCGGCGCTGGCGGCTCAGTTCGTGATCGACGGGATCAGCGTCAGCTTCCAGATCAACGTTTAAGGACGCGCCACATCTTATAGGGCGAATCCTTCGGCAGCTCGATCGGCTGCAGCCAGGCCGGCACCTTCCCCTTCGCCAGCTGCACGTAGAAGCCCTTCGGCGCTTCCGAGCTGTAGATGGTCGATTCCGACAGGCCCGGGCAGATCAGCACATAGTCGATCCCGCGCCGTTCGATCACCTGCCGGGCATGTTCCGGCGTCCCGCGGAAGGTCAGCATCACGTCGAGGATGCCGCGCTCGTTGCGGTGATAGGGGCCCGCGACGCCGTTATGGTGCGTGACCGTAATCAGGCGCGGGTTCAGATCGACGAAGGTCAGCACATAGCCCTTCGGCTGAAGGGCGATCGGCCGCAGCGCCGCAAGCGTCGGGCACCGGCCGTTGGCGCGGTTCACCGTCTTCAGCTGCTTCTGGGGCTTTTCGGCAGGCATGAACTTCACCGCCTGCTGCACGGCGATCCCTGAGATGAGGACGAAGGCACCCACCGTTCCGAACACGCGCACAAGCATCAGCTTCCGGCGCTGGATGAACGGGATGACGATCCAGGCCAGCGCCGTTGCTCCGGGCACCGCAAGCACCTGCGCCGAGGCGCCGGCGCGGCTCTGCCAGAGGAGGAGGAGGGCGGCAACGAGGGTAATGGCGCCGAGCGCGACCCACTTTACGGCCGCAGCACCCTCGCTTCGGCTCCTCCAGATCATCGCGATATAGCCGATCAGCCCGATCACCGGCAGCGACACGACCGCAGCGATGGTCGGCCAGTCGTGCCTGTAGATCGGCCGCGCCTCGCGCACATTCTCGAGCCAGAGGTCGTTGAGCTGCGGCGAGACGCCCTCCAGCCGGCCGAGGCAATGCGGCCATGCCAGCGCGAAGCCGGCGGCGATGATGCCGCCGAGCACCGCCCCCGCCGCCAGCCGCAGCGGCCAGGACCGGAGCGGCAGCAAGGGCAGGATCACGGCCGCGGCGCCCGCTCCCGTCATGGCCGACAGCCAGACCGGCGACAGCGCGTCGCAGACCGGCTGCCGGTTGTCGTAGGAAGCGAAGAGGAGGTAGCCGAGCGCACAGCCGCCGGCGAGGCTAGCCCCGTAGGTGATGAGCCGCCGCCCCTCCGCCGGGTCGCGCATCCACATCAGCGCCACCGCCGCTCCGAACAGAGCGAGATAGACGAGCATTTCCAGCCCGATCGTCAGCGAGATCGCGCTCGCGGCCCCGATCAGGAGTCCGCCGCGCGCCCGCCGCGGGTCGGCGAGGCCGGCCATTGCGAGGGTGAGCATCGCAAGCTGCCAGCCGTGATGGTCGATCCTGAGCGGCACCCACATGCTGCGCGCCGAATGGGCGCAGAAGAGGAGCGCGATCGCCAGCGCGTACGACTTGGGCGAAAGCAGCCGGCGCGATGTGAGCGCCATTGCGGTCATCGCCACCGCCAGCGGGATCATCGGCGCGATCGCCACCGCGCTCTTCTCCGCCAGCGGTCCGCCGAGAATCGGCCGGAGCACCAGCATCAGGCCGGCGATCGGCAGATCCACGAGCCGCGACCAGTGGATGTTGGCGCCATAGGGCGGGTCGAGCCGGTGCTGGCGAAGATCGAACCAGTCCTGCCCCTGCAGAAGCCCGCGGACCTGCATCATCCGCATATTGTCGTCTGTGTCGCTGAGGGCGAACCACTGGATCGCATTCCAGCGGTCGTAGACCAGCAAGGCGGCCATTCCGACGAAGATCAGAAAGGTGATCAGGCGCCAGTGCCGCGCAATGACGTCCGTCTCAGCCCCCTCGGTCACGCCCCTCACCCTTTTCAAAGCCCCGTCAGGCCATTAGTCGCTGCGCGGCAAAGGGCAAGCGGGGCGGGAGCGAGCAGTGTTATTGTCGGGGCGCCACTCCGAGCTTTTCTGGCAGCTCGTCCGCTATGCGCTGACGGGCGGGCTCGCGAGCATCGTCAATATCGGCGTCTACTGGCTGCTTGCAGCGCGGGGGATGGATCCCAACGCCGCCTGGGCGCTCGGCTTCGTCGCCGCCGTGATCGTCGGCTATGTCGTCCACAGCCGCTGGAGCTTCCGCGGCCACGGGCGGCGGGACAATCTGGCTCGGACCGGAGGACGCTTCATCGTCGTCTCGCTCGTCAGCTTCGGCCTCAATTCCTTCTGGGTCTGGCTGCTCGTGCGGCAGCTGGAGCTTCCGCTCTGGGCTCCCTACCCGCCCGTGCTGATCGTGACGCCGCTGGTGGTGTTCGCGCTCAACCGGCGCTGGGTGTTCAGCTAAACTGAAACGTGGCACAGCTTCCTCGATGCAGGCGTCCGATCTCCAGCTGTCCGTAATCGTCCCCGTGAAGGACGAGGAGCAGGCGATCGCCGCCTTCGTCGGACGCGTGGCGCCGATCCTCGACGGGCTGTTCGCCGACGGCGCGTGGGAGATATTGTTCGTCGACGACGGCAGCGAGGATTCGACGCTGCCGGCGATCGATGCAGCCAACCGGCGGGATGCGCGCGTGCGGGCGCTGTCGCTTTCCCGCAATTTCGGCAAGGAAGCCGCGCTTTCCGCCGGCCTCGACCATGCCCGGGGCAAGGCGGTCGTGCCGATGGACGTCGACCTCCAGGATCCGCCCGAGGTGCTCGGTGAGATGCTTGCGAAATGGCGCGAAGGCTTTGAGGTCGTCTACGGCGTCCGGCGCAACCGGAGCACCGACAGCCTGCCCAAGCGCCTGACCGCGGATCTCTACTATCGCGCGCACAATTACCTGTCGGACGACAAGATTCCTGAGCATGCCGGCGATTTCCGGCTGCTCGACAGGTCCGTGGTGGACGTGATCCGGAGGATGCCGGAGCGCAACCGCTTCATGAAGGGCCTGTTCGCCTGGAGCGG
>NZ_DASVUE010000414.1:0-1618 GCF_036387215.1 Allosphingosinicella sp. | reverse complement strand
TCCTGCTCGCGCGAGAAGCTGAGGGTCAGGATCTGGCTTCCCTGGCCGATGCCTTTCTGCAGGAGCTGGCCGAGCCCGGAATTCCCCGCCACGGCGCCCACGACGAGCTGGCCGAGCGCACCGAGAATGGTGTTGCGGGTTGCAGTGGATTGGCGCCGCTCCGGATGCCGCGCGGCGATGTGTCCGATCTCGTGGCCGAGCACCGAGGCAAGTTCGGCCTCGTCGTCCATCAGCCCGAGCAGCTGGCGCGTGATGTAAACGTATCCGCCCGGGACCGCGAAGGCGTTCATGACGGGCGAGTTGAGCGTGGTGATCGTGAAGACGCCGTTGCCGCCGCCCGGAACCCCGGAGACGGAAGCGATCCGCCGTCCGATCGTCGTCACATAAGCGGCCCGGGCGCCCGTTTCGGCGCCTCCGAATTCCTCCACCAGCTGGGGATGCTGCTGGGCGGCGGTGCGCGCGGCGGACTGGGATATTGCACGCGGCGCCTTCTGCGCGGTGCCCTGGCTCGCGAATGCCATCGCGGCGAGCGACGCCGTCAACGCCAAAAGCGTTCTGGTCCTCATGGTGGATACTCCTGTTACGCAACGATTGTCGTCGCGAAACGAACGCGGAGCGCCGGAGGCGGGTTCCTTTACCCTGGCCTGAAGCGGGAGATCAGCCGATCGCCAGGAACTTGGCCCGCCGCTCCGCGCGCAACTCCTCGCCGGTCTTGACGGAGAGCGCCTGCAATTCCTCGCTCAGGGCGTCCCCGAGCGACTTGATCGCCTCCTCCGGACGCCGGTGAGCGCCGCCGAGCGGCTCGGGGACGATCCGCTCGATAACCCCGAGCTGCTTCAAGTCGGCCGCAGTCACCCGCATCGCTTCGGCCGCGTCCGCGGCGCGATCGCCGCTCCGCCACAGGATCGAAGCACAGCCTTCCGGCGAGATCACTGCGTAGACGGAATGTTCGAGCATCAGCACGCGATTGGCGGCGGCAAGCGCGATCGCTCCGCCCGAGCCGCCTTCGCCGACGATGACGGCCACCAGCGGCACGGACAGCGACAGGCATTCTTCGGTGGAGCGTGCGATCGCCTCGGCCTGCCCGCGCTCCTCGGCCTGAACGCCGGGGAAGGCGCCCGGCGTGTCCACCAGCGTCACCACCGGGAGGCCGAACCGATCGGCAAGGCGCATCAGGCGGATCGCCTTTCGATACCCTTCGGGCTTAGCCATCCCGAAATTGTGGCGCAGGCGACTTGCAGTATCGTCGCCCTTCTCGTGGCCGATCAGCATAACCTTGCGGCCGCGCATGCGGCCGAGCCCGCCGATGATCGCCTGGTCGTCTCCAAACGCGCGGTCGCCGGAGAGCGGCACGAAATCCTGCACGAGGCCGGCGACATAATCCTTGAAGTGCGGCCGCTCCGGGTGCCGCGCGACCTGGGTCTTCTGCCATGGCGTGAGCTTGGCATAGGTCTCGCGAAGCATCCGCTCCGACTTCGCCTGAAGCCGCTCGATCTCGGCATCGATGTTGATCGAACCCGCCTCGGCAGTCTCGCGCAACTCGTTGAGGCGCGTGTCCAGCTCGGAGAGCGGCTTTTCGAAATCCAGGAAAGTCGGCATGCAGCGCGTGGGGTTAGGC
>NZ_DASVUE010000413.1:0-3138 GCF_036387215.1 Allosphingosinicella sp. | reverse complement strand
GCCTGAAGCCGCTCGATCTCGGCATCGATGTTGATCGAACCCGCCTCGGCAGTCTCGCGCAACTCGTTGAGGCGCGTGTCCAGCTCGGAGAGCGGCTTTTCGAAATCCAGGAAAGTCGGCATGCAGCGCGTGGGGTTAGGCGCGCCCGCTCATCGCGTCAACGAGGCGGAGCGTCGGCAAGCGGATGCCGGCTGTTGACGAGATCGATCAGGCGGCGGCTGTCGACATGGGTGTAGATCTGGGTGGTGACGATGTCGGCGTGGCCGAGCAGCATCTGAAGGGCACGAAGGTCGGCGCCGCCTTCGAGCAGGTGCGTTGCGAAGGCGTGGCGGAGGACGTGGGGGCTGATCCGCTCAGGCGGGATGCCGGCGGCGGCGGCAAGCTCCTTGAGGAGCTGGTAGAGGCGAACCCGGCTGAGATGCTTCTTCCCCGACGGGAACAGCCACACCGAATCCCGCGGCACCAGGGCTGCCCATTCCGCAACTGCGGCACGCGCTTTGTCGGAGATGGGGACTAGCCGTTCGCGCGCGCCTTTGCCGCGCAGGATGAGGTAGGGCTTGTCGGGGGAGACCGCGTTCCTCGGGAGCGAGACCAGTTCTGTCGCACGGAGGCCCGAACCGTAGAGCAGCTCCACCAGCGCCGCCATCCGTAGCGTGGCGGCATCGCCCGCCCCGTCCTTGCGGCGCTGAAGCTCCGCGAAGAGGGCGTCGACCGATGAGTGATCGAGGATCTTCGGGAGCGGCCGCTCATTTGCGGGGCGCGGCAGAGCGGCCGAGGGATCGTCGGCCCGAAGCCCCTCATCGTGAAGGAAGCCGTAGAAGCGGCGAAGGGCTGCCGACTTGCGGGCGACGGTGGCGCGCTTCAACGGCAGCCACTCCTCGCCCAGCTTCTTGAGCTCGTCGCCGCTCGCCGCCGAAAGTCGGCCGGTCAGGATCTCGGAGGCGCCGCGCAAGTCCCGCTCATAGGCCATGAGCGTGTTGGCGGCGGCGCCCGCCTCGGCGGCCATCATTTCGAGGAAGGCGCCGATCAGCTGCCGGTCCTCGCCAGCGTTCACAGCCGCGCCAGCGCCTCCGCGGCGATCATCCGCGCCTCATATTCAAGCCCCACCCGGCGAAGCGCGCCGACGATCCGGTAGAGGTGCTCGGGCGGAACGCCGGTCCAGCCCGGCGTCTGCATGCCGGCCGCGGCCAGGAGAACGACGCTGCCTTGCTGCCCCCGCTCCGCGGCGCGGTCGAGGAGCCGGGTCCAGCGGTTCTGCCGGCCAAGGTCGATGCCGAGATCCGATGCGTAATCGTCGGCCCCGTCGAGGCGGCCAAGCCCTGCAAGCGCCGCGACCAGCATCTTGGACCGGATGTCGTTCGGGCTGTCGTCATTGCCGATGAAGGTGCCGAGGCGGCCGGAATCGACGGTGACGCGCGGCGATCCGAGCGCAAGCAGCGCCCAGGCATCGTCCGCTTCCCTGCCGTCCATCCCCTGGACCGCGCCCGCCCATCGCGCCGCGCGCGCGTCGGAGCCGGCGCTCAGCATCGAGGCGATGAGTTTCCGCGCATCGCCCTGCAGCTCCGGCGAAGGGGCGACTCGGGCAGCCGCGCCGGCGGTGAGGATGAGGTTCGCATAGCGCCGGGGCTCGGCGTCGCCGCCGTCATCCCAGAGATCCCTAAGCGCCCGCACACGGGCATCGGCGTCCCGCGAGACGTAGGCGGCGCGGAGCCGGCCGGCGACCGAATCGCGGAACTCGGAAGGGTCGGTGTTGTCGCCGATGAGGCTATACATCTCCACCAGCGAAGCGTTGGAGAAGACGCCGAGCGAAGCCGCGGTGAGCGCGGCTTCCACCCTTTGTTCGAGCGGAAGCATCGGCGCGCGCGCCTGCCATGCGCGCACGTGCGAACCGGCGCCGGACATCAGCTTTGCCGGGATGTCGAGGCCTGTGGCGGTCGCGATTCCGAACCGCCAGCTGTTGAGGCTGTCGACTTCGTCCCACTGAATCGTGACCGCGCGGCGGGTGTTCTCGCCGGCGCCGATCACCTTCTCGGCGAGCGTCACGTCGATCGGCTGGGCGCGGCTCCGGCGCCTTGCCTGCTGGATGAGCGTGCTCGCGCGCGCCGGCTCGCCCTCCAGCGCTGCGCACATCGCATCCGCCAGGGGCCAGACCGGCTCGTCGGAAGTCTTCCGGCCAGGCTCCACCAGCGGGCACAGGGCCGCCGGATCGGAGGTCGCGAGCGCCACCTGGACGGCGACGGTGAACATCTTCGGAGTGAACTGATCCACGTCCACCGACTGGACGAGCATCCGCGCGGCATCGGCCTCGCCCATCCGGAGCAGAAGCCACGCCCGCTCCGCCACCCAGTCGACCGGATGGACGTAGGACGGCGCTGCCACCCGCGACAGCAACGCGCGGCGCAGCAGGATCGACATCCAGCGCGAGGGCAGCGGCGCGTCCATGCGGCGCATCAAGGTAGCGAGGAAGCGGCCGTTCGCCGTTCCGAAAGCGGCTTCGTCGAGGCCCCATTCGGCCGGGCCGATCGCGCCGACGACGTCGATGGGGCGGCGCGCGAAATCGGGGATCTCGATCGGCGGCGGCGGCGGCTCGAGGGCCTGCAGATCCTCCAGTGCCGAATTCTCCACAGCCTCCAGCCCCGGCAAGGGCGTCGCCTGCGGAGAAGAAGGCGCGGGGGCCGGCGTCGCGGGCGCCGCCGCATTCTCCTCCGCGGGAGGCGGAGGAGGCTCCTGGAAACCGGGCGGAAGCAACGGCTCCGGAGTCTGCGTCTGCTGGCTCAGCGCCGGAATGGCGAGCGCCAGCAACCCAGCTCCGGAGAGAAGAAGCGCGTTAACCCGCCAGCGCTTCATTCGTCACGTCCTGCTCGATCCGCTGCAGGGGGACCTCGGTATCCACGGTTGCGAAATAGATGATTGCACCGACCAGAAGCACTGCAAGCCCAATGAGGATCGCAGGCAGCGGCGAGCGGCGCCGGCGCGGTGTCGAGAGAGAAGAATATTTGCCCATGCGCGGCCTTTTGCCCCACGATGCGGCACTATGTATAGCCCCAGCAGCATGGCCACGACGCTTAGGAAGCCGGACCGTTCGATCGTGCTCGTCGGGCTGATGGGGGCCGGCAAATCCACGGTGGGGCGGCGGCT
>NZ_DASVUE010000412.1:0-5043 GCF_036387215.1 Allosphingosinicella sp. | reverse complement strand
CTGGTGACGGACCGGCCGGGCCTGCTGCTCGGCATCCTGACTGCGGATTGCACGCCCGTGCTGTTCGCGGACCGCCAGGCGGGGGTGATCGGCGCCGCCCATGCCGGTTGGAAGGGAGCGATCGGCGGAGTGATCGACGGCACGATTGCGGAAATGGAGACGCTCGGCGCCGATCGCAGCCGGATCATCGCCGCTGTCGGACCCACGATCGCCCAGAAATCGTACGAGGTGGATGAGGGCTTCTTCCGCCGCTTCACCGCCGAGGACGAGGCTCATGAGCGCTTCTTCAAGTCGGGCAGGCCCGGCCGCTACCAGTTCGACCTCGAAGGCTTCGTCGTCTCCCGCCTTGCCGCCGCCGGCCTCGCCCGGATCGAAGCCCTTGGCCTCGACACCTATTCGGATGCGGACCGCTTCTACAGCTACCGCCGCGCCACCCACCGCGGCGAGCCGGATTACGGGCGGCAGATCTCGCTGATCGCACTGCCATGACCGCTTCAGAAATGAGGCTGGTGCGGCCGGCAATGGAGCATCTGCCTTCCTATGCGGCGGCGCTGGGTCGCGGCTGGGCGCCCGACAACACGCGGGGCAGGACGGCTGCGGAAGAGCAGCTGGAATGGATCGGGCGTGATCCTCACGGCTTCCTCGCATCGCTTGACGACCCGGAAGCAAAGGGCGCTCCAGTCAAGCTTCCGGACGGCAGCACGGTCCCGCGCCTCCCCGGCTTCGTCAGATGGATGTGGGAGCGGGAGGTGTGCGGGAGCATCGGCTTCCGCTGGCAACCGGGCACCGCCGCGCTCCCGCCGCACGTGCTCGGCCATATCGGTTTTTCGGTGGTGCCATGGAGGCGGCGGGAGGGGCTCGGGAAACGCGCTCTGGCGCTGATGCTCGGGGAGGCGCGGCTCCGCGGCCTTCCTTACGTCGAGATCACGACCGATCCGGACAACAAGGCTTCTCAAGGCGTGATCGAAGCCAATGGCGGCATTCTGGTCGAGCGATTCACCAAGCTTCCGGCGCAGGGCGGCGCTCCCGCGTTGCGGTTCCGGATCGCGCTCGATTAGCTGCACGTCGGGATTGTCTGGATGATCGGCGCTTTCCTGCGCTAGGGGGCACCAACACCTCCAGGAGCCCAACATGCAGGAAGACGAATCCGATCTCACCGGCGCGACGCCGCGCCGCCGCCCGAAGCCCGACGTGCTCGAGATCGGCGGCCGCAAGCTGAAGCCGGCCACCTTGATGATGGGTCACGGCTACGATCCCGCTTTGTCGGAAGGCTCGCTGAAGGCGCCGATCTTCCTCACCTCGACCTTCGTCTTCGAGAATGCGGCGGCGGGTAAGCGCCACTTCGAGGGCGTGACCGGAAAGCGGCCGGGCGGCGCTGAAGGCCTTGTCTATTCCCGCTTCAACGGGCCTAACCAGGAGATCCTCGAGGACCGCCTCAGCGTCTGGGAAGATGCCGAGGACGCCCTGACCTTCTCCTCAGGCATGTCGGCGATCGCCACTTTGCTGCTCACGTTCGTGCAGCCGGGCGACGTGATCGTCCATTCCGGGCCGCTCTATGCGGCGACGGAGACCTTGATCGGCCGTATTCTCGGCAAGTTCGGCATCTCCTGGCTCGATTTCCCGGCGGGGGCCGAGCGCGAGGAGATCGAGGCGGTGCTGGAGCGCGCAAAGGCGCAAGGGCGGGTGTCGCTGATCTACCTTGAAAGCCCGGCCAACCCGACCAACGCCCTCGTCGACGTTCAGGCCGTCGCAGCCGCACGCGATGCGGTGCTCGGCGAGCAGCGGCCGCCGATTGCGATCGACAATACCTTCCTCGGCCCGCTCTGGTCGAAGCCGCTGGAGCATGGCGCCGACCTCTCCATCTATTCGCTCACCAAATATGCGGGCGGCCACAGCGATCTCGTCGCGGGCGGCGTGGTCGGCGCCAAGGCGCTGATCAACCCAATCCGTATGATGCGGAACACGATCGGCACGATCACCGACCCGAACACCGCCTGGATGCTGCTCCGCAGCCTCGAGACACTCGAGCTGCGCATGAGCCGCGCGGGCGAGAATGCCGCCAAGGTCTGCGAATTCTTCCGCGGCCATCCGAAGGTCGAAAGCGTCGGCTATCTCGGCTTCCTGAAGGACGATCGCCAGGCGGACATCTACCAGCGCCACTGCACCGGCGCCGGCTCGACTTTCTCGCTCTATCTGAAGGGCGGCGAGCGCGAGGCTTTCGCCTTCCTCGACAGCCTCAAGATCGCCAAGCTCGCCGTCTCGCTCGGGGGCACCGAGACGCTCGCAAGCGCGCCTGCGGCGATGACGCATTTGTCGGTCCCCGACGAGCGCAAGAAGGCGCTCGGCATTTCCGACAACCTCGTCCGCATCTCGATCGGCGTCGAGGACCCGGACGACCTCATCGCCGATTTCGACCAGGCGCTGAGCGCGATCTAGCGGCTCCAGTCGAGGACTTCCCACCCCTCCGCCTTGGCGAGGCGGATGAGCCGGTCGTGCGCGTTCGTCGCCACCGGCTCGTCCGCCCAGCGGTGGACGACGCTGTCGGAGATGTGGTCCGAGTAGAAGCGGATGTGAACGGCCTCGCGGGAGAGGCCCTCGCGCGCCAGCCACGCCTCAATCATCGCGAGCTTGCTGTCGCCGTAGCAATTGCTGCCCTCGATCCGGGCGATGATCCTGCCCTCGGCATCGAGACCGGTCTCGGTGGCGATGACATCGTTGAAGCCAAGCCGCCGGGCGATCGCGGCGGCGTAGATGCGGTAGGACGCCGTCGCCATCACCAGCCGCCGCCCCGCCGCCCGGTCCGCATCAATGCTCGCGCGGGCGCCCGGCATGATATTGGTGGCGATCTGCTTCTCGGCGAAGCTCTCGATCACGGGCTCGAGCCGCTCGGGCGCGATGCCGCGGCCGATGAGCAAAGTGTAGTTGATCTCCTTCAGCCGCCCCCGGTCGATCAGCTTCAGCACATAGGCAAGCATCGACAGGATCACGAACGGTATGAGCACCAGCCGCCACGGCGCCAGCTGAACGGCGGCGTGGATCAGGAAGGGGGTGTAGGTCGCCCGCCGAGTGATCGTCCGGTCCATATCGTAGATTGCGAGCGCGCTCTTCATGGCGCTCCGGCAAGCACAGCGCCTCCGGATTGTCTACCTCTCCGGTGGAACGCGCTTGCCCGCTTCGGGTTATTGAAGCAGTGTCCGCCGCGATGAGCTCCGCTGCCGATTTCAGACAGAGCGTCGACGGCGACCGCCGCGCCGTGCTGTTTTCTGGCGACCTCACCCTGGCCTCGATCCGCGATCTCCCCGACCGGCTGGACAAGGTGGACGGGGAGCGGCTGACGATCGACCTCTCGCAAGTGTCGCGGATGGACACCGTGGGCGCATGGCTGGTGCACCGGTTGGCGCGGCAGCGGGAAGCGCAGATCGTCGGCACCAACGAGCATTTCGCGACCCTGCTCGAGCAGGTCGCGCACGCCGACCAGCCGGTGAAGGTGCGTCCGGACCGGACTCCGCCGCTCTACCGGGTCCTGAACCAGGTGGGCGGCGCCACCGCCGCGGCAGGGCGGACCATGCTCGGCCTGCTCGGCTTCTTCGGAGCGCTGCTGGTCTCGCTGAAGGACGTGATCACCCATCCGCGCCGCTTCCGGATCAACGCGGTCACCCAGCAGTTCGAGCTGGTCGGCATCCACTCGCTCGGGATCATCGGGCTGATGAGCTTCCTGGTCGGCATCGTCATCGCGCAGCAGGGCGCGGTGCAGCTCCGCCAGTTCGGAGCCGAGGTGTTCACCGTCAACCTCGTCGGCCGAAGCGCGGTCAAGGAACTCGGCATCCTGATGACCGCGATCATGGTCGCGGGCCGTTCCGGCTCCGCCTTCGCGGCGCAGATCGGATCGATGCGGCTTGCCGAGGAAGTTGACGCCATGCGCACAATCGGCGTCTCGCCGATGGAAGCGCTCGTCATCCCGCGCGTGCTCGCCACCGTCCTGCTGATGCCGTTGCTGGGCTTCTACGCCTCCGTCATCGCGATCGTCGGCGGCGGCCTCTTCTCATGGATCGATCTCGGAATCCCGCCGGTGACGTTCGTTCAGCGCATCCGCGAGGTCGTGCCCATCACCGACCTGTGGCAGATGCTGATCAAGGCGCCGGTGTTCGGTCTCATCATCGCGATGGCGGGCTGCTTCCAGGGGATGCAGGTGGAAGGCGATGCAGAGCAGGTGGGGCTTCGCACCACCGCCGCGGTCGTCCAGGGCATCTTCCTTGTGATCGTGCTCGATGCCTTCTTCGCCGTCTTCTTCACATCGATCGGCTGGCTATGAACGCGCCCGAAGCCATCATTGAGGTCCGCGGGCTCAAGAACAGCTTCGGCAACCAGGTGGTCCACGAGGGGCTGGACCTCGACGTCCGCCGCGGCGAGATCCTCGGAGTCGTCGGCGGCTCGGGTACCGGCAAGTCAGTGCTGATGCGGTCGATCATCGGTCTCCAGAGCCCCGATGCGGGGGAGGTCCATGTGTTCGGCGAGGATACTGTCGGCCGCAGCGAAGACGAGGCTAAGGACGTCCGCCGCCGCTGGGGCATCCTCTTCCAAGGCGCGGCGCTCTTCTCGACGCTCACCGTCGCCGAAAACGTCCAGGTGCCGATCCGAGAATATTATCCTCGGATCGATCAGCAGCTCCTCGATGAGATCGCGTCCTACAAGATCGTCATGAGCGGCCTTCCAGCCGAAGCGGGTCCGAAATTCCCGGCCGAGCTCTCGGGAGGCATGAAGAAGCGCGCCGGGATCGCGCGTGCGCTCGCGCTCGACCCGGAGCTCCTCTTCCTCGACGAGCCGACCGCCGGACTCGATCCGATCGGCGCCGCTGCGTTCGACCAGCTGATCAAGGACCTTCAGCGGGCGCTCGGCCTCACGGTCTTCCTCATCACCCACGATCTCGACACACTCTACGCCATCTGCGACCGCGTCGCCGTGCTGGCGGACAAGAAGGTGGTCGCGATTGGAACGATTCCGGAATTATTGGCTTTGGACCACGAATGGATACAGGAATATTTC
>NZ_DASVUE010000411.1:0-12107 GCF_036387215.1 Allosphingosinicella sp. | reverse complement strand
GGTGGTGGTCGGCTCGAACCGGACCTTCGGAAGCTCCATCGGCACCGACTGGATGACGACCGGAACGGTGATGAGGAAGATGATCAGGAGCACCAGCATGACGTCGACGAGCGGCGTCGTGTTGATGTCGGACATCGGGGTTTCTTCGCCGTCTCCGCCTGCCGGGCCGGTGCTCATGGCCATAGTCTGTTATTCCTATCTCGAGATCGTCAAAGGTCGCTCGCCCCGGTGAGCGGGCAAGGCCCCCGGCCTCGCCCGCTGGTCCCGGATCAGAGCTTCTTGGGGCTGCCGGTCGTGGTGCCGGTCGCGCTGCCCGTGGCGGTGGTGCCGCCGGGGCTCGCCGCACCCGGAGCAGCCGAGCCGCCCCGTGCCGCGGCGACGGCCGGGCGGACCGTGCCGCCGGACATCATGTAGCCGTGGAGATCGTTCGAGAAGCGTGCGAGCTCCTCCAGGACCGACTTGTTGCGGCGCATCAGCCAGTTGTAGGCCATCACGGCGGGAACCGCGACGGCAAGGCCGAGTGCGGTCATGATCAAGGCTTCACCGACCGGGCCGGCGACCGCGTCGATCGAGGCCTGGCCGGCCGCGCCGATCTTGATGAGCGCGCGATAGATGCCGATCACCGTGCCGAACAGACCGATGAACGGAGCCGTCGAACCGACCGTCGCGAGAAGAGCGAGACCGGTCGACAGCCTGGAAGCGATCGCACCCTGGCTGCGGGCGAGGGAGTTCAGCATCCAGTCGTGCTGATCGATCGGATCGGTCAGCTTGTCGTGCTGCTCGAGGGCGGTGATGCCGTCGTCGACGATCTGGCGATAGGCGCTGTTCTTGTCGAGCTTGCCGGCGCCTTCGCGCAGGTTCGCCGATTGCCAGAACGAAGCCCTGGCCCGCTTGCCCTGGTTGATGATCTTCTGCTGCTCGAACAGCTTCACGAACAGGATGTACCAGGACGCCGCGGACATGATCACCAGGATGATGAACACGGTCCAGGCGATGGTGCCGCCCTGCTCGAGTGCAGCCATCAGGCCATAGGGGTTCTCGCCTGCGCCGTGGCCGGCTCCTGCTGCTGGGGTGGTCATGATATCTGCTTTCCTCTCAGTTCGAATGAAGAATGTGGTGGTACAGGAGCAAACCTAGTCTGCCGGCAGCCGCCACGTGATACGCGCGCTCGTCGTGTCCGTCGTCGGATTGCCGCTGGTATCCCGGGCCGGCGTGAACTTGGCACGCTGGCGCATGATCCTGCAGGTGGCGTTGTCGAGAGCGGTCGATCCGCTCGAAGACGTAACCGTGCAGTTGGTCACCCGGCCGTTGGCTCCGATCTCGAGCCGGAAGCCCGTCGTACCCTGCTCCTCCGCGCGGATCGCCGATTCAGGATAATCGGCATCGGACACGTAGGAAGCGAGGTTCGCGCGCGCCTTTGCAGCCTCGACCTTCACCGGCGCGGGAGGAGGCGGCGGAGGCGGCGGAGCCGGCGGAGCCGGCGGCGCGGGAGCCGCTGTCACCGTTGGAACGAACGGCGGCGCCACAGGTGCAGTCTGCATCGTCGGCGGCGCGATGTTGGTGCGCACGATCGGCGGCGGCGAGACGACCGGCGGCGGAGTCACCTGCTGCGGCGTCTCCGGCGGCGGGGGCGGCGGCTCCTCTTCAGGGGGCGGCGGCTCCTCCTGCACGTCGAATGTCTTGAGATCCTCGGCCGCCTTCTTGATCACATTATAGGCAAGGCCGGTGATAAATGCGTAGCCGAGAAGAGCGTGAAGCAGCGCGACGATCGCGATCGCCGTGATGCGGCCCCGGCTCATTCCTTGATCAGCATATGCCATTAGGCAGCCACACTCCCTCTCACCAAATTTCTGCCAGGGTTCGGCGAACAAACAACGCAGCCGAAGCAATCCGGGTCCATCGATGTCTTACTATATCATCGACAGGGATGGTGTCCTTATCGCGGCAGTTTCGGCTGCGCAATGCTTCAATGGGCCGGGGGATTTCCCCAGAAACCCGCTGCAATCTGCGGTTAATGCGTCTAACTCCAACACTTAGACCGGGAATTTCGATCGGGAGGTGATCGCAGCCGATGCCGCTAATGAACTCTATTGGGACGGCCGTCGCCGCTTTGCTCCTCGCCGCCGGAGCACGTGATTCGGCTCCGGCGCCGCAGGGCCCGCAGCCGACCTATGCCGATCTTGCGGATCTTGCGCTGGCGGCACCCGTCGCCGCGCATGTCCGGCTCAACCGCGCCGTGGCGCTGAAGCCGGCCGAAGCAGGAAATCTGCCGCCGGGCCGAGCGCGTTTCTACATCGTCGCGGACGTCGTGGCCGTGATCAGCGGCGCTCAGGGCCTTCCGACGCGGGTGAGCTACCTCGCCGATGTCCCTGCTCCGGGAGGAAAGTCGCCGAAGCTCGCGAAAAAGAGCGAGTATCTCGTCCTTGCCCGGACGGTACCGGGCAGGCCCGGCGAGCTGCAGCTGATCGCCCCCGACGCTCAGCTTCCCTTCGCGCCGGAGCGGGCCAATATGATCCGGTCGATCATGCGCGAGTCTTCGGCGGCGGATTCGCCGCCCCGCATCAGCGGCATCAGGCGGGCCTTCCACGTGCCGGGGACGGTGCCGGGCGAAAGCGAGACCCAGATCTTCCTCGACGCCGCGAATGCGCGCCCCGTCTCCCTCAGCATCCTCCGCCGGCCGGGAATGGCGCCGCAATGGGCGGTTTCGCTGAGCGAAGTCACCGACGATGCCGCCGCGCCGCCCGCCCGCAACACCCTGCTCTGGTATCGGCTCGCCTGCACGCTTCCGCGGACCATTCCCGCTCAGAGCTATGCCGATGCGCCGGAACATGCGCGGGCGATCGCGGCCGACTATCAGGTGGTGATCCAGGGCCTCGGCCCCTGCGTCCGCACCCGGGGCTAGAAGGAAGCGAGGTCCACGCCCACGCCCGCGCAAGCGGGGTAGATGTCCGGCTTCCGCGTCGAGACCCTCAGCGCCGCGACGCCGTGCCGCGCCGCCACGAGCTCGTAGATCGCCCGCGCCAGCGTCTCCTGGAGATTGTAGCGCCTGGCCCCGGCGATCGCGATGATCTCGCTGCGCAGGAAATCGTAATCCCATGCGCACGCGACCTCGTCCCGGCTCGCGAACGCAGCCTCTTCGAGCCACACTTCGACGCTCACCGTCAGCCGCTGCGGATTGCCGACCTCGAACGCGTGGAAGCCGATATCGACCGGAAGCACCAGATCCTGGAGCACGATCTTGTGCGTCTTCGGCCGGAGCCCGGCCGGAACGAGCCCGTCCAGCTTCAAAACATCATTCATCGCTCTGCTCCAGGAACTGGACGTCGCGCGGCAACGACAGGAAACGCTGGCCGCCGTCGAGTGTGATCACCTGCCCCGTCAGCGTGGGAGTGGCGACGATGAAGCGAAGCGCAGCCACGATCTCGTCGACGTCCACGCCTCGCCGAAGCGCGTTCAGCGCATGCACCTGCTCGAAATTATCCCGGCTCTGCGGCCCCGATACCAACGTCACCGAAGGCGCGATCCCGCAGACGCGGATGCGGCGGGCGGCAAAGGCGCGGGCCGTCAGCTCCGTCAGCCCGGCAAGCCCCATCTTTGACACGGTGTAGGAGAAGAAATCCGGATTGGGCTGCGAGAGCTTGGCGTCGAGCAGGTTCACGATCAGCCCGCCCTCCCCGCCGGCCGCCGCCGCGAACGCCTGCGACAGCAAAGCCGGAGCGCGAAGGTTGATCGCCTGGTGCGCGTCCCATCCTTCCAGCGTGAAATCCTCGGCAGCGTCGTAGGAAAAGCGGGATGCATTGTTCACCAGCAGCCGAAGCGAAGGCAGCCCCCCGGCGGCGCCAACGATCTTTGCCGCCGCACCTGGGTCCGCCAGCTCGGCGGCAACCACCGCGGCGTTTCCAACCTCCTCCGCAAGCGCCTCCGCTTCGGCGACGGACCGGTTGCAGTGGATCAGCACATGCCATCCGTCCTCCGCAAGCGCACGGACGATCGCGGCGCCGATGCGCTTCGCGCCGCCCGTGACGATCGCCGTCCGTGGTCCCTCGAATTCCGCCGCCATCCCGGCGCGATAGGAGCGGGCGAACCGTGCGGCAAGCTTTGCGCTCGGCCGTCGCATCCCCTAGCTAGGGCCGATGCCGATGCCCGACGTCCCGACCGACCTCTCAAGCCTGTCCCTCGCCGAGATTGCGCGCCTTGCCGAGGAGAAGAAGCTGCCGCCGGTCGACAAGTGGAACCCATCCCATTGCGGCGACAGCGGCATGCGCATCGCCCACGACGGCACCTGGTTTCACGAAGGGAGCCCGATCGGCCGACCGGCCATGGTGCGCCTCTTCTCGACGATCCTCCGCCGCGAGCAGGACGGGGGCTTCGTGCTGGTGACGCCGGTCGAGAAGCTCGACATCGAGGTGGAGGACGCGCCGTTCGTCGCCGTGGAGCTCAAGACGGAGGGTTCAGGGGAAGACCGATCGCTCGCTTTTCGCCTCAACACCGGCGATTTGGTTATCGCGGGGCCGCAGCACCCGCTCCGGCTGGGCCAGGGCGAGGACGGGCCGCACCCGTATCTGCTGGTCCGCCCGGGGCTGGAGGCGCTGATCGGCCGCTCCGTCTATTATGAGCTGGCAGAGATCGCGCTTTCCGAAGGCGCGGAGCCGCCGGGCGTCTGGAGCGGCGGCGCCTTCTTCCCGCTGGATGCCGGCCGGTGAGCCTCGCCGACCGGCTGCGCGACGCCCTGGAGAGGGGCCGCACACGCTCCCCCATCCTGCTCGAGGGCGACCTCAGGGATCCGTTCCTTGCCGAGGAGCAGGCGGTAACGCCGGCCGCCGTGCTGGTTCCGGTCGTCGACCGGCCGAAGCCGGGGGTGATCCTCACCGTCCGGACCGATCTGATGCGGAAGCATGCCGGCCAGGTCGCTTTCCCCGGCGGCCGGATCGACCCGGAGGATGACGGCCCCGTCGCCGCCGCGTTGCGGGAGGCGAGAGAGGAGATCGGACTTTCGCCCGATCAGGTCGAGCTGGTCGGCATGGCAGACCCGTATCGCACGATCACCGGCTATCAGGTGACGCCCGTGGTGGGCGTTATCCCGCCCGATCTGCCGCTGGAGCCGCAGCCGAACGAGGTCGCCGCAATCTTCGAAGCGCCGCTCCACCACATCCTCCGGCCGGAGCACCAGATCGTGCGCACGGTGGAATGGCGCGGCAGCCAGCGCTCCTATTACGAGATCGAATGGGAGGGCCGGCGCATCTGGGGCGCGACCGCTGCGATGATCGTCAATCTGAGCCGGCGGCTGGAGCTTGCGGCATGAAGCTTCTCCCCGCCCCCTGGCGCGAGCGCCCCGGTCTGCGCCCGCTCCTTGCAGCATTGGAGGCTGCCGAGGGCCAGACGCGGTTCGTCGGCGGCTGCGTCCGCGATACGCTGCTTGGGATCTCCGTCAGCGATGTCGATCTCGCCACGCGCCTGCAGCCGGAGGAGGTGATGACTCGACTCAAGCGCGCCCGGATCCGCGTCGTGCCGACCGGAATTGCCCACGGCACCGTCACTGCCGTGCTGTCCGACGGGCCGGTCGAGGTCACGACGCTCCGCCGCGACGTCTCAACCGACGGCCGCCGCGCCACCATCGCCTATACCGAAGACTGGCGAGAAGACGCCTCCCGCCGCGATTTCACGATCAACGCCCTGTCGGCGGATCCGGAGACGGGCGAGATTTTCGACTATTTCGGCGGCGAGGCCGATCTCGAGGCGCGCCGGCTCCGCTTCATCGGCGATCCCTTGACCCGGATCGCCGAGGACCATCTGCGCATCCTCCGCTTCTTCCGCTTCCATGCCCGGTTCGGCCAGGGCGAACCCGACGCCGCCGCCCTCGGTGCCTGCATTGCCCGCGCCAACGACCTGATGGCGCTCTCCCGCGAGCGCATTGCCGACGAGCTCCTGAAGCTGCTCGCGCTCCCCGACCCGGCGTCGACCGTGGCGCTGATGGTCGATCGGGGCATCTTCGCACCGGTGCTTCCCGAGTTCGGCGCCGACGGCGTGGTCCGTCTCGTCGAGCTGATCCGCCGCGAGCAGGCGGCGGACGAGGCGCCGGAGCCGGTCCGCCGCCTCGCCGCTCTCCTCCCCCCTGATCCTTCGGCGGCGGCTGCGGTCGCCGCGCGCCTGCGCCTTTCGAAGAAGGTGGCCAAGCGGCTCGTCTCCGCTGCCGCGCGTGCCGACGAGCAGGCGGCAGATCCGAAGGAGCTCGCCTATCGGCTGGGGATGGAGGGGGCGATCGACCGCCTGCTGCTCGGCGATGATTCGGCGGCGGCGAAGGTGGCGCTGCTGCGCTCGTGGCCGATTCCCCGCCTCCCCCTGACCGGCGGCGAACTCATCAAACTGGGCCTCAGTCCCGGCCCCTTGGTTGCGGCGACGCTTCAGGCGATCGAGCGGGACTGGATCGCGGCCGGCTTCCCGCCGGAGGAGGATCGGCTGCGGGAACTCGCTGCAGCACGAGTGGAAAAGGCTCTGAGCGGGAACGGCTGAAGCGCCTCCTCCCAAACGTGCTAAATAATCATGGTTAACGGCGGAGCAACCATGCCGGACGCTCGTTTGCGCGAGGTCGGACCGGCATTGTGGCCGGCCGGCTATCAGGGAGAAACGAAGATGCGCGTTTTGAGCCAGAACGAACTCGTCCACGTCACCGGCGCCGGCGGCAGCTCGGGCTGCTACACTCCGCCTCCGCCCTCCTACTGCCCGCCGTCCCCGCCGAGCTGCCCGCCTTCGAAGAGCAAGAGCAAGGGCAATAACGGCTACGGCAATGGCGGCGGCGACGGCGTTCCCGGCCGTTCCGGCAAGCAGGACTACAACCGCTAGAAGCCGAGGAGGGCCGCTCCGCCACGGGGCGGCCCTACCCGTGCTGGCGCTCCCGGAGCCAGCGCTCCAGCGCTTTCAGCACATGCGCGCTTTCCCGCTCATCGAGCGGGCGGCCTTGCGGGATGCCGTGCCACTTGGCGAGGCAGGAGCGGCAGCAGGTCGCGGTCGCGTGCTGCGCGATGAACACCGGGTGCCCCCGCATCGGCGTCTGCTTGCCGTCGTTCGGGGGATGCGCGGGCGCCAGGCGCCGCTCGATGAAGTCGCGGCCATGCGCGAGCACCGTCTCGATCCCCTTCGCCTCCAGATACGCCCGCTCGCCATCGCCCAGCCGGAAGCGGCTCCGAAACCGCGAGTGCGGAAGCTTCGCGAAGACCTCGTCCAGCTCCCGCACCCGGGCTGCCTTAGCGGGCGTCGACGAGGACGATCTCGGTGTCCTCGTTGGCCAGGATCTCGACCCGCTCCTCGCCGGTGATCGCGACCCCGTCGCGTGCCTCGGCGCGGACGCCGTTCACCGCGATCGAGCCGTTCACGGGCACCAGATAGACGTGCCGCGCCGGATCGAGCTGCAGCCCCGCCTTCTCCCCGGCCTTCAGAGTCGCGCCCATCACACGCGCGGCGGCGTTGATCTTCAGCGCCTCCGAATCGTCGGCAAAGCCGCTTGCGAGCGTCACGAAGCTGCCGGCGCGGTCGCCCTTGGGGAACTCCTTCGCCCCCCAGCTCGGCTCGGCGCCCTTCCTATCGGTCAGCACCCAGATCTGGAACAGGGTCGTCGTCTCGTCCTCCAGATTATATTCGGCGTGGCGCACGCCGGTGCCTGCGCTCATCACCTGCACGTCGCCGGCGCCGGTGCGGCCCTGGTTCCCCATCGAGTCCTGGTGCGTGATCGCGCCCCGGCGGACATAGGTGATGATCTCCATGTCGCTGTGCGGATGCGGCGGGAAGCCGGAGCGGGCGGCGATCTCGTCGTCGTTCCACACCCTGATCGCGCCCCAGCCCATGCGGGCCGGCTCATAATAATTGGCGAAGGAGAAATGGTGCCGGGCATTCAGCCAGCCATGATCGGCGTGGCCGAGCGAAGCAAAGGGACGGATATCGATCATGCTCAATTCCTTCGGCCCGCCGGAGCGAACTCCGGCGGGCTCATCCAGTGTTGAAAATGGGGCTTGTCCGCCCCCGGCTCAAGCGGCTTCGGCGAGGTCCAGCGAGGCGAGGTGGGAGCCCTTGCCACGAATGAAACGCTGCAGCGCCTCGAGATAGTCCGGCGCCACGGCCCCGCGGACGCTGGCGCGCTCCGACAGCGCCTCGCGCCACGCCTTAAGCTTCGGCCTCCCGTCGAACGGGCTCTCGCCGGTGATTCGGTCGAACAGGTCGAAATAGCGGAAGGCAGGAGCGAAGGCTGCGTCGACGAGCCCGAAGCGGCCACCGGCGAAATAGGGCCCCTCGCCCAGCGTCTGCTCGAGACGGTCGAACTTGGCCGCGATCGCCTGCCGCTTCTCCTCGAAGGTCCGCTGGTCGGCGGCGGTGTAATAGCCGTAGATGTCCGCCAGCGTCGCCGAAGCGAACTCGATCCACGCCCGGTGCCGCGCCTTTTCGAGCGGATCGGCCGGGTGAAGCTGCGGCGCCAGCGTCTCGTCCAGATACTCCGCGATCACCGCGCTTTCGAACAGCACTTCTTCGCGCCCGTCCTGCTCGACCACCAGCACCGGCACCTTGCCGAGCGGGGACAGCTTCAGGAACCAGTCGGGCTTGTTGGCGAGGTCGATATTGACGCGCTCGAACGGCACGCCCTTCTCGGCAAGAACGATCGCTGCCCGCTGCACATAGGGGCAGAGCGCAAAGCTGATCAGACGGAACTTGGCCATTTTTCTTCTCCCTGTATGAATGTGGTGATCCGTCCGCCCGCCGGCACAGGGGGGCAGTGACGCTCGGCGCGGCGGACGGATCTCGGGCACTGCTGCAATCAGGCAGCAAGCGCCCATTCGGACTGGGCGAAGCCGGCGAGCTGCTCGACCGCTTCCGCGATCGCCGCGGCCGCGGCGTCCGGCCCGAAAGCAAGCTTCTCGGCGCGAACGAAGGTCACGTCGGTGATGCCCATGAAGCCGAGCAAGGTGCGGATGTGCGGCTCCTGATTGTCCATCACCGCCGCCGGGCCTTCGCTGTAGAGGCCGGCGCGGGTTTCGATCACCACCGCCTTCTTGCCCGTCACCAGCCCCTCGGGACCTGCCTCGGTGTAGCGGAAGGTGACGCCGGCGCGCAGCACATGGTCGAACCAGGTCTTGAGCGTCGAGGCCATGCCGAAATTGTACATCGGGGCGCCGATCACGATCAGGTCCGCGTCCTTCACCTCCGCGACGAGCGCATCCGACAGCGCAAGCGCCTCACGCTCCGCATCGGTGCGCGCCACGCCGCGGATCGCTCCCACGGTTTCCGCCGTCAGGTGCGGGATCGTGCTCGCGCCGATGTCGCGGCGGACGATGTGCACGCCCGGCTCGCGCTCACTGAGGCGCTCGGCGACCTCGCCGGTGAGCTTGCGCGAAACCGATGCCTCGCCGGTCGCCGCGCTGTCGATGATGAGAACCTTGGTCATGTCTACCCTCCAGAAACTTGCTGAAGGGGATTTAAGCCTCTATCGGTGTTGCCGGTAGACGGACAACATGCACTGAGGTGTTGCGCTATATGGAACGCTCTTCGGTCGATCTGGTGGATGTGCTCGCCTTCGTTCGGGTGGTCCAGACGGGCGCCTTTGCCCGCGCCGCCGAGCGCATGGACATCTCCAAGTCGATCCTCAGCCGCCGCGTCGCACGCCTGGAGGAGCAGCTCGGCGCCAAGCTTCTCACCCGCACCGCGCAGGGCGCTCAGCCGACCGACATCGGCCAGGCCTATTATGAGCGCGCCTCCAACATCCTTACGGACCTGGAAGCAGCGCAGGAGATCGTCGCCGACGCGGTCACCCAGATTGCAGGCCCGATCCGGATCACCGCCCCCCTCTCCTTCGGGACCCAGCACCTCGCGCCCGCGCTCGCCGACTTCGCGCGCATGCATCCGAAGGTGGAGCTCGACGTCTCCCTGAACGACCGCACCGTCGATCTCCTCGGCGGCGGCTACGACATGGCCGTGCGCATCGGCAACCTTGCCGACAGCGCGCTCATCGCCCGCCGCATTGCACCCGTGCGCGGCGTCGTCGTCGCAAGCCCCATTTATCTTGACGCGCGCGGCCGCCCCGGCCATCCGCGCGATCTCGCCGATCACGACCTCCTCTTCTACGCCAACATCCCGACATACGAGCAGTGGCGCTTCCGCGTCGGCAACCGTTGGGAACATGTGAAGGGCCATGCCCGCTTCCGGGCAGACAATGGCGAGATGCTTCGCGAAGCCGCCTGCGCCGGGCTCGGCATCGTCATCCTCCCGAGCTTCATCGCTTCCGCCGCAATCGAGGCCGGCAAGCTCGAGGTGCTTTTGCGCGATTATCCGATGGAGGAGATCGGCCTCCACCTCGTCATGCCCCCCGGCCGCGCCTCCACCGCCCGCATCCGTGCCCTCATAGACTTCCTCAGCCAGCGCTTCGGCCCCGAGCCGAACTGGGACCCCTGCTGGATGGCCGGGAAATGCTGATAGCCGTTGAGAGGCTTGGGCCACTGAACTAAAATTGGGGGATGGAAACCGTCAGCATTTACGACGCGAAGAGGCACCTATCCGAGCTGATCGCGCGATATCGCTGGTGAACCCTTTATCATCGCGGACGCCGGCAAGCCGCTCGTCAAGGTCGAGCGCATCGAGGCGCCCGAGCTGCCGCCGAAGCGCCGGCTGGGAATGCTGAGAGGCAAGTTCGCGGTCCCGGACGACATCAAGGCTCCCTTCGCCGATGACATCGAACAGATGTTCGACCGCGGCAGCGACGCTGGCGAATGAAGCTCCTGCTCGATACTCAACTGCTCTTGTGGCTGACGATCGAACCCGAGCGACTCTCCGCCGAGGCGGGAGATCAATGAGGACCGGGCCAACGATCTCGCCTTCGCGCCATCAGCATCTGGGAAGTGGCCATCAATCGCGCTCGGACGCCCTGACTGCCAGGCGGATCCCGCGGAGCTCCGAGACGCGCTCCTTTCGGACGGCGATGGCGAGCTCGCCTTGTCCTCGCTCGATGCTCTCGGAATCGAAAAGCTCCCGCCCCTCCACCGGCACCTCTTCGACCGCGCCCTCCTCGCCCAAGCCGCAAACCACGGCCTGGTCCTCCTCACCGCGGATCGCGAGCTGAGCCGCTACCCGAGCACTGTTCGCGTTTGATTTAATCGCGGCGGGGCTGCACAACTAAGTAGAATATGAAATAGAGTATTCCACAGGCGGCTGTTCCTGCCACAATAGCCATTCGGGCGCCCAAAAGCCAGAACACGATCGCGCTCAATGCAGATAAAGCAAGTGCCAGTGCCGGTGGATCGTGCAACTTCATCTCAGGTGCCTCCCGTCCGCTTCACCGTCCGCATCGCACGGCCGGTGATCCTGCTGTCTTAACGGCGGAAGTTCCAACAAGAGCTCCCGCGCGCGCCACGTCGCCCACGTCTGCCAAGTACCGCGCGCTGCCAATGGGGCCACCCACTACGCTAATAGCGACATTGAGTATAATCTGACCGAGGTCTATCAGAACTCCCTTGAGATTAACTCCTCCGGCCTGCGCGCGAGCTTGTTCGTACAGGGGATTGTTCACAAGCTTACCCTGGCCGTTTCTAACATAGACGTTATTGCGGTAACCTGCAGAAGTATATCCCTTGGGCACCGGATAGTTGCGAGATGCGGGCGGTAAAGGAGCGGCCGCGCAGCGCGGAGGCGCTGGAGGCGGGGGGTTGCGAGGCCGTGCATTCGCGCAATTAGCCGGCACTTGGCAATCGGGCGTCGGCCACTGTACTCCACGCGCCCCTCCGAGGCTCCAGCCTGGGTCTCGACCGTCTCCTCCACCGCTGTTCCAGCAGACCTCACGCATCGAACCCAACTGCACGACTGGATTGCCTTGACCGTCCACGGTAACCGACCCCTTCTCCCGGAACGACACGCACTGCGCCTCAAGACCCGTGGGGTCGGTGAAGTTCACCGGGTCGCCCTTCACATAGGCGTACATGTTCATGCCGTCGTCCTATCCGAGCGGGTCCGGTTGCATGAAGCGGCCGTAGGGGCGGCATGGGTCCGCGGAGCGGCTTCTGCGGCGGAGGGGGATCGCCCGCTTACTGTCCCTGGGGTTCAAAAACATTTTCCGTTCCTTCCTGTCGAAATCTGAA
>NZ_DASVUE010000410.1:0-35106 GCF_036387215.1 Allosphingosinicella sp. | reverse complement strand
CTGATCGCCGAGCTTCGCGGCCTCGGCTGCGGCATCAACCTCATCCCGGACGGCGACGTCGCCGGGGTGATTGCAGTCACCGACCCCGACACCACGATCGATGTTTATATGGGCTCGGGCGGAGCGCCCGAGGGCGTGCTTGCGGCGGCGGCTCTCCGCTGCGTCGGCGGTCAGTTCCAGGGCCGGCTCGTTTTCCGCAATGACGACGAGCGCGCCCGCGCAGCCAAATGGGGCGTCACCGATCTCGACCGCATCTATCATCTCGAAGATCTGGCGCAGGGCGACGTGATCTTCGCCGCCACCGGCGTCACGGACGGATCATTGCTCGCCGGCGTGAAGCGGCGGAAGAACTGCCTTTCCACCGAAAGCGTCGTCATGCGTGCCTCGACCGGCACCGTCCGCTGGGTCAAGGGCGAGCACCGCCACGAGCCCGGCTCGCACGGTTATCAGGCTTTTCCACAGCTTTCCTGATCGCGGGATTCACGCCGGACTCGCAATGACGTAAAGGCGGAGGATGCTCATGTCCTCCAGCCATGTCTGCGGCGTTTCACGCTCGATCCTGGGCCAGCCCTGGCGCTGGCGCGGCGCGGCTGCGGATGCGACGGACGAGGCGTTTCAACCTGACGATCTCGTGGACCAGCTGCTGCTCGCCCGCGGAGTCGGCCGCGACGAACTGGAGCGGCACCGGGCGCCGACGATCCGCTCCTTCATGCCGGACCCTTCGATCTTCCGCGACATGGACCTCGCCGCGGAGCGGCTCGCGGACGCGGTCGAGGCGCGCGAGCCCGTCACCGTTTTCGGCGACTATGACGTCGATGGCGCCACTTCGGCGGCCCTGCTGATCCGCCTGCTTCGCGGCCTTGGCTGCGACCCCAAGGCCTATATCCCGGACCGGCTGATGGAGGGCTATGGCCCCTCGGGCGAAGCGCTGGTTCGGATCGCGGAGGGCGGCGCGAAGCTGATCGTCACCGTCGATTGCGGCGCCCAGGCGTTCGAGGCGCTCGAAATGGCGCGGGCTGCGGGCGTCGACGTGATCGTCGTCGATCACCACAAATGCGCAGCCGCGCTCCCCGTAGCGCACGCGCTCGTCAACCCGAACCGGCTCGACGAGGCGGACGATGCGGCCGCTCACGGTCATCTCGCGGCCGTCGGCGTCTGCTTCCTTCTCGCGGCGGCACTGGTGCGGACGCTCCGGGCGAGGGGCTTCTTCGCGAGCCGCCCCGAGCCCCGCCTCGTCGACCTCCTCGACATCGTCGCGCTCGGCACCGTCGCCGATGTCGCACAGCTTCGGGGTCTCAACCGCGCGTTCGTTACCCAGGGTCTCAAGATGATGGCGCAGCGGAAGAATATCGGCCTGTCCGCGCTCATCGATGCTTCGCGGCTGACCCGAGCGCCGACCTGCACCGATCTCGGCTTCGCGCTCGGGCCACGGATCAACGCCGGCGGCCGCGTCGGCAAATCCGATCTCGGCGTCCGGCTCCTGACCACAGAGGATCCCGCCGAGGCCGAGAGTATCGCCGCCGAGCTCGAGCGCCACAACGAGGAGCGGCGAGCGATCGAGGCTTTCGTTTGTGGGGCTGCCGAGGCGTTGTGCGCAGCTCAGGGCAATCGGCCCGTCGCGCTCGTCTCCGGCCAGGGCTGGCATCCGGGCGTGATCGGGATCGTCGCCGGGCGGCTCAAGGAGAAGCTTGGCCGGCCCGCAATCGTGGTCGCCATCGACGCGGACGGCGTCGGCAAGGGCTCCGGCCGCTCCATCTACGGCGTCGATCTCGGCGCGGCCATCCTCGCGGCGAAAGAGAGCGGCCTCCTCATCGCCGGCGGCGGCCACGCAATGGCTGCCGGGCTCACGGTCACGCGGGACCGGCTGGATGCGCTTGCCGACTTCCTCGACGAGCGGCTTGCCAAGGACGTCGCCCGAGGCCGCGATGACCGTGCCTTGCTGCTCGATGCGGTCCTCGCCCCCGGCGGCGTCTGCCCGACGCTCTGCGAGGCGATGGATGCGGGCGGCCCCTATGGCGCGGGCTGGCCCGCTCCCCGTGTTGCGGCGGGGCCGGTGCGGATCGTGAAGGCCGATGTCGTTGGAAGCGGGCACCTCCGCCTCATCGTCTCAGGCGACGACGGCCGCCGCATCAAGGCGATCGCCTTTCGAATGGCCGATAGCCCGCTCGGACAGGCGATGCTTGCCGCGCCCACTCACCGCAAGCTCTGGATCGCGGGCCGGATCAAGCGCGACGACTGGGGGGACCGCCCGGCCGCCGAGCTCCACCTCGAGGACGCGGCCTGGGCCGACTAACCGAGCTTGACCGCCGACGCCCGCGCTTTTAAGTGCCGCCTCTGCCTCGGAGCACCCCGTGGCCCCTTCGTCTAGCGGTTAGGACGCGGCCCTTTCACGGCTGAAACACGGGTTCGATTCCCGTAGGGGTCACCAATCTTTTCAATGGGTTAGCTATGGCTGCCGCCAGTCTTTCAAATATCCGTCAAATATACGCCGGCGGCTGCAGGCGCACGCGCCTGGATTTTTCCTCTCACCCAGCCCTCGCCGCGTGAGAGATTCGCTGCAAATGCGCCAATTCATGTGTCCCTAAACGTGAGGAGATGCTCCGGCATGTGACGGTGACCGCCTTGATGATGCGCTTGCTCGAACCTCTTCGTTCGAGCGGGTCATGGGGCTCATCGGCGGGATAACGGCGGGGCGCAGTGAGCATCAACAGCTGCATCACGTGCTGACGCTGAGGCGATGACGGCATCAGCCGCAATGGCGCATTCCCGCGGCCTCCGTACACCACCGCTCCCCGAGGGCCCTCTCCGGGCGGCCGATTTGAACGTTGCTTCCAAAGCCAGGCGCGACCTTGAATTATGCCGTCTGAACGGTCTTTCAGCTGCGGATCTGACCCGTACTTCTTATGGCGTATTCGAAGCTGGTGGATGCTCCAGACCCACAAGGCCGTGGTAGCGCCAGGCGGCTCTGCTGCATCGCTCAACGAGAGTGTAAATCGGCTCCAGGCCGGGAGATTGGCAGCTGCACCTAATAATCCGACGTTGCTTTGGACGGGGAGGCGCCCCTGGTCTTGCTGCGGACGCCCCCGATGGCGATAGAGTCTTCGCCTTCTGGCAATCAAATGCATCGCGAGGTGGTTGTGAGGCTCAGGAAAAAGTCACTGCTTTGCGCTCAAGTCGCGGCGGCCGTCATACTTCACGGGTGCGCGAGCGTCGACAAGCCTCCACGGCCCAGCGAGGTTCTCGCGCCTGCGACCCGCGTCTTCACCGATCCCAGCCGCGGACGACAGATACCCGTCCTGCTCTATGGTCTCTCGCATAGGGCAAAACCGCTTGTCCTAATCTCCCACGGCTACGGAGGGCGCAACACTGCGTATTCCTTCATCGCCAATCATCTGGCGGGCCAAGGATACCTTGTCGCTTCCGTGCAGCATGAGCTTTCGGGCGACCCGGAACTTCCAACGACCGGGGTACCCTCGGTTGTTCGCCGCCCATCGTGGGAACAAGGCGTTCGAAATCTAAAGTTTGTCATCGAAGCCTTGCGGAAGCAGCGGGCGGCCTCGAACGATCGAATTATCCTGGTCGGGCACTCTCATGGAGGAGACATGAGTGCTCTGTTCGTCGAGCAGCATCCTCGCCTGGTGCAGGCCGTATTCTCCCTAGACAACCGGCGGATGCGCCTCCCGCGCACGAGCCGCCCTCGCATTTGCAGCGTGCGATCAACCGATCAAACAGCCGACGAAGGCGTTTTGCCAACCCCTGCGGAGGTGCTTCAGCACCGCATGGTGATAGCTACGGTACCGGACCTCAAGCACAACGATATGTGGGATGGCGCAAACCCGGCGCAGAAGCAGTCGGTGCTTGGCGTTCTTGACCGCTGCCTTCGCTGACCCTGGCACTGCGGCAGCGCCGCTTCACCCCATTATGAAAGAGCACTTATATGAGTAGGCGCACAGATGCGCAGGACGGCGGCTCCGTTCGCGCGGCTAGCAGAGCTCCCTGTCTTACGGGTTCGGAATCCGAATATGGCGTGCCGCAGCTCCAGGAATTTGGTGGCGCATCGAATCCCATCTCCTAACGCAACAGCGCTGTTGCAGTGTTTCCTTGGCCCTCCTAGGCTCATCCTGACAATTAAGGCCTGGGCTTATGATCAATCGAAGAGCGTTAGCTTTCCTTGCAATGGTGGGTGTTTCCAATGCGCTGCCCGCAGAGCAGGGGCGCTCGCCTGCTGAAACAGAGCGTACTCGGCAACTCGCAATGCTCACGCCAGCTTACCAGAAGGCGCATGGTTGTCTCGCCGGACAGAAGGATCAATCCGCTTCGATGCAAATGCCTCTCATCGAGGGGTTGGCGCCGGTACACTTACCAATCGCTGCGGGGAAAGCGGCTCAGCGCTACTTCGACCAGGGGCTAGCGCTGCTTTACGGCTTTGAACATGCGAAAGCTGAGCGCAGCTTTGAGGCCGCTCTAAAGATCGAGTCCGGTTGCGCCATGTGCCGCTGGGGCCAGGCGCTATCCATGGGGCCACATATCAATAGCGGCCCGATGTCTGCAGAGCGCGCCAAAGCCGCCCACAGGCTGGTCGCCGATATGCTGCGCGACACGCACCTTTCCCCTGTCGAGCGCGACATGGGAGAGGCTCTCTTGCAAAGATTTGCCCCTTCGGCTCCGGCTGACCAAAAGGGGGTACATGAGGAAGCGTATGCCAGCATGCTTTTGCAAGCTTCGAGGCGGCACCCGCAAAGCGACTTTCTGTTAGTGCTCGCGTCCGAGGCCGCGATGAACGTCCATCCATGGGATTATTGGGAGGAAGGCGGCGAGCGTCTCAAGCCATGGGGTGGAGCGGCAAGGCGGCTGCTCTCAACCGTCCTGGGGAGATCAGAACGCCACCCCCAGGCGCTGCACCTTTTCATCCACCTCACCGAAGCCTCTGCTAATCCCGGCGTCGCGGAGACCGCAGCAGATCGGCTGCGGCAGTTGGTGCCACACGCCGCACACCTGCAGCATATGCCGGGGCACACCTATTACCGGATAGGCCGCTTCTCAGACGCCGTGGCCGTGAACCGGAACGCAGTCGCGGCTGACGAGGCGATGGCGCGAACTCTTGGCGAGGATCCACTTTTCTATAACTATTACCGGCACCACACCCACTTCATTTTATCATCGGCTCAGCAGATCGGCGACCGGAGCGCGGGGCTGGCTGCAGCCGAGGGGCTGGAGAAGGCCATTCCGGCAGAGCGCGCCCTGAACCGGCCGGACTACCGGCGGATGCTCGCCAGCGCTTTGCAGGCCCGATTGCAGCTCTCCAGCACTGATGAGTTATTGGCCATCAAGGCACCTGACGAACGGTTGTCGGACCTGCGGCTTGTATGGAGGGCGGTGCGGGCGCAAGCCCTTGCCCGATCACACAGGCTGCGGGAGGCTCAGCTGGAGCTGGTCGAGTTGCGCCGGTTGCGAAGGAGCGTGGTTCTCGACCCTCAGATGCTGCCTCTGATTGACATGGGCGAACGCCTTGCCGCTGCCCGCATCCTGTCGGCGCAGGGCGATGCGCCCGGCGCAGCGGCTTTGTTCAAGGCCGCCGAGCAAGTCGAAGATGCCAGCGGCTACTGGGAACCGCCGCTCTGGGGAGAGCCTGCAGCGCTTCATTTCGGCGCTGCGTTGCTCCGGGACGGGGATCCCAAAGGAGCGCTGAGTGCGTTCAAACGAGCACTCCGCCGACGACCGGGCAATGCCTGGGCTCTCCTGGGTATCGCGCGTTCTCAGGAGGCGATGCGCATGCCGTCCAAAAAGGCATCCGACAGCTTCAGGCGCGTCTGGCGCGGACCCGCGGATCTCGCGACCTTGGAGCGCCTTTGAAGCTTCTCGGATGAAGCATCCTGTCTGAAAGGCGAGGCGTACAGTCGAGTACCGAACACGAGCAAAAGCCGCGCTGAAAACTTATAGCCAGCTGCTTCTGGAAGTGGCTATGATGCCTGATGCCTAGCCGACGGACCTTGGGATCCCTCCTCCGCCACCTGATCGAACTCCTCGATGGTGATGTTGAAGTGGCGTACCGTGAGGCGGGCCTCGTATACCGTCCGCGCTACACACCCGTGGTCCGGCTTCTAACGGAGCGTGGACCAAGCTCAATTCGGGCCATTTCCACGTACGCGGGCATCACCCATTCGGCAGCGAGCCAGACGGTCTCGGAAATGGCCAAGCAAGGATTGGCACGAGCTGAGACCGGGCAAGATGGCCGCGAGCGGATCATCGATCTTACCGATGCTGGCAAGGCACTCCTGCCCCTCCTTCAACGTCATTGGGAAGCGACGAACGCCGCTGCTGATGATCTTACGTTGGAACTCGGCGTCCCGCTTCTTGATATACTTGATCAGGCGATTGCCGCTTTGGAGCGACGGCCGTTCATCGACCGCATCCGAGAGAAGCGGGCGCACCAAGATGGCGAAATCCGCAAGCCGGACGTCACAAAGATCAAGCGACGTACGAAGACGGCTTCCAGTACAGAGAATTCTCCGCGGCATCTCGCTGAGAGAGGCTAAACTAGGCAGCTGGGCGGCGCATTGTCGGCATCGCCAACACAGAAGCGCGGCCTTGCAGGTTTGCCTCATCAGCTGTGGATGGGCGGCTCCTCGCTATTGGTGACGAATCCCCTCGGCTTCCCTACGCCCTCGTGAGAGCCAGTTGCAGCTGAAGCTGATAGCATGAGTGAACCCTGCGAGGCATAGCCAAAGACAGAGGCGAAGCCCTTGTTGAGTCTTTGCTGGCATATAAGTGCGTATCGACCAGCTGAGGCCTGCATTGCTCACTTCGACCGTGTGGCACCGGATCTTCCGCCGAATTTTCTTGCTCGGCGCGGCGAAAGCGCGAACAATTCTTGTGTGCGGTATAGCGCCTGTCATGTCATGGAACGGACCGCTACTGAGGGGTCGTTGCGCGGTGGGTCCCGGCTTCACCTGCGCTTGACTGTTCTTGGCTGGGCTGCACTCCTCGCCGGATGCGCAGCAACACCCCAGGGCCTCGCTGGCCCTCCTGACGAAAGCAGGAACCAGACTACGGTCGCCCTCCCCTCGGCCGAGGAACTTGCAAGCTGGCAGAGTATGTTCGCAGCCGCGATCTTCAAAGCGCGGGGCGACAGGACGTTGCCGTACCGTATCTATCGCCCGGCTTCAGCTTCCCGCCGTCCACTCGTCCTTATCCTCCACGCTTCGGGCGCCCTTGGCAGTGACAATGCACAGCAATTAGGACCTTTCGCAGCCTCTTGGGCTCGGCCCGAACTTGCGCACGATCCGCCGGTTGTAGTGGTCCCGCAGGTGGCTGAGCGAAGTGTGGTTTATGCGCGGTCATCCGACGGAGTTCCTAAAGCGTCGTCTCCAGGCCCTTCGTTCGCAATGTTGGCCGAGCTGCTCGAGGATCTGCTCAGGGATCCGACGATCGACAAGCGCCGGGTCTATCTCGTCGGATTTTCGATGGGCGGGTCGGCCGCTCTCCAGCTGGCGCTGTCGAGATCGCGCTTGGTGAGCGCCATCTTCGTATTTGCCCCGGTACCGCCTCCCATCGGTCGTGCAGGCGAGTTGGCCAAAGTCCCAATTTTTGCTGTTCATGGAGAAGCGGACGAGGAGAATCCCTTCGCAGTGTCTCTGGCATTCATGAACAACGTCAAGGCTAAAGGCGGTGACGTTCGCCTGATTTCCTACCGGGGCATGGGGCATCGCATGCCCTCAGACATGCTGGTCGATCCAGGTTGGCGTCGTCAGCTGCTCTCCACCATCGGTAGCGCACGTCCCTGACGGATAGCGGTGCTTAGCTTGATATGAGTGAGCCAGCCGATGTTGCTCAAGATCATATACATCCGACTGGGACGCCTGTTCGCCAAGTGGCCGAACTCTTCATCCCCCCGTTTTGTCAGGCCAGCAGAGTTCATCCGGCTGAGGAACAGATCACCGGTAGTCTTTGTCGGCGAGGCCGTGCGGGCCATCTCGGCAGCACATGCGTCGGCTGGCAAGCTTGGAGATTAGGGGGTTTGGCTCAGTGTTGGCACCTGCGCGGCCTAGGAAGCGCTCCGCGTCGGTAGGCGAGGGCCCGGCTCAGGTGGAGGCATTAAGCGCCGGGGACCTGGATGATCCTCCTCCCGCAAGGGTGCGCAGCCGGCCCCCAGGGCCACTCGCCTGAGAACATATCCCATCAGGTCGCCGGCGGGCGGATCGAAGTTCGAAAGCACAACGGATATCACCTTGCTCTCTGGGTAGACGGCAAAATCGGTGTTCGTTCCAATGTTGCCGCCGGATTGACCGAGGCGCCAAGGCTCGCCGGGCCTCTTTGGGAACAGCCGCGCTTTAATTTCTGCACTTACCAAGGAATCGCCAATCAGCGCTTTGCCCAACCTCAACAGGTCGTCGGCGGTGCTGACCCCGTCCCCGGAGGGTGATCCGCGGGGCTCCATCGGCATCTTCACGGGGTGGGGGGTGGCAAGCGGTGGCTGGCCTGGCAGCATTCGCGTCATGCGGACCGCAGTTTCAGGCCCGACGGTCAAGCCGGTCGCGCTCATCCTCAAAGGTCGGAAAACCTCGTCCTGCAGGTATTCGCCGTAGGTCTTACCGCTCACCGCTTCGATGACCACTCCAAGCAGCCAGAAGCCGCCATTGGAATACTGCTCTCGCTCCCCCGGACGAAACTCCAGAGGCTGGGAAGTGATCAGCGGCAGCAGATCGCGTGCGCTCGTGGCAGAGACTAATCCGGTCATTGCCTCCGGAGTCATTCGCAGAAAGCCAGCCACGCCCGAACGGTGCTGCAGAAGTTGGTCAATTGTAATTGCGGCCATCTCAGGTGGAATGCCCCGGACATATTTTCCTATTGGTGCGTCCAGACTGAGTGCTCCCTTGTCGGCCAACTGTCCGACCGCAACCTTCGTCAGTACCTTTTGGACAGACGCGAGGCGGAATCGCGTTGCCGGGGTAATTGGCACAGTTTGCTGCTCATCCATCATGCCGGAAGTATGAGCGAAAACGTCGTTGCCCCGCTGGACCAAGATCACGCCGGAGAAGGGGACCAGCCTTGCCTGGGCCTCATAGCATGCCTTGAAAGCGTCCTTGGAAAGTGGAGCCGGCTGCGACGCTGACACGGGCGGTGCCGGTGCACAGGTGACAAGAGCGAGCAGGACTGCGCAGCCGCTGAACCCACCTGTTTTCGAAGAAATGCTCAAATCAGGACGCCTTTCCAGCTGAAGAGTACAACAGCACTAATATATCTGCGCATCCCGTACAAGCCGCATTAGCGTCCGCTCCTGACTTGCTGACTTTTGGGTGCATAACCGGATCACGTGAAGTTTCCGCTGATCGGAGCAAGGGAATGCTTTCGATAATTGGGAGGGTATTCCGGCGATGGCTAACTCGTCGCCGGCAGCTTGGGAAGCGTACCCGTAAGCGAAAGCTGGACCTCCTCGACATCTGAGGATCACTTCTGGCCATGCTGATCAAGTTCGAACCAAGCGTCGCCGGATGGTGCCTCGCTTAGAAGCCCTAGCCGGAGCCTTACGTGCCGCTCGAAACGCCCGTCATTCATCATGCATTCACTTCGTACCCGGACAACTATAAGTGCTTACACAATGGCCTGGACGGGCGTCGTTGGGAAAGGACTGGTGTGGAGACGGACATCAAGATCGGACCCCGGCGAGCTCTGACAAAAGCCTTCATCCGTGGCGGCCTTTCTCCCTTGGAGGCCGAGAAGGTGCTTCAGCCGGCCGAGGTCGTAGCTGAAATACGGCGGCTGATCGCCGAGAGCTACGTCTTGCCCGAGCGCCGAGCAGAGCTTGATGCTGCGCTTTCGCAAGAGATGAGCTCTGGTCGCTATGATGTGGACCAACCGGCACTTCTTGCCGAGCGGGTCAATGCTGATCTTGAGCGGGTGGGACGCGATCGCCACCTCAATTTTAGATATAACCCGAAACGGGTCGCCCGGATGACGGCCACTATTGCTGGAAGTACATCCGATCATACCGCATTCGAGCGAGAGGTGAGGTGTCGCAACCATGGTGTGCATGAACTGAAGCTGCTGTGTGGAAACGTGCGATGTCTCAATCTAGGGAGCTTCGACTGGATCGGGGAGGATAGCGAGGCGGTCCTTGAAGCGGCTATGCACTTTCTTCGAGGAGGCGATGCTGTAATCATCGACTTAAGGCGCAACGGCGGCGGAAGCCCCCGCGCGGTGCATCAAGTGATAAGCCATTTCATGGAGGCCGGCCGCCCTCTCGTTACCTTCTATCGAGGCAACGATGTTTCACCCACGTTTGCGACCCTGCCTGGACTCAGCACGATGGTTGGGAAGCCGCTTTATGTCCTCACGAGTGAGGTCACCGGGTCCGCCGCTGAGGAATTCGTCGGACACATCGCAGGCTACGGCTTGGGCGAGGTCGTTGGTGCTCGGACATCGGGGGGTGCCTTCATGAACGATGTCTTTCCAATTGCGGGGCAGTTCGAGCTGAGCCTTTCAGTGGCACGGCCGGTGCTTGCTTCCACCGGTGGCGACTGGGAGCGGGTCGGGATCGCTCCAACCATCACCACCAGTGCCGCGGCGCTGGAAACCGCGCACGTTCATGCCCTGCGGAGATTAGCTGCCGCTACTTCGGATCCCGCCAAGCGAAACAAGCTCGAGGCCTTGGCGGCTGAGGTTTCCCGCACAGCGTCGCTGGAACCTTCTCCGCTGCCGGATCATAGGAGCTAGAAGAGCGGCTGCGTCTACCTGCCCCTTGAGCATTAGGGAGGGCCGCTTCGAATGGTCAGCGGTTGGATGGATTAGTTCGTTACCAGGTTGGCCCGTTGCCAGTTCACCCCTTCTCCCGGGCCTCGTCTCCCTTCGTGCCCGGGGGAAGAACATCGGGGCAGATCTCAATCTGCGAAACCCTCACAAAGAATGCAAAGCAGATCTCCTGGTCGTGATTGTCTATGCATCCTGCTGACCTCAAGAGTGTCTTCACGGCTGGCGCATGACGGCGGAATGGACGGTCGAGATCGTGATCGGTAAAGCGGTTTACGCCTGGGGGGCACTGGGAGGCAGGCGGGCCGAAGCACGTTGATGGCGGTGCGCGGAGTGGAGGGCGAACGGAGAAAGATGCGACGGACGACAGAGGACACGTTGCTTTCGCTTACCAAGGTCAGGGTTGCGCTTCTTCTTGCGGCAGGCCTGGTCCCGCTTAGCCCGTCGACTGCCGGTGGATCATACGACAATAACGCAAAATCCTCGGACCGGCATGCGCAAGTTGATGCGATTTTCAATCCGTGGAACAGCACGAAAACTCCCGGGTGCGCCGTAGCTGTGTCCCGTAACGGCTCTCTGGACTATGTGCGGGGATACGGCATGTCCGACTTGGAACACGCCGTGCCGATTGCGCCGCAGTCGATCTTCGCCGTCGCATCCATCTCCAAGCAGTTTACTGCTTTCTCCATCGGCTTGCTGGCGCAGGAGGGCAAGCTCTCCCTCGATGACGACATACGCAAATACGTGCCCGAAATGCCCGATTATGGGCGGGCGATCACCGTCGCCCAGCTAATCCACCACACAAATGGTCTGCGCGATCAGGGGCATCTGCTGAACTTCGCCGGGTGGCGCGGCGACGATGTCGCCACGGAAGATGATGTGCTCTGGGTTCTGCCGCGACAGCGCCGTCTGAATTTCGAGCCCGGCTCCGAGATCGTCTACGGCAACTCGGGTTACACGCTGCTCGGCTTAATCGTGCGCCGTGTCTCCGGCCAGTCGCTGAAGGCGTTCGCGGAGGCTCGTATATTCGGGCCGCTCGCCATGGTGGACACGCATTTCAGTGACGACCACAACGAGGTCGTGCCTCGTCGCGCAATCGGGTACAGCCGGCGTGCGGGCGGCGGGTGGAGCAGGAACGTTCCCCAAATCGAACATTACGGCTCCAATGGATTGTTCACCACGGTGGGCGATCTGCTCAAGTGGCAACGAAACCTGATTGACGGCCGCGTCGGCGGCTCCGCGCTCGTCGCCTGGATGCAGACCTCCGGCACATTGAACGATGGCCTCAAGACCACCTACGGGGGCGGCCTAAGACTGGGGGACTATCGCGGCCTAAGGACGGTGAGCCACGACGGCGTTGATGGGGGCTATCGCGCAGAATCGGTTCTTTTCCCCGATCAGAATCTTGCGGTGGTCGCCTTGTGCAACGCCTCCACAATCGCGCCGGTCGATCTCACCCGCAGGTTGGCTGATATCTATCTTGGAGGGCAGATGCGGTCTCCGGCGCTCGCGCCGACCGTCGCGGCTTCGGACGCCACTGAATCGGCGTTGGCTGGCAACTACTGGAGCGCGGCGACCGATGAGGTGGTGCAGATCGAGTGGAAGGACGGTTCGCTGCGACAGACCGGCAGTCCCACCCCGCTCGTCCGGATCGGCGACGATGTTTTTCGGCCAAGCGACTTGCCTCATGAATGGCGGTTCGTTCGGCCGGCGGCCGGCGCGCCGCCTCACACGCAGCCGGAACTGCGAATCCGGGATGCGTGGCCAACGTTCAGAGTGTTCAGCCGTCTCACGTCGCCGCCGCCGGCCGCTGCCGCCCTGGAGGCATTTCCGGGTCGATATTACAGCGACGAGACCGACATGACTTACACGATACGAGTCTCCGATGGGCGCTTGAGGCTCTCGTGGCCACGCCAATACGATATTCCGCTCGAAGCGGTCGGAGGCGATCGCTTCGTTGGCCCGCGTGGGACTGTGACTTTCAGCCGAACGACGTCCGGCGAAATCGATGGGTTGACCATGAGCGGACGCCGCGTACGCCGGCTGGCCGCGGATCGGGTCGAGAGGCTCGAGGCTGCAGCGCAGCGCTGATCTGAGGTGGCGGGGGGGGGGGCGAACGAACTCAGCTCTGCCATTGCTTTCGGTCCTTGGTTCAATAGCCACTCCGAGCCGACACACCACCCGCGCCGTTCGATGTCAGTGACTGGGCGCCACTCAGCGGCGCCGGAGTTCCATGATGGAGCCTGAAGATGGGGTCCTCATCGAGGAGCCCAGTATCGGCGCGTTCCAGCTGAGAGTCCGCAGCGGCGCAACCGCAATATTCGCCGATGAACCCGTAAGCGCAGGAGGTCCTTCATCAGGGGCCCCAGCGCGAGATTCGCGAAGGCGCTGCCGGCCTCGCACGACCGGTTCGAGTTGCTCGTCCCTGTCGCCACGCAGTCGCTGCTTCCTCGTGGCCGCCTTTCAGGGGGGGGGCACCGTCTCGTCACCGGCTGGGGACGACCACCGTATTTTTGTGAAAACTGGCCAGAGGGGTTGCCCAAGAGGGATATGCAGTCACGCCCTACTTTCCGCCGCGATCACCCTGACCCAACGCGTCTAACTGAGGAGCCTCACTGAGCCGGCCGCCTCCAGCCCGTCCGGACGGGGGGCGGATCGTTCACAGGAGATTGGCAATGATGGTTCGAGGTCCAAAGGATCGCCGCCCGGTGTCCCTGCAGTCCCCAACCGGTGCCGGAGAGGTCTGAGGAGAGTGGGCGCTCCAACTGTCTTCGATCGGCTGCTCGGAGCAGAGTTCTGCGGGACCCGCTTTGGCGCCGGTCCAGCGCGGACGCCACGATGACGTCGCCAAGGTCTCGCACCCACAGGGTGGATCGGCTCCCTGGCGAAGGCGTCGAATAGGCGGCGGCATACAAAATCCTGCCGGACCCGCTGATTTGCGCCAGCGCCTAGATCGACCCCTGGTAGTATTGCCAATTAGACCGCAGGCCGTGGACGTCGCATGGGCCCGCTCGGCTGTACGGAGGCGGAAAGCCTTTCGGCCTCAGCTGGCGCGACGCCGCTCCGCGTGAGGGCCTCGATCAACGCGCGTTGGGCTGGCACGGCAATGTTAGGCTCCACGCCGGTGCCTTCCCAGCCGCGTCCGCTCCGTGGATCGTATGTCCGGCCGACCGGGATGAAGGCGGTGAAGCGTGAGCCAATTGGCTGCGGACCAGTGAGAGCGAAGTTCCCTGCACCGCCAGTTACTTCGCCTATCAGCGTGCCCCGTCCCGCGGATTTCAATGCGAGAGCGAAATGCTCCGCAGCTGATCCCGTACCCTCTGAGGTTAGGACGAGTACCTTTGCATCGAATAGCCGGCGTTCCGACGGATTCGGGGAGACAACATGCTCCATAGTCACCACTCCGGGCTGGGTCGGTGCTGCCCGTCGGCCGAGGGGCCTGGGTCCCGACGCCCTCTGAAGGACCGACTCACGAATGTCCGCCTTCATCACGACGGCCTCTTCCCCGAAAAAGTAACCGAGGATTTCTTCCACTTCGTTAGCCGAACCACCGCGGGTCGTTCGCAAGTCGACTATGACGGTCTTCGCATCCCCGTGGTCGCGCATGAACTTTGCGATTGCCGCTCGCGTTGCGGGCTCACCAGCGAAAAGCGTGAAGCGGATGTAGGCGATTCCCGGGGCCAGCCAGCGCGCCTCTTCGATGTGCTTGCCCGGGCCTGGCTCGAGCGGCGCCGCCGTCTCCTCCTCCTGCGCCCCCCCCACTCGGCGCATGACCATCCGCGGCCCCGGGCCCTGGTCCGCTCCTGCAGGCATCACACGCAGGTGGCCTTCGGGAGCCACGGCTAAGACATCACGAGTCAGAATATCAGCCAGCGCCTGGACGGTTCCAGCACCGTCGTAGGCGCCGCGGCCGGCGGCTGCACGCACGGCTGCCGCGTAGCTGCGGGCCTTGACTGGGTCGACATAGTTCTCCTCCACCAGGCGGGCGAACTCAGCGGCTGTCTCGCGCGCTTCCGCCGCCGTGACCGGGGCGTTCGCCGCCGCCGCCGTCGGCGGCGGCCCGACCGGCGACTGCCCAACAGGAACTAAACCGAGCACCACAGAGACCGCCACCGCGGCCACCTCACCAAATCTCACTGTGCGTCTCCAGGTATATTAGTACTTATATTTATCGCGATGATTGGTGAACCGTGTATGAACGCCGGTGGCCTGTTCGACCCCTTGGCGTCGGGGGTCGCCAGCAGGCTTCAGCATCACCGAGCAGCGGCTGCGCGGCGTGAATCCAGTACCACCGGCCCCTCGTACCACATTACGACAGCTCTTATAGAACACGAAAGCCCAGGCGATTTCCTCGGCATCGCAACCTGTTCCACCGCGCAGCAGCCAAGCGCCTGGCGCAGGTGGACCGCGCGATTGGGCACGCCCGTGGTCTATTCGTTGATGACGTTCGTCGTTCTGCGCAGGCGATGCCTCAACGGGTGGCGCAACGTCGAGCAGACGCGCTAGCGATGGTGATGCAGTCACACTCGACGACGCCATCGCCGCGCGTGCGGGACGTGAATCCGGGGAGGCGCAGATGCAGAGGAATCCGTTAATTTCAGCGAAGCTGATACTCCTGCTTGCGCTTACTGGGCCTCACTCGATTTCGGCGGCGCCGGCGGCCGCTGCTCCCAGTGCTCAAACGAACGGAGTTCGCCAGGCGAATGGGCCCAGCACGACCTCACAAGGCCACAGCCTTCTTGTCGGGCGCGCTGGGACGCGGGCGCGCCCAGTCCGGGCCATCCCTTCCCAGGCTCACGAGACCCGCTCACGGTTACCAGACGCAGTTGATGAGGTTGTGCGTTCGGCCATGGCGGCGGAGCACATCCCAGGTCTGTCACTCACCGTGCTGCGTCGCGGCGAGGTTGTGAGGCAATCCAATTACGGGTTCGCCAACCTGGAACAGCGAACCCATGTCACGGCCGAGACTGCCTTCAGCATCGGTTCGCTTAGTAAGCAGATTATCGCGGCGGGGGTCATGCTGCTTGTGCAGGAAGGAAAAATCGACCTTGATGCGAGCGTCTCCCACTACATAAGCGATGTTCCGGACGCATGGCGCCCAATCACGGCGCGGCACCTCCTCACACACACCTCGGGTCTCGTCCGGGAAGCGCCGGGATTTGACGGCGAACGGGATCAGTCGGTGATGGAGGTTCTCAGAACCGCTTATTCACTCCCGCTCAACGCTCCTCCCGGCGAGCGGTTCGAGTACAGCAACACCGGGTACTTCCTCTTGGCGGAGCTGATCACACGCGTCTCAGCGACCCCGTGGCAAAACTTTATTGATACGAGATTTTTTCGGCCACTAGGAATGATGGCGACCCGCCCGACCAGTCGCGTCGACATCATCCCGCTACGTGCCTCCGGCTACGGCTGGAGGGACGGCAGATTCCAGAATGTGCAGTCCTATCTCGCCCTCCGTCCGAGCGGCGCATTTGTCTCAACGGCCGCCGATATGGCGAAATGGGAGCGATCCATCGTGGCCGGAGCAATCCTCACCCAGCGAAGCCGTGAACTGATGTGGACAGCCGCGCGCCTGAACAATGGCGAGGAGGTGCCTTACGGCTTTGGCTGGCGCCTAGAGCAGGTGAATGGCGTGCGGGAAATTGGTCATGCCGGCGTCCTGCCAGGGTTTCGCGCCTACTACGCCCGCTACCCCGATCAGGATCTCACGATCATAGCCTTGGCGAACGCCAACAACAGCTCGACAGAGCCGACGCGAGTCGTACGCGCGGTTGCTCGAGAACTCATGGCGCAACAGTCGCCGCGGCCAACTAACACTCGAGGGAACTAAGCATGAGTCAAACGCCTGCCGCGATCCGGCTCCTGACTCGAGCGGCGTATTTGCGCCCTACCCGAACTTTCGTGCCAGCGAGAAGCTCAACGTCGAGCACTCCGTAACGGCTACGGTTGACGGAACGCACGCGGTCGATGCGAACGATCGCCGACCTGTGGATCCGTATGAAGGCGTCCGGATCGAGCCGGTTCTCGACTGCCGCCATCAAGCCCAATACCATGAATGAACTCGGACCGCTGTGGATTCTCACATAGTCCTTATCAGCTTCGATCCAGTCGATATCCGAGGCCGCTATCCTGACCCTTCTTGAACGCTGCTGAACCCAGAATTCCTGCTCGTAACCCGACTTGGATCCATTCAGCTGGCGACGCATTTCCGCCACCTTCTCTTGAAGCACAGCAAGCTTTCGTTCGACGTCTCGCGTTTCAAGATCGCGCCGGGCGTTTCGGATCGCCGAAGCCAGGCGCTCGGCAGCAACCGGCTTCAGCACAAAATCAACCGCCCGAACGTCGAAAGCCCGATGGGCGTAGCTATCGAATGCGGTCACGAACACGATAGCGGGAGCGATACCGGCAGGCAGCTTCTCCAAAAGTTCGAAGCCGTCGAGCTCTGGCATCTCGATGTCGAGCAACATCAGGTTCGGGCGTGCCGTTTCAACATTCGCCAGCGCCGCCTGCCCATTTTCGACGACCGCCACGATCTCGGCATCAGCAATTCCGGCGAGTAGACGGATCAAGCGCCTTGCCGCCAGCGGCTCGTCCTCGACGATCATGATACGCAAAGGCATCGAAACCATGTTGGGACTTTGGCCCTGGAAATGGGTAGGTTCGGCCAGACATTGGCATGAAGCCCGTTCGTCGTCTATACGCTGATGACGCCCGCCATTCTGCGCAGGCTTGCCCCCAGGAGGCGGGCACCGAGCGGATCATGCGAACTGAGGGGGAATGGGTTGACCCGGTCGCACGACAGCGGCGAAGCCGCCGCGGCGCAGATTTCGGATGTGACATCGCCAGACCTGCATCGCAAGGTGCTTCTGCTGATCGCGATCTTCAGCATCGTTCATTTTCTGATGCTGACCGCGCGTGTCGCGGTGGTGGAAATGCAGGATCAGCTGCAAATCGCCCGAGCACGCGCCTTCCTTCTGCCGGCGGGGGCGTTGGTCTGCTACGCGATGTTCGGCATTATGCGCAGGCTGCGTGGGATGCGGTTCCTCAAGCAAGCACTTTTCGGTGCCGCACTTTCGATCGTTGCGGCGGTTGTGCACGCGACGATATGGGCGAATTTCCTGCACAACCTCGACGCTGGGAAGGTTCCTTCGCGGACATCCTATGTCCTTTACCAATCCTTTTACTGGTACCTCTTCTATTTCGCTTTCATAACTGCCTACCTGGCCTTGAGCTACAGCATCACGGTACGAGAGCAGGAGCGCTGGGCATCAGCGCTTTTGGCTGAAGCCCAGGAGGCCAAAATCCGCGCGCTGCGGTACCAAATCAACCCCCACTTCCTGTTCAACACACTCAATTCAATCGCAGCCCTGATTGGCGAAGATCAAGCCCAAGCAGAGGCCATGGTTTTGAACCTGTCGGAATTCTTCCGTGCCAGCCTCGCTGTCGAGCCGACCGACGAAGTTCGGCTCAGCGATGAGGCCGCGCTTCAGGCCCTCTATCTCGAAATCGAACGTGTTCGATTTCCCGAACGAGTCTCGGTATCTATCCAAATCCCCGCGGAGCTGCGCGGAGCGTTGGTCCCCAATCTGATCCTCCAACCGCTTGTGGAAAATGCGGTGAGGCACGGTGTTGCACGGTCGGCGTCCAAAACAACCATTACGATACATGCGGCGGCTGTCGACGGGCGGCTCATTCTGTCGGTTGCCGATGATGCGGTTCGAGCTCCAGCGTCTTCACGAGCGCGCAATGGCACCGGTGTCGGCCTCAACAACGTCCGCAACCGCTTGCGAGCGCGCTATGGCGAAGATTGCCTGCTGACTACGGTCGCGGCGGTGCCGAGCGGCTTTCGCGCAGAGATCAGCGTACCACTACGTTTTTGAAGCGACGGTGACCGTCGTCGAGACGCATCAGCCCCTCGTCGATGATGACTTTCCAGTTGCGGCGACAAAATCTCCCCCCTCACGGGACAAGGAGATGCGCTCATGGTTCACCGTTGCATTCGCTGCGCCGTCGCTGTCCTGATACTCGCAACCGCAACACCAGCAGCCGCTCAGCGCGCGAACGAAAATGCCGTAAGCTCGGCGCAAGACGCGTTCGGAAGCAGCGTCGGAAATGAACGGGTTGGCCTCTACAATCCGAGCAGCGCGCGTGGGTTCAGTCCGATCGCGGCCGGCAATGTTCGGATCCAGGGCCTCTATTTCGACCTGCAGGCTCCTTTATCCGATCGCTTGGTTGCCAGCTCGACGATGCGGGTGGGTTTGGGTGCCCAAGGCTATCCGTTCATCGCGCCTACGGGGATAGCTGACTTTTCACTTCGCGTGCCGGGCAGCACTACCGTCCTTAGTACGGCTCTCATCGCCAACACGTTCGGAGGGGTGCGGGTCGAGGTGGATGGAGCTGCCCCGCTCACCGAGAAGATCAGCGTAGCTGGCGGCGGCAGCTACGAACTCGAGCAGCTTCATTATGGTGATGACAGGACCATATTGCAGGCTGCGCTTATTTCACGCTGGCGGCCGAACGAGCAGGTTGAAATTATCCCCTTCTGGAGCATCAACGACAGCACCGAACAAGAAGCCCAGCGTATCGTCTTCACGACCGGGTTTCTGCCCCGAGAAATCGAGCGGCGGCGCCTGCTGAGTCCGGATTGGACCGACAACGAATCCCGCTCCGTCAATTATGGAGTTGCCGGCACCGGGCGCACCGGCAGCTGGACCCTCAACGGCGGCCTGTTTCGGTCACTGGTAGACAACCCATGGACCTACAGCGATCTTCTGCTGGACACGGGCCGGGATGAGATTGGAAACCGGGTCATCATTGCCGAGCGCGATCGGCGGTTCGGGTCCGTATCGGGCGAGCTTCGGGCCTCGCGGCTGCTGGTTGAGGATGAACGCCGGCATATCATCCATCTCACGGCACGCGGCCGCCAACAGAGTCGGCGCTACGGAGGAGGTCAGAGAATCGCTTTTGGAAGGTTGGGACTGGAGGAAGCGCTCGATGTTCCGCGCCCCAGTTTCACCTTCGGCGACCAGTCCCGCGACCTGGTGCGGCAGGGCACAATAGGTATTGGCTATCAGGGTATTTGGCCCCGAGTAGCCGAGCTCAGCCTCGGTCTGCAGAGAACGTGGTATCGCAAATCAGGAAAGACGCCGACAGGTTCGCTGCCGGTGTCCGATGACAGTCCCTGGTTGATGAACGGCACGGTGTCGGTCAACGCCGGGCGGTCACTTGTCTTTTATGCGGGCTATGCGCGGGGTTTGGAGGAAAGCCCGATTGCCCCGGTAAACGCGATCAATCGGGACGACGCGCCGCCGGCAATCCTGACCAATCAAATCGATGCGGGCTTCCGTCTGATCATTCCCGCCAACCTTCGCCTCGTCGCCGGCGCCTTCGACGTGCGGAAGCCTTCTTTCGGGCTCGACAATCTGCAAGTCTACCGCAACCTCGGGCAATTGCGGAATCGCGGGATTGAGGTCTCGTTATCTGGAAGGCCGGTCTCGGAGCTCAACATCGTTCTTGGATTGCTTCTACTCGACTCCCAAATCAGCGGTGATGCGGTCGATCAAGGGCTGGTCGGCCATCGGCCGGTAGATTCTTTCGGTCACTTTGCGAGCGTGGCGATTGACTACAGCCCACCTTGGCTTCCGGGCGCGTCGTTCGACCTACGCTTCGAAAACCATAGCAGTCGTGTCGCAGACCGCCGCAACACGTTTAACATCCCGGGCCGGAATTTTCCTTCGATCGGAGGACGTTACCGGTTCCGGGTTCGTGGCGCGCCCGCCACTTTGCGAGTACAACTCGTCGCGATCACCAACGATTTCACCTGGGCGGTAGCCGGCGAAGGCTTCTTCTACAACATTCCTCGCCGAGCCATTATCAGCCTGGCCACCGATTGGGCGAGCTAGCAATGCGGCCTCGCCGCCAATTACGAAGAGCGGGCGGTGAGGCCTCGTGCTTTATCTCAGCCACGACGCCGGTCGGCCGACAGACCCATTTTGATCGGCTGCGGACGCCTCAGACACCGACAGCAGGCGACGATCTGTCACTGGCGGCAGTCACGGAAGCGATCGGTCTCAGCCCGTTTCACCTGCTGCGCGGCTTCCCGCGTGAATTCGGTCTTTCACCCGCCACCTACGAAAACCTTCTGCGCGTGATGGAGGCGCCCCGGCGTCTGCTAGGCGGCGAACAGATCGCACAGGTCGCGGCCGAGGTGGGGCTTCGTCGACCAAAGCCATTTGACGCGGCATATCCGGAGGGTGATGGGCACGACACCGGAACATTACGCGCAATTATATCCAGGAACAGCATCGGCCGCTAGCCCGGTGCCAATCATGCGTGAGGTGGAGTCAATGCGCAGTTTCATCGTTTCCGCTGTCTTTCTCGCCTGGGGATCCGCGGGATGGGCACAGCCTCCAGCATCCGTGCAAACCTCTGGGAGCCTCGCTCGGCTGGTAGAGCGGAATGCGGCGCTTCCGGCGTTCCTTAACGGAGGCCTCATCGTCACCGAGCGCGGACGTGTCACTTACCGCCACGTAGCGGGGATGGCCGATTTTCGAAGCGGCTCTCGGATCAGCCCGCAGTCGGTTTTCCCGCTGGCTTCGGGAGCGAAGCCCTTCACGTCCATCGCCGTGCTGCAGCTTCGCGACCGCGGCCGCCTGCGCCTCGACGATCCGGTCGTGCGCCATCTGCCCGGTTTCCCCTACGCCGCGATCACGATCCGGCACCTGCTGTCCCACACGAGCGGCCTTCCGAGCCTGCAGCTGTTCGAGCCGCTGATTGCGCAACGGCCGGACCATGTGGTCACCGGCGCGGATCTGGTTCCGGCGCTTCAGGCATGGACGCAGCCGCTTCCCTTCGAGCCGGGCGCGGACTTCCGTTACTCAAACACCAACTACCAGCTGCTTGCCCTGATCGTCGAGCGTATCTCCGGACGGCCCTTTGGCGAGTACGTTCGGGACCGGATCTTCCGACCGGCGGGAATGTTCTCGAGCTACGTGCTTGGGAGCCGCGCCATTAGGCGGCACATCGAGCCTGTCACTCGTCACGTGCTGCCCGTGATGTATAGTACCAAGCCTGAGGACATGCGGCGTCTTGCCTATCGCGACACCCGCATGATGAGGCCATATAGGTACGAGGGCCATAATCTGGGCAGCACTGTTGGGGATCAGAACCTGTTCTCAACGCTCGACGATCTCGCGCGGTTCGACCGGGCGCTGGCCACCGGACGTATTCTTTCTAGGGCCTCGCAGGAGGAAGCGTACACTCCCGTCCGATTCAACGACGGACGCGCTTATATCGAGGCCGAGGAATATACGCTCTACGGCGTCCGCTGCTCCTATGGGCTCGGGTGGGAGGTCTGCCGTCACCCGACACGCGGACGGCTGATAGGCCATGCCGGCTACAGTCGGGGCATCGCAACGATGCTTTACCGGGCGCTCGACACCGGCGCCTTCGTCGCGATGTACGACAACACCGATGATGGCAGCTTTGCGCAAAAATTCGCATCAGTCGTAAACGTTGCGAATGGAGAGGCCCCGCTCGAGCTGACTATCCAACGTTCCCTTACGCGCGAGTATGGCCGGGCTCTCGTCGAGGCCGGTCCAACGGCCGCGTTGATCCTCTACAACCGCTTACGCGGCGACACGGCCCGATGGACTAGTAGCACCGCAGGCATGAACCGGCTCGGCTACGATCTCCTGCGCAACGGGTATCAGACGCTGGCACTGGAGGCGTTCCGGCTCAACCTGATGCTCAACCCGGCCGACGCGAACGTCTACGACAGCTACGGTGAAGCACTTGCCGCTAACGGCCGCCTGGATGAGGCGATCCTCGCCTATCGCCGCTCCCTCGAGATCCAGCCGGCGAACGACTCTGGCCGTGCGGCTCTTTTACGGCTCGAGGCTGCTCGCTAACAGCCCTGACCCCGCGAGCCGTTGGAGCTCACCATCGCGGGCTATTCCGTGATGGCTGTGAGCTTCCGACACGCCCGCCGCGGCGTCGGCTTTCCACCTCATGTGAAGGTGTCCGGCCCAGACAACCGATCGGAGACGCCAGCCGCCTCGCGCGCTGCGATACGGCTCGCTCAGCACCGACAATGCTACCGGCAGTGCCGCGAACCAGGAGTGTCAATCGGCTGGAGGATGAGCCGGGTCCCCTAGGCGCCACGGAGGAAAGCGGCGATTCCTGCCTGCCGTGTAGAGGCAGATGATGTTGCCTGCCGGATCCTTGAGCCGCGCTTCGCGCCAGAGCCACGGCTGATCCTGCGCCGGCGAAAGGACCTCGGCGCCTCCTCGTTCAAGAAGCTCGATGAGGCGATCAACGTCGTTGGTCTCGAAGTAAACGACGGTCCCTGCGGAAGCGGTGCTTCCGTCGACGTGGATGGAGAACGTCGCTCCGTTCGAGGCTTCGAACCGAGCGTATCGAGGAGGGGCTGCGACGATCTGCTTCAGCCCCAAGTCACGATAGAAGGAACAGGAAAGCTCATAATCCTCTGCAGGCACCGTGACCTGGTTGAGCCGCAGGGTAGCCTTCCGGTCTCTAGAGTCACCCGCTACGGCCTTCGGGAGGGCGCGGCTCTTCGACGGCATAAGATGAAACTCCTCGGTTGCCGCTCCGAGTCGCGGCGGCGACCGACCTGATGCATCCTCATGCCAAGTTGAGGTCAAGCGCGGTGTATCGCCGCACTCGATGAGCAGGTTCAGCGCCTCAACGACGCGCTCATCTACAGCTCGGCTGTGGTCGGGCGGACAACCCGCGCTGCGGCCAAGGGAGCGGCGTGCGCACGCCGTGGAGATCGAAGCGTCCGTTGATGCCGGGATCAGCTGAAGCGCTGGGCGGCGCGCTGCATTTGCCGGTCTAAGCATTCGGCGATATCCTCCTGCCGAGTGGCCACATACTCATGCGGTTCCACGCCGCGATCCGGCTGCGGACCTGCCGAGAAGAAACCGATGATTGGAAGATCCACCTCGAAACCCGTAGCCGGGAGCCTGAGGAAGTAGAAGGCGCCGCCATTGATGCCGCGCCTGTTGCCGCCTGTCGTCTCCCCGATTAGCGTGGCAAGGCCCGTCTGGCGCACGGCATTCGCGAACTGGAATGTCGCGGACGAACAGGACGCGTCGACCAGCACGACGATCGGCTTATCGAAGCGGCGGCCTCGGGGCCGCAGGATATCGACATCGGCATCCTCGCGCTGAAGGCGGAAGAAGCCGCTCGAGTCTGGACCGCTCGCCGCTGCTCCCCAGTCGCGGAAGCTGTCGTCCCACGTATCCAGCGCCTGGCGGAGCGCGTCGGGAAGGCGGCGGTAGCGCGTGCGCCGCTCGAACCCCGGCAAGGCTATGTCGCGTTGCACGAGCCGCTCCAGGAGATGCCATCCACAGTCGCTGCCTCCCTCGTTCCCGCGAAGGTCGAGGATCAGACCCCGTGCGCGCTCGTCGATCAGGCGGTCCACGATCCGGTCGAGATAGGCTTGCCAGTCCCATTGCGAATTGAAAGTCACCCAGGTCGGCATCGTGAGCCGCCCGAGATTGTTATGATCGATCTCGAACGTCCAGCCGAGATCGGGCCGCCCTTCCTGGCGCGCGGTACGGAGTTCCTCTTCGGTCAGTGCCCCCAGTTCAATCGAACGGGGCGGTCCCGCCGGAGGTGCCGTGCGAAGCCGAACGATCCCGCTGGCTTCCGGCATGAGCGCGGATCGGAATATATCGAACGCAAGGTAGCGCCCGTGAGAGCGGATGCCAAGTTGGTCCAGTCGCTTACTATCGTTGGAGCCGTCGGCACGTGCCAGCGGCATGAGTTTGGCCAGCAGCTCCCGCGACGTCATCCCGTCCACTGCGAGAATCTCGGTGCCCGGCTGCAGTGGGCTCTGCCCGCCCCTTCCTCCCGTCACGATCATTCGCGCTCCGAGCCATCTGAAGGTGATCGGCAGCCGGTCCCGCCTCGAAAGCAGCGTTTCCTTGATTGCCCGTGTCTGGTTGTTCGGGTTGGGATAGGTATGGCCGCAGCGCACAGCCGCGGTGAGGCGCGTGAGCATCAACCATATTTCCTGCTGCGTGCGGTCGCGTTCCGCCCAGATTTTCGCCCGGTCGATCAGCGCGCCGAAAGCGCCCGGCTGCAGATAACGGTTTAGCCCTGGATGCACGCTTTCATAAGCATGGCGAAGCAGGTCCAGGTCCGATCGAATGGCCGACCCATTCAGCTGCGGGAGATCGGATGCGCCGGCGCGGTGCGGCAGGGACGCCGCGACGATGGCGGCGGCGGAGGCACCAAGAACGGAACGGCGGCTGAGGTTCATGAGACACTCCCTGACGATTGGAGTGCGGAACATGACTACTTGGTGGGTCGCGGTCGCGTCAGAGCACTTCGCAATGGCAATGATTCAAGGGATGAGCCGTTACCGGCTCGACCGGTAGGCGCTGGGCGACTTTCCGTACCGGACTCGAAAGGCGCGGTTGAAGCTCGCCTTTGATCCGAAGCCTGCTTCCAGAGCCAAGGTGAGCAGGTCCGCCTCTCGTCCGCTCCCGATATCCTTGGCAACCGCCTCGGCGCGCAGCGTCGCCAGCGCCGCGGCAAAGCCGCCGGCATGGGCATTCAAAGCGCGCGAAAGGTGGTTCGCGTTCGTGCCCAATCGACTCGCGAGGCCCGGTAGGTCTAGCGAGGGGTCTCGCCACCAGTCGCTCGCTCGGAGTTCCTGCAGCCAGCAGGCACCCTGCGCGGACCAGTCGCGCTCGGGGACGTCGATAATGGCCGGAGCAGGTACGTCCGAGTTTCGCCAGCCGTTCAGGCCCAAGAAGATGCCGAGGATACCGATCAGGACGTAGAAGCCGAACAGGTCGAAGTAGTCGATAGGACGAACCCAAGTCTCGAACAGTTCGTAGCCGGCTTCGGCGACGAGCAGGCCCGCCAGGACGACAAGTCCGGCGCCCAGCCGCCGAGCCGGCGCTGTGCTCCTCCGCCGGTCCTTCAACCAGGTCTCGTATCTTCGCAGCTCACGCCAGGAGCCGGTCGTGTAAGCGGCCATCGATAGGAGAAGAGCTGCGGTAAGAGGCGGTGCGATCAGGGGCTCGTGAATGTTCTCGTCCCACCACCACTTGCTCGCCGTGGGAAAGGTGAAGAGCACGCATTGATACAGGAACTGGCCGGCGGGCAGCGCAAAATGGAAGAGAGGTTCGCGCCGCCTCCCGACGAGTGCTCGTACGTAAAGATAGGCGAGCGGCCCTAATGCGAGCGGGATCGAAAACGGTGCAGCTGTCAGCCAGGGATAGGCATCGTAGAAGCCGGCGTAGCCGAGGACGAACGGAAGCATCATCGATGCCATCACGAGGAGCAGAGCCGCTAGAAAGTGGTTCGCGCGGCGGTTCGCCGGAGCGAGGCCCGCCACGACTGCCAAGAGCACCATCTGCAATGCCAGCACAGCCAGCAAAGTGCTCCAGGCGCCGAAACGGATCATGGCGCCAGCAAGACAGCGGCGACCTGGCCAGTCAAGGCGGCGAAAAGCAGGTATCCAAGCGCGAGGGTTCGATCGGCGGCCACGGCGTAGACTGTAGCGGATAACAGGAGCCGCTCTTGGTGCCATGGGCAAACGCTCGGATCTCGATCGAGGTTGAAGCTCACAAACCAGGCGGCGCGATCATCTTCAAATGAGGTCTCCTCCAAAGAGAAATATAAGCACTCATCAATCGGCTTGACACTGTCAGCGGGACCCGAGCAAATGCCGGATCAACAGTCGGTTTGTTTCGCGTGACGGTTCTCGCTTCTGGGCCTCGGAGGGTTATGTATAAGTGGCATTCTATCTCGCTCGTGTCGACCAGCGCGGTTTCCGGGTTGCTGGCCTGCATCATGCTTGCTGGCGCGACGAGCGCTCCGGCCCAGCCGCCGGCGTACTATGTGACCGCCCCCGCCGTCGATGCGACCGCGGGAGCGGACAAATGGCTTCGCGGCATCATCGATGCAGTGAACAAAGGAGACGAAGCGATCGCCAGCTTCGTTGCTGCCAATCCGAACCTCACGACAGGTCCGGGAGGAGCACCCAACTTTCTTCACCACCTCCTCCTCCTGCGGGAGAAGTCGGGAGGATACGACCTGTTGGAGGTCCGTCGGAGTAGCGACAGCGAAGCTGTCGCTCGGGTTCGCAACAGACTAACTCAGAATGTTGAACAGATATTCCTTGCCGTCGATCCGTCGTCTCCTCATGGGTTCCGAGGATTTGGCACGGAGCGGATTGCGGGCGAAAAGCCGGCAGGCTTCAAGGATGACCGCGAGCGGGTGAAGGCGATCGCGGCTTATACCAAGCGACTTGCCGATGCCGGGCTTTTCTCCGGAGTTGTGCTGGTTGCCAAAGACGGAAAACCAATTTTCGAACGCGCTTATGGTCTGGCGGACCGTGAGAGGCACATCCCCAACAAGCTCGACACTCGCTTTCGCCTTGGCAGTCTCAACAAGATCTTCACCGGTCTCGCAATCGGCCGTCTCGTCGAGCAGGGCAAGCTCAGCTATGATGACCCGCTCGCCAAGTTCATCCCCGACTATCCGGACGCAGAAAGCGCCAAGAAGATCCGGATCAAGCATCTTCTCAGCCACACGTCCGGCCTCGGCAGCTTCTTTCCACCGCTCATTCACAATGCCCAGAAACGCGGCGATGTCAGCGCCGGAATGGGCGTCTTGGAGCGCCGGCCGCTTGAGTTCGAGCCTGGTACCAAGTGGAGCTACAGCAACACCGGAATCCTGCTTCTGGGTCGGGTCATCGAGCTGGTGACGGGGCAGAATTACTTCACCTATATGGAACAGACCATGCTGCGGCCACTCGGGCTTAGCCGCACCGGCTTTCCGGAATATGATGTCGGGGCGCCGGATCTTGCGCTTCCCTATGACAGCGTCCTTTCGAGCAACAACAAGCTCGAGGCGGCGGTACCCAAGATGCGCACCCGGTGGGGCGGACCGGCCGGCGATGCGGCTTCAAGCGCCCGCGACCTCCTGCGCTTCGCCAATGCGCTCGAAGCGGGACAGGTGGTCTCTCGGGATACTTTGCGGATCCATTCCACCCGCAAGCCAGAACTCGGCTCGCCCCGTTATGGCTATGCCATGTCCTTCGATGCCGGCGAGCGAGACGTTTATGGTCATGGCGGCGGAGCGCCGGGCACCTGCTCCCAACTTAGCATCATCAGGGATATGCCGGCGCCATACACGGTGGTCGTCCTCGGCAACAAGAGCGGGTGCCGTGAGATCTTAGATAAGATCTTGAGCAGCATCGCGCCCGTTCCGCATTAGCATCAGCATCATCTGAGCAGGCGCTCCCCCACGATCCGGCGAAGTCCAAGGAGATGGAGCGAAGCGTGTTCCACGCAATGCCGGCCTGGTCATTGAGCTTGTAAGAAGAACCTCCGCTGCCGCCCCTCGTGCGGGCATTTGGCTTGCCCGGGCCATGGCGCGGCATCTGGAATATCAATGGCTGCGGGAACCGGTCGGGAGTTCAGTTGCGACCCGGGTACGGAACGAGCTGGCAGGGTGGGCCCGGTGAGCTGATCCGGTCCCGCTCAACAAGTCCAGTTCGACTAGTGGTACGACCCCTCCGCAGTGCCGGCGCCCCAGCTGTTACTTGGACGGGCTACCGCAGCCAGGGCCGATGCAGCCTGTAGTGCGGGGCGCTGGTCGCGTTAGGCTTCGTCGCCGATATCAGTCCGCGGCGTTGCAGATGCGCGACAGCGCGCTGCACCGAGGTTTTCGGTAACCCTGTGAAAGCTGCGAGCTCGCGGAGACTGAGCGAGACCGCTCGTGGCTGAGGGGCGCCCGACAGGCGCCATAAAGCCAGATACAGAATGTAGGAACTCGGCGACCGGTCGTGCCCGACGAGGTCGGCTCATGGGGGTGACATCTCGATGCTTCTCGCCATGCTGCATCCGGAAGTCGGCGAAGCCGTGTTCTCCCTCGACAACCGGCGCATGCCGCTCTCTCGGACGAAAAGGCCTCGCATTTGCTCGGCCCGATCGAGTGACCGACCGGCGGACGAGGGTGTGCTGCCGTCCCCAGATGACCGCCAGCGTTTCGATATGGTCATCGTCGGCTTAAAGGATGTCCGGCATGACGAAATGTCGGACGCGGCATCGCCGGAGCAGAAGCGGGCGATGCTCGAGGTCCTGAACCGCTGTCTCTCGGGTAGCTCGCTGGGGCGGGGTAAAATTTGAGGCGAGCGCCGCCCCGGCCACTCGCGGACAATTGGCACCTCGCTGCTCACTCAATTGATCTGAACACAAAATGGCGTGACACTCCCGGCACCGGTCCAGGGTGACGCGGAATCGGTCACAGCGCCTGTGGATGCGCGATCGTCCGCTTCACCGCCGTAGCCGAGTAGTGGATGGTCCCGATCGGCCAGCGCGGCCGGTTCCGTTATCCGGCTTGTTCGCCGCCTACCACGCGGGGGGCTGCACGAGGCATCTGGCGAAAGGTGGTCTGCTTTACACGCGAACCGTCGCCTGCTTTAAGACGTCAAGAAGGCGGCAAGCCTGCGGGCCGAACTCTCGGCCCGCTGCGCGTCTCTTCGTGCTCCGCTGCACAGCTATCGAAACATATTAGCCCTTACATTTGTAGTGGAACCGTCTATGGTCTGCCCATTGGTGGAAAATGTTTCCTACCAATTCCGGGAGTGCCGGTGTCGTGACCAGCTTGATGATCTTCCTCGCAAACGGGGCCTTGTTGTCCATGTTCTCGGTCGCCGACCGCGATCTTCTTCAGGGCCAGAGCGGGTCGCAAGCTGTTATCCGGAACGAGGACTCATCGCCGCTGGGAATCTCGGAAGCCTGCCGCGCCTCGCAACGGGGGCAGAGTAGAACCCCGCAGCTTGGGAAGGGAACCGGAGCATCTGAGGGGCAGGGTCGTGGGAGCGAAAGGCCGCACGCAGAAGAGCAGCAAGAGCTGGAACAGCTCAATTCGCGCTGGTTCAAAGCCTACGAGAGGCGCGACAGCAAGGCTCTCGAAGAGATTCTCGCGGACGATTTTGTCGGAAACTACTTCGGACACGCCCGGTCGAAGGCGCAGATCATTGCCTCGACATTGGACCCGCGCCGCAATGTCAAAGAAATCAGCTGGAAGGATCTACAAATTCGCTCGAACGGGAACATGGCGGTCGTGAGTGGCATCTCGACCACTCGGCTGCAACTCGGCGCTGAGCCGGAGACGATCTCGAGCACACGCTATATCGACATTTATGAAAGAAGGAGTGGTTGTTGGCAGGCTGTGGCGGCTCATGTGTCTCCGGTCTCGAATTGATGGTGCCGTCACCCGGTGCCCGTCGGAGGAAGTGTGAGCTTGATTTCGCTGACACCCGATCTGCGAACTTCAGCCGGTCGGGCGCAGTAGCTTCGTTCCACGAGCGCAGCGCCTCGCAGCGTAAGCGACGGAAGTGTCTTTCAACCGATCAGATGGAGCCTTGTTCTCATCGAAGCCAATCCCAGCGACGAGAGGAAGCGAGTTTCGTCAAAGAGGTGCAAGCTAGCCGTGCTGGCGGAAGGACTAGGGCTTGACCAGAACAACGTTCAGAAGAGCGTCGCTGGGCCTGCTCGTGATGACCGGCGCCGCGATGGTCTATGCGCAGGGTGAACGGGAGAACGAGCCCGCGGAGCCCCGCTCCCCAGTTCCCATCGAAAGGGACGTCGTCGCGAGCGGACTGAAGCGGCCATGGGGGCTTGCGTTCATGCCGGGCGGCGGCTTCCTTGTGACTGAAAAGCAGGGCGGCCTCATCCGGATCCAGGCGAACGGGCAGCGAACGAGCGTATCGGGACTGCCCAATGACATCGACATCGAGCGCCGGGAGCGGGGCGACAATTCCGGCCTTTTCGATGTTGTGCTCCATCCTAAGTTTCGTCGTAACGGCGTGCTCTTCATCAGCTATGCCGCCAAGGGGCCGGGCGGCACCGCGACCAAGCTGATCCGTGCAGTGCTTGAAGGAAACGGCTTGCGTCATGTCCAAACGCTCCTGGAGGCCGGGCCGCGGCGGGAGGGACGGTTCCATTACGGCGGCGGGCTTCTGATCGGCCCTGATGAAAAGCTCTACCTTTCGGTGGGCGAACGTCACTATGCCGAGAGTGAAAACCCGCCACTTCCCGTGGCGCAGGATATCACGGACCGACGCGGCAAGATCTACAGACTGAACCTCGACGGCAGCATTCCGCGGAATAATCCTCCCCTCGGCGCCGGCGCCGTTCCGGGCGTTTACGCGATGGGCATCCGAGCGACGCAGGGCTTTGCGCTTCAGCCTAGCGGAAGGCGCATCTGGTTCTCAGAACATGGCACCATCGGCGGGGATGAGGTGAACATCCTCAGGCCTGGAGCAAATTATGGTTGGCCCAACCGCACCTCGGGCGGCTACCGGAGCCAGGGCTATGCGCCTCCTTCGCGTCCTGGCGTTACGTTCACGGATCCGCAGCATGTTTGGACCGGACGGACGGTCGCCCCCACCGGCTTGACCTTCTATAGTGGCACGGCGTTCCCGGAATGGCGCGGCGACCTCCTGGTAGCGGGGCTCAGGCGAGGCTATCTGATGCGTCTCGACGTCGAGGGGGAGGATGTACGCGGGGTCGAATATCTGCTGGAGGATGCACCTGTTCGGCTTCGTAACGTGAAGCAGTCGCCCGACGGCCAGCTCTATGTTCTTACCGATGAGGACGACGGAAAGCTCATCCGGCTCGTGCGCGGCGGCGATGGGCCGCCGCGGGCGATGGAGGCGCGCAACAAGACCTTGTAGTTGGGGCCGGAGATGCGGGTGCGGGCGCGGTTCCTCAAGGGGGAGGAGATGCACCTACCCCGCCGCCCCTGCGTGCTCTGTGACCTTCAGCTCAGTGGCTAGAACCAGACGGCCTTCGCAAGGAGCCGACATTGCGCCGAGGAACGCCTCGATGCGGCGAAAGCGTACTGCGCTTGAGGGCGGCCGCGCGCGATTATGGTAGGCATGGATGACATAGGCGCGCACCACCCGAACCGTTCGAAGTTTGAAATCTCTACCGGCACATCAGCCTCTCCGGAACCGCTCGCCGTTCGGATCGCTGATGCGTGTCGCCTCACCGGGATCGGCCGGTCGAAGTTGTACGAGCTAGTCGGAGCCGGCGAAATCGAGGTGATCAAGGTGGGCGCAATCACGCTCGTCCCGATGAATAGTCTTCGGCTCTTCATCCAAACGCGCCGGCGCCTGCCGTAACGCTGGGAATTCAGGCGGCCTCATCGAGGATCGGATCGCGGGGCGAACCGCTGGTCGGTTGGACGATGGGAATGATTGCTCTGGCGGCGAGTTCCTCCAGCCCTTCGGTAATCCACCTTCCGTAATGCCGCTCGATCATGACCACGCTCGTGTCGTGAAGGGCAGCGACCAGTCTGATCGGAAGATTGGTGCGGATCGCCCTCACGATCGATGAATGACGCAGGGCATATGGTATTTTTCCTGGCAGGCCTGCACTGGCGGAAGCCGAATGCCACGGGCGGAGCATCTCGGACGGCGAGTACCAAGGGCCGCGGCTGACCCGCTGCCAGTTGGTCGGGCTAATTTGTACATGGCGCCACCGGCAGAGGAGCGGCTCACTGGGATCCCGTCCCTTGACGGCGGGCTCCAGGGCGGCGAGAACGTCATGGCCTACCCGAACCGCTATGTAGCTGATCCGCTTTGCCTTGCCCTTGCGGCTGGCAGGCATCATGATCCTGGAAAGCTCAGGCTGCACGTCCTCCACCCGCAGGCGTTTCACCTGGGCGAACCGCGCCCCCGTCGCCGCCATCACCAGGACCAGCCGGCCAAAATCGCCGGTCTCATCCTGCTCCATCGAGGCCTGCACGATTGTGCGCACCTCCTGGTCCGTCAGCATTTGGGCCTGATAAGATTTAGGCTCCGTCGGCACTTCCTGCGGAGGGCTCCTGAGTCCGATCCGAACAGTCTCCGCGAAATCCGCCGGGAGACCTCTCCTGTTCTCGACGTAGAAAGCGTTGAGGGCTGCTTTGAGGTCACTGGAGAGACGCTGCACGGTCGCGGGTGTGAATTCCGGCTTCAACCGCTTCCGCCAAGCCCGGAGCGCGGCATCTGTAAGCTGGTGCAGCGGAAGGTCGGCCAGGGGATCGTCGAAGACATAACGTCCTAGTCTTCGGGAGGCGTCGGACCGGACAGGTCGCTGCTCCCGCGCCCGGTCGCGCGCGTCGCGCATCGCGATATACTGCTCGACCGCCGTCCGAAGAGTTGCCGCCGTTCCGCCGCCCGCAGCCTCGACAGCCTCTCTATATCCGGTGACATGTTCCCGCGCCCGCTTGGCCGCGGCTTCGAAGCTGAGAGATCCTTCGCATATGGCATCGTCAGCCGTGCCCAGCGTGACCTGCCGATACTTCTGTCCGCCGGTGTACCATCGGACGAGCCAGCGGCCGCCCCGCGCGCCTTTGCGATAGCCAAGATGAACGTCCGGATCGATCGCGCGCCAGTGAGTGCCGCGCGCGAGCTTGTCTCTCGCGCTGCGCGTGGTAAGCTGAGACTCGGTAAGTGACTTTCCCACCTCTGCCCAACCCGTCAAATATACGTCAAATATACAGCCGTGTACGTGCCCGGACTAAGATGAACCTATATTACGAGAAACGGCTTTTTTCAAGCACTTCTACGGACGGGGGTGGACGCAATTCCTTCCACGGGATCGACTTTCACGGCTGAAACACGGGTTCAATTTCCGTGGGGGTCACCATTCTTCCAAATTCGCGCCCGGTTGGCACCTCAATTGACGAGAGCGGGCGAGCGGTCCGGCGTGTGGACGGTGGAAGTACCCGCGCTCGGAACCGCTGGATAGCGCCCCTGGGGATCGGCCGGCTGGTCCGCTTCGAAGCCGTCGTAGATCATCCGCGCAGCGGTTGCGATCACGGCAGGACGGTTCTCGCCGCCGCGTGCGAAGAAGGCGACGGCGATCCGGCGACCCGTGGGCGAGGTCAGGAAGCCGACGTCGCCGGTATAGCCCGACAGCGTGCCGGTCTTGTGCTCCACGCGCGCGCCCGGCGGAAGGATGCCGCGGATCCGGTTCGAGCCGGTGCTGCAGCGGCGCATCATGTCGAGGAGGAGGAAGCGGCTCTCGGGCTTCAGCGCAGTGCCACCGTCGATCACGCGCAGCAGCCCGAGCATCGCGGTCGGAGTGCTCGAATCCCTGACGTCGCGAAGGTCGCGCCGGTCGCTGAGCAGCTGCGCGATCGTCCGGTCCACCCGAATGCCGGCGAGGCCGTTCGTCCGCAGCCACTGGTTCACTGCCCAGGGCCCGCCGAGAGCGGAGATGAGCAGGTCGGTCGCGCGGTTGTCGCTGCGCGTGATCATCGCGTCCATCAGCCTGCCCGCGGTGCTTGAGCCGATCTCGTCCTCGAGGCTGCGGCGGCCCGCATCCACCTCGGCCAGATAGGCGGCGGCGACCGCGATCTTCATCGTGCTCGCCATCGGGAAGGCCTGATTGCCGTTGAAGCTGATCGTCCTGCCGGTCGAAAGGTCCATCGCCGCGATCCCGTATTCGCCCGGATTCTCGGCAGCCATCGCGCTGAGGCGCTGCTCGAGAAGCTGGAGCTTCGGGGACGTCTCGGCCGCGGCCGGCTGGACGAGAAAAGCGGCAAGCCACGCAAACAACACGGCAAATCTCATTCGCACACTCCTGCGATCGATTCGGGAAAGCGCTTCTACGCCTCTCCGGCGCTCGTGACGAGCGGCGGCGGCATCTGTGCCGACGAGCGCGTGGCCTCCTTCATGGCCGCGACGAACGCGCGCACCGCGGGCGCGGGATCGGCTTCGGCCTCGATGAGCTTCACGATCGCCGAGCCGGAGATGACGCCCGCGGCGCCGGCTTCCAGGGCTGCGCGGACATGCTCCGGCCGGGAGATGCCGAAGCCGAGCACGGGGGGCGCCGCGTCGAAATTCCGGAGCGACTGCAGCAGCGCCTCATGATTGAGCGCCATCTCCGTTTCCGTACCGGTGACGCCGGCGCGGGCGACGCAATAGGTGTAGCCTCGGCCGAGCTCGGCAACCCGCCGGAGCGTGTGCTCGGGCGTGTTGGGGGCGGCGATCAGCACCGGATCGACGCCATGCATGCCCGCGGCGGCAGCGAACGGCTCCGCCTCCATCACCGGCGCGTCGGCCACGAGCACGCTGTCCACGCCCGCTGCGGCGCAGGCGCGGTAGAAGGCGTCGCGGCCCCGCGCCAGGACGAGGTTCGCATAGGTGAGCACGCCCACCGGCACCTCCGCGTGGCGGGAGCGGAAGGCGCGAAGGATTTCGAAGCAGGCGGCGGGGGTGGCGCCGCCGGCAAGCGCCCGGTCGGCGGCAGCCTGGATGGTGGGGCCGTCGGCGATCGGATCGGAGAAAGGGATGCCGACCTCGATCATGTC
>NZ_DASVUE010000409.1:0-1578 GCF_036387215.1 Allosphingosinicella sp. | reverse complement strand
ATTTATGAGCGAGACGACTGATAAGCCGAAACTCGGAGCGCGCGCGCCGCTGGGCCTGAAGCGCACGGTGGAAACCGGCAAGGTGAAGCAGAGCTTCAGCCACGGCCGGTCGAACACCGTCGTGGTCGAGGTCAAGAAGCGTCGCATCCTCGGCCCCGCCGGAGCCCAGGAAGCGCCGAAGGTCGAGGAGGCGCCGAAGCCGGCCGCTCCGCCGGCGCCGGTCGCTCGTGCGCCCGAGCCTGCAGCGCCCCGACCCGCGCAGCGCCCCGTCAACGACGCTGCCTCCCGCCGCGAGCTTCAGGAGCGCCTGCTCCGCGAAGCCGAGGAAGCGCGCATGTCCGCTCTCGAGGAGGCGCGCCGCCGCGAGGACCGCCAGGCCCAGGCCGCGACCGAGGAAGAGCGCCGCCGCGCCGAGGACAATCGCCGCGCCGAGGAAGAAGCGCGGGTGCGGGCGGAAGAAGAAGCCCGCCGCGCCGCCGAGGAAGCCGAACGCGCTGCTTCGCAGCCGGCCCAGGCTCCCGCTCCCGCGGCCGACGCCGAGGACGAGGACCGCCGTCCGGCGCACGCGCGTCCCACGGGCTTCACTCCGGTCAAGCGTCCGGAGCCGGCGCGTCCGGCCCGCGGGCCCCGCGGCGGCGACGATCGCCGCCAGTCCGGCAAGCTCACCGTCACGCGCGCGCTCGGCGACGACGAGGGGGGCGTCCGCGCCCGCTCACTCGCCGCTCTGAAGCGCGCCCGCGAGAAGGAAAGGCGCGCCCATATGGCGAGCGGCCCGTCCGCCAAGCAGGTGCGCGACGTCGTCGTTCCGGACGCCATCACCGTTCAGGAGCTCGCCAACCGTATGGCCGAGCGTGGCGCCGATCTCGTGAAGTCGCTGTTCAAGATGGGCGTGGTCGTCACCGTCAACCAGACGATCGACCAGGACACGGCCGAGCTGCTCGTCACGGAATTCGGCCACAACATCAAGCGCGTCAGCGAATCGGACGTGGACATCCAGGCGGAAGCCGATGTCGATGCGCCGGAGACGCTCCAGCCGCGCCCGCCGGTGGTCACCATCATGGGCCATGTCGATCACGGCAAGACCAGCCTCCTGGACGCGATCCGCGGCGCCAATGTCGTCTCCGGCGAGGCCGGCGGCATCACCCAGCATATCGGCGCCTATCAGGTGAGCCTGCCCGACAAGTCGAAGATCACCTTCCTCGACACGCCGGGCCACGAGGCGTTCAGCGAAATGCGCGCCCGCGGCGCCAACGTGACGGACATCGTGGTGCTCGTCGTTGCCGCCGACGACGGGTTGAAGCCGCAGACGGTGGAGGCGATCAACCACACCAAGGCTGCCGGCGTGCCGATGATCGTCGCGATCAACAAGATCGACAAGGACGGCGCTCGTCCGCAGCGGGTCCGCGAGGAGCTGCTGCAGCACGAGATCGTGGTCGAGGATCTCGGCGGCGACGTCCAGGACGTGGAAGTCTCGGCGCTCAAGAAGACCAACCTCGACGGCCTCCTCGAAGCCATCCACCTCCAGGCCGAAATTCTCGAGCTCAAGGCGAACCCGAAGCGCGCGGCCGAAGGCACCGT
>NZ_DASVUE010000408.1:0-2753 GCF_036387215.1 Allosphingosinicella sp. | reverse complement strand
GTCGGCATCTGGGGCGCGTTCAAGGGTTCACTTCTGACGATGCTGGTGACCCTTGCACTCGCCTTCCCGATCGGCGTGCTCTCCGCCGTCTATCTCGAGGAATATGCGCCGCGGAACCGCTGGACCGATATGATCGAGGTGTCGATCAACAACCTCGCCGCAGTGCCCTCGATCATCTTCGGCCTGCTCGGCCTCGCCGTCTTCCTGAACGTCATGCACCTGCCCCGCTCCGCGCCCCTCGTCGGCGGCCTGACGCTCGCATTGATGACGATGCCGGTGATCGTCATCGCCGGCCGCAACGCGATCAAGTCGGTGCCGCCTTCGATCCGGGACGCCGCGCTCGGCATCGGCGCGAGCCGCGTGCAGGTCGTGTTCCACCACGTGCTTCCGCTGGCGCTTCCCGGCATCCTTACCGGCACGATCATCGGCATGGCCCGCGCGCTCGGCGAGACTGCACCGCTCCTGATGATCGGGATGCGCGCCTTCATCGCCTCCCCGCCCGGCGGCGTAACCGAGCCTGCAACGGTGCTTCCGGTTCAGATCTTCCTCTGGTCGGACGAGGTCAATCGCGGTTTCGTGGAGAAGACCTCCGCCGCGATCATCGTCCTCCTCGTCTTCCTCCTCGCGATGAATGGAATCGCCATTTATCTGCGCAACAAATTCGAACGCCGCTGGTGAACCAATGACCGATACGACCATGAACGACATCGCGGCCCACCAGCAGGCGCGCGCCACCACCTCCGCACCGAAGATGTCGGCGCGCGGCGTCAGCGTCTTCTACGGGCAGAAGAAGGCGATCGACAACGTGTCGATCGATGTAGACCGCGAGAACGTCACCGCCTTCATCGGCCCTTCGGGCTGCGGCAAGTCGACCTTTCTACGCACCCTCAACCGGATGAACGACACGATCGCAAGCGCGCGCGTCGAAGGCGCGATCGAGCTCGACGGCGAGGACATCTACGCCTCTGGAATGGACGTCGTTCAGCTCCGTGCCCGCGTCGGTATGGTGTTCCAGAAGCCGAACCCGTTTCCGAAGTCGATCTACGAGAATGTCGCCTACGGGCCCCGCATCCACGGCCTCGCGGCGGGCAAGGCGCAGCTCGACGAGGTGGTCGAGCGCTCGCTGAAGCGGGCGGGCCTCTGGGACGAGGTCAAGGACCGGCTCACCGACAGCGGCACTGCGCTTTCGGGCGGCCAGCAGCAGCGGCTCTGCATCGCGCGCGCGATTGCTGTGGATCCCGAAGTCATCCTCATGGACGAGCCGGCCTCCGCGCTCGATCCGATCGCGACTGCCAAGATCGAGGAGCTGATCCACGAGCTTCGCGGCCGCTACGCGATCGTGATCGTCACCCACAACATGCAGCAGGCGGCGCGCGTCAGCCAGAAGACCGCTTTCTTCCATCTCGGCCACCTCATTGAATATGGCGACACGTCCGAGATCTTCACCAATCCGCGCGAGACCCGCACCAAGGATTACATCACCGGCCGGTACGGCTGAGGAGGCAGGAGCATGATAGAAAAAGTGGGCACCGGTTTTTCGGCCATCATGCGACCAGAAGGAATTTAAGATGGCGACCGGACATACTCTGAAGGCTTTCGACGAGGACCTCGACCAGCTCCGCGGCCTCATCGCGGAAATGGGCGGCCGCGCCGAGGAGGCGATCGCTCAGTCGATGCAGGCGCTCGTCCGCCGCGATACGGAGGCCGCCCGCCAGGTCGTCGAGGCCGACAAGAGGATCGACCTCCTCGAAGCCGAGATTGAGCGGCAGGCGGTGCAGATCATCGCCCTTCGCGCGCCCATGGCGGACGACCTTCGCGACGTGGTCGCCGCATTGAAGATCGCCGGCGTCGTCGAGCGGATCGGCGATTATGCCAAGAACATCGCCAAGCGCGTCCACGTGATCGAGCAGTCGCCGAACATCGAGCCGCTTTCCCTCCTTCCGGAAATGGGCCGAATTGCCGGCGAGATGGTTCACAACGTGCTCGACGCCTTCGCCGCGCGCGATCCCGAAAAGGCGGTCGCGGTCTGCGAGCGGGACCGGGCCCTCGACGACTTCTACAACAGCATCTTCCGCACCCTCCTCACCTTCATGATGGAAGATACGCACAACATCACTCCGGCCACGCACCTGCTCTTCATCGCCAAGAACCTCGAGCGGATCGGCGATCACGCAACCAACGTCGCCGAGATGGTCTATTTTGCAGCCACCGGGGGCCATCTCGCCGAGCGCACCCGGGGCGAGGATCCGACCCGCCCCCATGGCTAAGGGCCGGATCCTCCTCGTCGAGGACGACAAGGCTCTGACCGAGCTGCTCATCTATCATTTTAAGCGCGAGGATTTCGACATCCAGCACACGCCGGATGGCGAGGAGGCGCTTCTGCTCGCATCCGAAAGCGCGCCCGACCTCGTGTTGCTCGACTGGATGATCGAGGGCATCTCGGGCATCGAAGTCTGCCGCCGCCTCCGCCGCCGCGCGGAGACCGCGAACGTACCGATCATCATGCTCACGGCGCGCGGCGAGGAGGCAGACCGCGTCCGCGGCCTCGAGACCGGCGCGGACGATTACGTCACAAAGCCCTTCTCCCCCCGCGAGCTGGTCGCGCGCGTGGGCGCAGTGCTCCGCCGCGTCCGCCCGGCCCTCGCCGGGGAGCAGCTGAGCTATGCGGACATCGAGATGGACATCGTCGCGCACAAGGTGAAACGCGGCGGCGAGCCCGTGCAACTTGGCCCCACCGAGTTCCGCCTTCTCCG
>NZ_DASVUE010000407.1:0-2328 GCF_036387215.1 Allosphingosinicella sp. | reverse complement strand
TCGGTGATGTCCGAGCCGACGCCGCGGAAGCCCTGGAAGGCGCCGGACATGTCGATGATCGGATCGCCGGCAAGGCTGATCCAGCGCGTGCCGCGGCGGGTGCGCAGCTCCATCTCGAGATTGGCGAAAGGCTGGCGTGCGAGAAGCGTGCGGCCGAGCGCGCTGTTGCCGCCCAACGACGCGGGAAGCGAATGGCCGATCAGCTGGCTGGTGGAGCGGCCGAGGAGGGCAGTCATCCGGCTGGAAATGTAGACGACGCGGTTCTCGCTATCGACCTGCCAGAGCCAGCCCACGCCGCGATGCTCATATTCGCGGAGCAGCAGGCGGACGGATTCGGACTGGGTGCGGATCTTCGCCATCGCCCTGAGCTGGGAATAGGTCCAGCGGGTGAGGCGGGCGAGGCCCATGACGGAGCTGACCGCAACGGCAACGATCGCGACTCCGACCTTGAGATCGAGCTCGGCCGTGCCGAGATAATAAGCGGCGCAGAGCGCCAGGGTCATTGCTCCCACCCAGGCCATTGCGGCGGCGGGGACGGATGCGAGCGCGACGGCGGCGACGATCATCGCGCCCATGGCGCCGCCGATCACGACCTGGGATTCGGGCGGCGTCGAACCGAAGGCGTAGGTCGGAAGCGAGCACCAGATGATCGCCAGCACCAGCGTCTCGACCACCGGCATCCATTCGGGGCGCGGCTTGGCCGAGCGGCTTCCGGCCTGATCGGCGGCATCCAATGCTCGGCGGCAGGCGAACCAGTGCGCGCCGCAAACGGAAGCAAGCCAGCCGACGATGAAGAAGGGGTTGGTGTGGCCGAACATCGCCCAGCCGGCGAGGAGTGCGGCGCCCGCTCCGGCGGCGGCGAAATAGGGGGCGAACAGGGCCGCGACCTCGATCTGCCCGTTCTGCAGATGCGCTTCGCTGAGCCGGCTGTTGGTGCCCTCGTACGAAGCCTCGGGCAGATCGACCACGAGGGCGTCCTGCGGGGCATCATCGGCGGAGACGGGCGCGTGATACATGGAATTCCAATACCATCTGGTCGAACCAGCTTGTCCTAGCGGGAAGGTTTTGATGGATCGTTAAAGGAGCGGCGGATTGTCGGGTTGAGGGACGACCATGTGCGGCGGCCTCGGGAGCCGCGAAATCGGCGGAAATCCGCGCGAAGTCGCGCCTTTCAGCGTGCTGCGGAGCGAAGCTTAACGCCGGGTAAAGGATGAATATCAGCCTCGTTTCGCACCGATCGGGCGCGAAGGTCGGCAAGGCAGCGCTCCGCGGTCCGGCCGTCCCAGAGCGCCGGACGGGGCAGCGTTCCGGGCCGTCGGCCGAGGGCTTCGTCAAGGCTTCGGGCAAGCGTCTCGGGCTTGACGAGGCGGTTGGTGCCTTCGCTGATCGTGATCGGCCGCTCCGTATTTTCGCGCAGCGTCAGGCAGGGGATGCCGAGATAGGTGGTCTCTTCCTGGATGCCGCCGCTGTCCGTGATCGCGGCGGCTGCGCCCATGACGAGGCTCATGAAGCGAACGTAGGGCACGGGATCGATCAGCTTCACGCCGGCGGCTTCGAGGCTGGCGCGGAGGCCGGCGGCGCCCAGCCGCTGCGCGGTGCGCGGGTGGAGCGGGAAGACGAGCGGCAGCCGCGCCTGCACCTGGACCAGGGCCTCGACCAGCCGGGCGAGCTGCACGGGATCGTCGACGTTGGACGGACGGTGGAGCGTGACGATGCCGTAGCGTCCGTGATCGAGCCCGAGCTCGGCGGGCACGGCGGCGGCTTCGATCGCGGGGCGAACGAGCTCGAAGCTGTCCAGCATGATATTGCCGACGCGGGTGACGCGGGCGGCGGGGATGCCCTCGGCGGCGAGGTTCCGGTCGGCGTCGGGCGAGGGCGTCCAGAGCACGTCCGCCAGCACGTCGGTAACGAGGCGGTTGATCTCCTCGGGCATGTCGCGGTCGCGGCTCCTGAGGCCGGCTTCGAGATGCACTACCGGGAAGCGGAGCTTGGCCGCGACGAGGGCGCAGGCGGCGGTCGAATTGACGTCTCCGACCACGACCAGCCAGTCGGGCCGGTCCGCGAGCGCGATCTTCTCATAGGCGATCATCACGCCGCCGGTCTGCTCGCCATGGCTCCCGGACCCGACGCCGAGATGATGGTCGGGCTCGGGCAGGCGGAGGTCCGCGAAAATCGCATCCGACATGTTGACGTCGTAATGCTGGCCGGTGTGGATCAGCACGGGCTCGAAATCAGGCGCCTCGCTCAGCGCGTGCCAGAGCGGCGCAACCTTCATGAAATTGGGGCGCGCGGCGGCGATCAGGTGAACGCGGGCGGGCCGCTCTTTTG
>NZ_DASVUE010000406.1:0-2522 GCF_036387215.1 Allosphingosinicella sp. | reverse complement strand
CTGCTGGCGTTCGTCGTTGCGATGATCCTGCTCTTCGTGGTCGGCGGCGCCTAAGCCGCACAACGAAGCGAAAGCGCGGTAAATGCCTCAAATATCCCAGATCTCCGAGATCTTCGCGTCGCAGCTGTTCTGGCTGATCGTGTCGTTCGGGCTCATCTACGCGGTCATCGGCCGCGGGATGCTCCCGAAGATCGAGGCGACGGTCGACCAGCGCGACCGCCGCATCTCGGACGATCTCGCCGCCGCGGAGCGCGCCCGCGCCGAGGCGGACCAGCGGGAGGAGGCGTATCGCGCCCAGGTCGAGGCGAACCGCGCCGAGGGCCTCAAGGTCACTCAGGCGGCCAAGCAGGCGGCTGCCTTGGAGACCGAGCAGCGCGTGAAGGCCGCCGATGCGGAGATCGGCGCGCGCGTCGGAACCGCCGAGGCTGAGATCCGGCGCGCCGCCGAGGCCGCCTTCGCGGAGCTCGACGCGGTTGCCGCCGAGGCTGCCCAGGAGATGGTCGCGAAGCTTGCCGGCACTAACGTGTCCCGCGAGCAGGCGGCTGCAGCGGTTCGGGAGGAACTGGCTCATGGCTGATCCGGCCAACAGCGCGGCCGTGGAGCGTGATCTCCAGGCTCAGTCTACCAAGGGCGAGCACGGCGCAATGCCGCACGGCGGCGAGGATGCGATCGCGTCTACCGCGGCGGACGGCGGCCACGGGGAAGCGCCGCATGCCGATCCCGCAGCGCTTGGCCTCAACGCCACCGCATGGGTTGCGCTGGCGATGCTGGTCGTCATCGCGCTGATGCTGTGGAAGAAGGTGCCGGCCGCGATCGGCGGCGCCCTCGACAAGAAGATCGCGGGCATCCGGGAGCAGCTCGAGGAGGCCTCCCGCCTCCGCGCCGAAGCCGAAGCGCTTCGCGCCGAATATGAAGCCAAGTCGGCGGGCGCCGCAGCCGAGGCCCAGACCATCCTCGATCGCGCGCGTCACGAAGCCGAGGCGATCGTGCAGCAGGCGAAGCTCGACAGCGCCGCCCTCGTCGAGCGCCGCCAGCGCATGGCCGAGGACAAGATCGCCGCCGCCGAGCGCAGCGCAGTCGCCGAAGTCCGCGCCCGCGCGGTCACCGCCGCCGCCGCCGCCGCCGCCCGCCTGATCGCCGAGCAGCACGACGCCAATGCCGACCGGGCGATGGTCGATCAGACCATCGCCGGCCTCGGCCGCACGCATTGACGGGTCTCCCCTCCCTGGAAGGGAGGGGTCGGGGTGGGTGAGGCAGCCGAGCGAGCTTGATGCCCGCGAGGATGCCTGCTCGGCCATCGGCTCCGGTTCAGCCGATGTGCCCCGCCGACCGCCCTTCCAAAATAGGATTTCATCTGCTTCATACTCAGCGATGAGATTCCCCGCCAAACTCGCGAACGAATCGACCCTGACTGAAGGCGCTCGGGCAGGACACCCCCCGCGCTTCCATGTGACATTCGTGACATTCGTGACCTTCGGAGCGCGGCTGGCTTATCCGCCCGCCGCTTCCTAAATCCCTCCCGTGACCGACACGACCTCCGACCGCTTCAACGAGGAAAAATCCGCCTACACGGTGCGCGGGTCCGATCAGCCGGACATCGACGCCGGTGTTGCGGCCATCCGCCAGGTGGTGAAGACGCTGCCGGTGCGCCCGGGCGTCTATCGGATGCTCGATGCGCGCGGCGAGGTGCTCTACGTCGGCAAGGCGCGGGCGCTGAGGAACCGCGTCACCAACTACACCCAGGTCTCGCGCCTGACGAAGCGGCTGCAGCGGATGGTGGCGCAGACCCGCTCGATGCTGATCGTCACCACCAATACCGAGGCGGAGGCGCTGCTGCTCGAGGCGCAGCTGATCAAGCGTTACCGGCCGCCCTACAACGTCCTCCTCCGCGACGATAAGAGCTTCCCGTTCATCCTCCTGCGCGAGGACCATCCCTATCCGCGGGTCCAGCTCCATCGCGGGGCGCGGCGGGCGAAGGGGCAATATTACGGGCCGTTCGCAAGCACCGGCTCGGTCCGCACCACCCTGACGGCACTGCAGAAGCTGTTCCTGCTCCGGAGCTGCACCGACAGCTTCTTCGCCAACCGCGCGCGCCCGTGCCTGCTCTACCAGATCAAGCGCTGCTCAGCGCCCTGCGTGGAGCGGATCGACAAGGCGGGCTATGCCGAGCTCATCCAGGACGCGAAGGACTTCCTCGGCGGCCGCTCGACGAAGGTGCAGGCGAAGCTCGGCGGGCTGATGAACCAGGCGGCCGAAGCGATGGATTTCGAGCTGGCCGCGGTCTACCGCGACCGCCTCCGTGCGCTCACCTACATCCAGGGCACACAGACCATCCACGCGGAGGGGCTCGGGGACGCCGACATCTTCGCACTCGCCTGCAAGGGCGGCACGATGTGCATCCAGGCCTTCTTCATCCGCGGCGGCCAGAATTGGGGCCATCGCAGCTTCTTCCCGGCGCACACCAGCGATGTGCCCGAGGACGAGGTTCTGTCGAGCTTCCTCACCCAATTCTACGAGGAGGT
>NZ_DASVUE010000405.1:0-1974 GCF_036387215.1 Allosphingosinicella sp. | reverse complement strand
TAGCAAGTTCAAGAACATCATGCATCGCAAGGGCGCTCAGGATAAGAAGCGCTCGGCCATGTTTTCGAAGCTTTCGCGCGAGATCACCGTCGCCGCGAAAATGGGCACGCCCGATCCCGACATGAATCCGCGCCTCCGCGCCGCTGTGATGGCGGCCAAGGCGCAGTCGATGCCGAAGGACAATATCCAGCGCGCGATCGACAAATCGTCGATGGGCGATGCCGACAATTACGAGGAGCTGCGCTACGAAGGCTTCGGGCCGGGCGGCGTGTCGCTGATCGTCGAGGCGCTGACCGACAACCGCAACCGCACCGCAACGAACGTGCGCACCATCTTCTCGAAGAACGGCGGCAATCTGGGCGCTTCGGGCTCCGTCAGCCATGGCTTCAGCCGGCTTGGCCTCATCACCTATCCGGCCTCGGCGGGCGATACGGACAAGATCTTCGAAGCAGCGATCGAGGCTGGTGCCGAGGACGTGGAGTCGGACGAGGACGGTCACCAGATCTGGACCGCGCAGGAGGATCTGCACGAGGTGGCCAAGGCGCTCGAGGCGAGCCTCGGAGAGCCGGAGAGCACCAAGCTCGCCTGGCGCCCGCAGACGCCGGTCGAGGTCGGCGGCGACGATGCGGGGCAGCTCGTGAAGCTGATCGACGCGCTCGAGGATGACGACGATATCCAGACCGTCTGGGGCAATTACGAAGTGCCGGACGAGGTGATGGAGCGGCTGGCTTAGTGCCCCGCTTATGATCATCGTCGGCCTCGATCCCGGGCTCGGCTGCACGGGCTGGGGCGTGATCGCGGCCGATGGAAACCGGCTGAGCCATATCGGCAACGGCCATATCCGCACCGATGCGAAGGCCGCGCTTCCCGAGCGGCTGGTGGCGCTCCATGGGGAGCTGCTGGGCGTGTTGGCGCTTCACCTGCCGGAGGCGGCTGCGGTCGAGGAGGTGTTCGTCAACGACAATCCGCAATCGACGCTGAAGCTCGGGCAGGCCCGCGGCGTCATCTTGCTGGCGGCGGCGAGCCTGTCCGTGCCGGTCGGCGAATATGCGCCGCGGCTGGTGAAAAAGGCGGTGGTCGGGACGGGCGGCGCCGAGAAGAGCCAGGTGCATGCGATGGTCGGGCGTCTCCTGCCGGGGGTGAAGATCGCCGGCGCCGACGCGGCGGATGCGCTGGCCGTGGCGATCACCCATGCCCATCACCTTGCCAGCGCGCGCGCAATGAAAGGCCGAGCGGCGTGATCGCCAAGCTCCGCGGCCTGCTCGACAGCTTCTCGGCCGACCATGTCGTGATCGACGTCGCCGGCGTAGGCTATCTCGTCTTCGCTTCCACCCGGACGCTGTCCCAGCTGGGGGCCGTCGGCGGCGAGGTGGTGCTGCACACGCAGATGCAGGTGTCGGAGGACGACATCCGGCTGATCGGCTTTGCCACGGCCGAGGAGCGGGACTGGTTCCGGCTGCTGACCTCGGTGCAGGGCGTCGGCGCACGCGTCGCGCTTGCGATCCTCTCCGCCCTTTCGGTCGACGAGGTGCACCGCGCCATTGCCGGCAGCGACCACGCGATGGTGGCTCGTGCGCAGGGCGTCGGGCCTAAACTCGCCCAACGGATCGTCAACGAGCTTAAGGACAAAGCGGGCGGCGTGGTGCTCGGAAGCGGGGCCACTGCGCCGGCGCCCAAAGGCGTCGGCGCCGACGCGGTCTCCGCTTTGCTCAACCTCGGCTTCCGCCCCGCCGAAGCCTCGGCCGCAGTGGCCAAAGCAGAGGCCGAGCTGGGCTCGGAAGCGACCCTCGACGCGCTGGTTCGCTCCGCGCTCAAGAAGGTCGCGCGTTAGGGTTAGACAGCGGAGTCGGTTGCGGTAAAGCTGGCGCCTGTGGAGCAGGACCGCATCATCTCCGGCGACCGGCGCCCCGAGGATATCGACGCCGCGCTTCGGCCGAAGACGCTGGACGATTTCGTCGGCCAGCGGGCGGCGCG
>NZ_DASVUE010000404.1:0-2255 GCF_036387215.1 Allosphingosinicella sp. | reverse complement strand
AGTCCGCTCCGATCCGTTCAAGGGCCGCGCCGCGATGCACGCCGGGATCGACCTCGCAGGCCCGATGGGAACCCCGATCTACGCGACCGCCGACGGGTATGTCGGCCGCTCCGAATACAACAATGGCGGCTACGGCAACCTCGTCGAGCTGAACCACGGCCGCGGCATCCAGACCCGCTACGGCCACCTCACCCGCTCGCTGGTGCAGGCCGGCCAGCGCGTCACCCGCGGCCAGCTGATCGGCTATATGGGCTCGACCGGCCGCTCGACGGGCAGCCACCTCCATTACGAAGTGCGGATCGACGGCAAGGCCGTGAACCCGGTCCCCTTCATGCAGTCGAGCGACTACCTCGTCGCCGTTCAGCGCCGCGCCGCCGCCGCTACCCAGGTCGCGATGGGCGGCCCGCGCGAAGCAGCCAAATAAATCTACCGGAGAGGGTGGAGAAAGGAGCCCGCCGGTCCCGAGACCGGCGGGCTTTCTTTTGATCCGCTACCTGGCGGAGTTGCGGCCGAAGAAGTCGCGGATCGCAGCAATGGCGGCGGGCTGCAGCAAGGCAGTGCCGTGGCCTCCCGGCACTGAGACGAAGGTGACTTCGCTGCCGCGCTCCTGAAGCTGCCGCTGGAAATCGCTCATGTTTCGGTCCCGGACGATGTCGTCGCTCCGGGAGGAGAGCAGCAGGACCGGCGTGCGCGCGGCGGCCGCATAGCCAAGATAGTCAAAGCGGTGGAGCTCGGGATCGACGCTCAGCTTCACGAACGGGCGCGCCACCGGGGGGATGAAGTTGCGGCCGACGGAGGCGATGTCGGCGGCGCTGCCCTCGATGATCAGACCGCCAAAGCCGCCCCCGCGCACCATCGCCGCGGCCTGGCTTCCTCCGAACGACAGGCCGTAGGCGAACAGCGGGCCGCGCCCGATCCATCCCAGCTCGCGCAGGCGCTGAAGCAGCGCGGGCCCGGCCGCAATCGAGGCGTCGATCGTCGGCGGCACGGTGGTGCCGCCCCGGCCGGGATAATCGTAGAAGATGAGATCGGCGCCGATCGCACGCGCAAGCACGGCCGCGTGTCCGCTCTGGGTGGCCACGAAGCTCATATTGCCGCCGCTGTAGATGAGCGTCGCCTCGCTCGCCGGATTGTCGAGGCGGACGACATGCATCGTTCCGAGGCCCGGAAGCTCCACCATCCGGTCGTCCATCACGTAGCCGGCGGGCGGCGTCAGCTTCGCCTGCGGCGCGGCCGCGCTTTGGGGGAAGAAGCTCGACTGGTCGATGACGGCGGTGCAGCCGGCGAGCAGCGCCAGTGAAGGGAGGAGGGCGGAGCGGAGCACCATCTTCATGCCGGCCTCCGATCGCCCCCTATCGGCCCCGCTTCTTACGGTGCTTGTCGAGGTCGAGGACCATGTTCGGCTCGCCTTCGGGCATCAGGCCGAGCCGCCGCGCGACTTCCTGATAGGCTTCGGCCTCGCCGCCGAGATCGCGGCGGAAGCGGTCCTTGTCGAGCTTCTCGCCCGAAGCCATGTCCCAGAGGCGGCAGCCGTCCGGGCTGATCTCGTCGGCCAGGATCACGCGCGAATATTCATTCTCCCAGATGCGGCCGAACTCGAGCTTGAAGTCGACGAGGCGGATGCCGATGCCGGCGAACAGGCCGCACATGAAGTCGTTCACGCGCACCGCCATATCGGCGATGTCGTTCATCTCCTCCTGGCTCGCCCAGCCGAAGCAGGCGATATGCTCGTCGGCGATCATCGGATCGCCAAGCGCATCGTCCTTGTAGAAATATTCGAGGATCGTGCGGGGAAGCTGGGTGCCCTCCTCGATGCCGAGCCGCTTCGATAGCGTGCCTGCGGCGACGTTGCGCACCACCACCTCGATGGGGATGATCTCGACCTGCCGGATCAGCTGCTCGCGCATGTTGAGGCGGCGGATGAAGTGGGTCGGGATGCCGATCTGGCCGAGCATCGTGAAGATGTGCTCGGAAATGCGGTTGTTGAGCACGCCCTTGCCCGAGATCGTGCCCTTCTTCTGGGCGTTGAAGGCGGTCGCATCGTCCTTGAAATACTGGATGAGCGTGCCCGGCTCCGGACCCTCGTAGAGGATCTTGGCCTTGCCTTCGTAGATCTGGCGGCGGCGGGACATCGGCAAAAGCCTCCGGCTCAAAAAAGGCGCGCCCCGAACGCGGCGTCGTAGCCGGACGCGCGGGCGGGGCGGGAGGGGAGGCCTATAACGCAGGGCGGCAGCCCGCGCAATTCGCCTCCCCGG
>NZ_DASVUE010000403.1:0-2095 GCF_036387215.1 Allosphingosinicella sp. | reverse complement strand
TCCTCGCTGGTGCGTCCGACCGACTGCAATGTCGTCTTGGCGCGGAGGAATTGCGGCGCCCAATCGAGCTTGGGGTAGACGTTGCCGATGGCAGCGACGGCGCGCTTCACGCCGGCGGGAAGGAGCCCCCTCGCCCGCTCCTCGGCCATGAACATCCGGTAGCGGCGATAGCCTGCCATCGTCTCGTCGGCGCCGTCGCCCGACAGCGCAACCGTCACCTTCTCGCGGGCAAGCTCGGAGACCCGGTAGGTGGCGAGAGCCGAGGCATCGGCGAAGGGCTCGTCAAAGGCGTGGACGAGCGTGTCGATCAGGCTGAAATCGTCGGAAGCGACGATGCGGCTGCGGTGATTGGTGGCGAAGCGGTCCGCGACCATCTGCGCGTAGCGGGTCTCGTCGAGGTCGGCCTGGTCGAAGCCGATCGAGCAGGTCTCGACCGCGCCGCGGCTCGCCTCGGCCATGAAGGCGACCACGGCGGAGCTGTCGACGCCGCCGGAGAGGAAGGCGCCGAGCGGCACGTCGGCGATCATCCGCGAGCGGACGGCGGTGCGCAGGTGCTCGGTAAGCTCTCCGCGGAGCTTGCGGGGCGAGCGGGCGGTGGGGCTCGAGAAATCCACGTCCCAATATTGCACCGGCTGCGGCACCGGACGCCCGCGCTGGATTAGGAGAAAGTGGCCGGCTGGGAGCTTCTTGACGCCGGCGACGATCGAGGTGTCGTCGGGGACGTAGCCCAAGGCGAGATAGTCCTCGATCGCCTGCGGGTTCGGGCTGCCTCGGAAAAGCGGATGGGCGAGAAGGCCCTTCAGCTCGGACGCGAAGATGAGGGCGCCGTCAGGAAGCTCCGCATAGAAAAGCGGCTTCACACCGAGTCGGTCGCGGGCGAGGAAGAGCGCGTCCCGCTGCGCGTCGTAAAGCGCGAAGGCGAACATGCCGTTGAAGCGGGTGAGCGCGTCCGGCCCCCATTGCCGCCAGCCGGCGAGGATCACTTCGGTGTCGCTGTCCGTCTCGAAGACGTGGCCCTTGGTCTCGAGCTCGGCCCGCACTTCGAGGAAATTGTAGATTTCGCCATTATAGGAGACTGCGACTTGGCCGTCGGGCGTCAGCATCGGCTGAGCGCCGCCTTCCAGATCGATGATGGAGAGGCGGCGGTGGCCGAGGCCGATTCCGGGTGCAGTCCAGACGCCGCTTCCGTCAGGACCGCGGTGGGCGAGGACGTCGGTCATCGTCGCCACGCGCGCCGGATCGACTGGCTTCGGGACGCTCGGGTGGAAGATGCCTGCGATGCCGCACATGATCAGCGACTTGGCAGACCAGCGGCCTCGTCGGCAAGGCGATCGATCGGACCCAGAGCCCGGATGAACGCATCGATGGCGGGACGGGGAGCGGCGCCGTCGGCCGAGACCGTCACCGCGACCGCCCGCTGCGGGCCGCCGAGGAGGCGGGTCTTCACCGTTTCGAGCTTCACCTCGAGCGGGCTTCCGGTGAGGATTTGGCCGACACGGTAGAAGGTGGCGACTTCGCGGAAGGTGCCGAAGGACTGGATCCGGTCGAGCCGGCCGTATGCGGGCGCGGGGCCGGTGGCGGTCCAGGCCCAGCCGCTGTTGGGGCCAGCGGCGCCCTGGCCAAAACCGACGAGCTCGCGCCCCTCTTCCTGGCGAGCGAAGAGCGCGATGGCGAGATCGACCTTCTGGCCTGCGTGGTTCCGATAGCGGCCGATGCGGATCACGTCGGCGCCGGCATAATGAGGCTGCCAGGGCCGGCCGCTCTCGTCGGCGACGCGCTGCCAGCCCGGAACTTGGGGCAGCAGGATGTCTGCCGGAGCCGCTGCGGCGGCGGATGCTATTGCGGAGGACCAGAGCAACGGTGCGGCGGCCAGCGCTGCTGCGGCGGCTGCGACATAGGGGATCCGCGAGGAGGCCGGCCGGACCGGTTGCAGCGCGGCGGGATCGAACCACTTGTCGCCCGGCTTCCGATCGAAGAAGGGCCAGCCGGCCGCCATCAGCAGGGCGATCACGAGCGCGAAGAAGATCCAGCCGTAGAAGACGTGATCGAAGCCGGCCGCGAAATCGTTGCTGGTGAGGTGGGCGATGTAGATCGT
>NZ_DASVUE010000402.1:0-4629 GCF_036387215.1 Allosphingosinicella sp. | reverse complement strand
CCGAAAAAGAAAAGGCCGCCCGGTCGCCCGGACGGCCCTTTCGAAAGCGTTGCGCCTTCGGAAATTACATTCCGTTGGTCGCGTTGCCGCCGGTGTCGCCGCCGGTGGTGGTGTTGCCGCCGGTGGTGGTGTTGCCGGTGGTGGTGTTGCCGCCGGTGGTGGTGCCCATGTTGGCATCCATGCCGAGGTTGGCGTCAGCGCCGTTGGCGCCGTCGATGGCGGTCACGTCGTTGGTGGTGCCTTCCATCATCGGATCCGTGGCATCCATTTCGGTGCCGGCGGTGTTGTTCGCAGCTTCGTTGCCGCCGCCGCCGCAAGCCGCGACGAGGAGGGCACCGGCGAGCATCGAACCGGTCATTGCTTTCTTGAAGATGTCACGCATTTAGAAACTCCCTAGATTGAAGATTTGGCGGGGTTGGCCCGTTTTTTCTACCAAATCAGTTTGCTACATTAGACGGAAAAAGGGGGGCTCTCAAGCCTTCTCGATTCTCCCCTCGAGAGAGAACAGGAAACGGCCCAAACCCTGCCTCAGTGCCAGATCGAAACGTTCCTGTCCTTGAGACACTCCCATTTCGCCGAGGCTGGTCACTGGAAACTCGGCAATACCGCACGGGACTATGCCTGAGAAGTGAGAAAGTTCCGGATCGGCGTTGATCGAGAAGCCGTGCATGGTGACCCAGCGGCGCACCCGGACCCCGATCGCACCTACTTTCGCCTCCGTATTCCCGTGCTTCACCCAGATGCCGATCCGATCCGGAACCGCAAAGGCGGAAACGCCGAGCTGTGCGAGAGCGTCGATGAGCCAGCCTTCGAGCGCGTGGACGAACGCCCTGACGTCGCGGCCGCGGCGGTTGAGATCGAGCACCACATAGCCGACCCGCTGCCCCGGCCCGTGATAGGTGTAGCGGCCGCCGCGGCCGGCCTCGTAGACGGGGAAGCCCTGCGGGTTGAACAGCTCCGCCGAATCGGCGCTGGTGCCGGCAGTGAAGAGCGGCGGATGCTCCAGCAGCCAGACGAGCTCGGGCGCAGTCCCCGCCTGGATCGCCTCCACGCGCCGCTCCATCTCCGCAAGCGCCTCCGGATAGGGCGTAAGGCCGGGCGTGACGCGCCATTCGATGTCTCCGGCGGGAAACACGGCTCCGGCGTCCGCGGGTCTCGGCTGCTCGGCAAGACTGTGGTTGCCTGCTCGGGCGGGGTTGCGCATAGTTCGCTTCTAGACAGGGGACGGCATGAAGGCACTATCGATTACCACCGCGTGGAACGAGACGGCGCGGTTCGTGAAGGACAATCTCGGAGCGCTGTTCACGATCGCTTTCGCGCTCATGGCCCTGCCGAGCATCGTCGTCCAGGCGCTGGCGCCGAGGCTGGTCAGCCCCGAGGGTGGGGCCGGCACCGGATTGTGGGTGCTGTTGATGGTGGTGGTGGTCGTGCTCAGCATCGTCGGCACGCTTGCGATCTCGGCGCTCGCGCTCGATCGCGAGAATGTCGTCGGCAAGGCGATCGCCCTCGGCTTCAGGCGCTTCCTGCCGCTGTTCGGTGCAAGCCTGCTCGTCGGGCTGGCTGCGGTGATCCTCATGATCCCGCTCATTCTCCTGCTCGGCATCGCGCCCGAGGATATGGCGCCCGGCAACAGGGAAGCGGCGGGGCGTATAGCGCTCGCGATGCTGTTGTTCCTGATCGTGTTCCTGTTCGTCTGGATCCGCCTCATGCTGATGACGGCCGTCGCCGCGGCGGAAAGCGGCGGCCCGGTGGCGATCCTGCGGCGCAGCTGGGACCTTACGGCCGGCCGCTTCTGGAAGCTGCTCGGCTTCGCGCTCCTGTTCGTGATCGCCGCTTTCATCATGATGTTCGCGGCCACGGCGGTCCTCGGGATCATCGTCGCCCTGGTCGCGGGGCGGCCGGAGCCGGACAATGTCGCGGGATTGCTGATGCTGCTGATCGGCGGCGTGTTCAACGCGGTCTTTATCGTCTACTTCACGACGATTATCTCGCGCATCTACCTTCAGCTGGCGGGGCGGACGAGCGGAAGCTGAGGCGCCGAGTCCTCGGGCAGAAGCCCGAGCAGGCGCGGGTCAGGGAAGCTTTCGAGCGCCCGGGCATAAGCGGTGAAGCCGGCCTTTAGATAGGAGGGGAGCGCCGCGGGATGATCGAGCGAGCAGGTGTTGACGTGCACCCGCTCCACGCCCTTCCGCCAGGCGAGCGCAAGCGTCTGCGCGAACAGCCACTTGCCGTGGCCCTTGCCGGCAAGCTCCGGAACCAGCCCGAGGAACCGGATCAGGCATTCGCCGGATTTGCGGAAATCGAGCTCCAGCATCCCAACCTCGATGCCGCGCGGATCGACTACCGCGTGCACCTCGGCCACCGCCGCCACCAACGCCGCATCGTCCATCGCCAGCCGCGAATACCAGAGCCACGGCCCGCCGACGCGCCGGAAGAGGATGCGGTACTTAGCCGGATCGATGTGCCCCCACCGGACCAGCCGAAGCTGCGAGTCGGGCAACGGCCGCGGGCGGGGCCGCTCCCGCATCTCAAGGTAAGTAACGACCGCGCCGATGTGGTTGTGGGGGAGTGGGGTCAGGCTCATTGTCGGTCCTCCCCGAGCTCGTCTCGGGGAGGGGGACCGCCGCCGCAAGGCGGGGGTGGAGGGGCTGGCGCCGATTCCCGGGCTTGCGCCGGCCCCTCCACCGGCTTCGCCGGTCCCCCTCCCCCAGACGAGCTGGGGGAGGAATTTGGGAGGCGCGCCGTTGCTTCGGCGATTACTCCGCGAATTACGGATTCCAGGTCGGCAAGGACCTCAAATGCGGGGATCCGCATCGTTTCGATCCCCTTGTCGCGCATCCAGCGATCACGGGCGGCGTCCCTCGCCGGCCGGTCGCCGCGCTCGTGCGCTTCGCCGTCTACCTCGACCGCCAGGCGGGCGTCGTTGCAGTAGAAGTCGAGATCGTAGGGGCCAGTCGGGTGCTGGCGGCGGAATTTGAGGCCGGCGGGTTTTTCGCGAAGCACCTGCCAGAGCAGGATTTCGGGAAGGCTCATCGTGCGGCGAAGGCGACGGGCGCGACGGACGCTTCGGGTGGTGCCTTTGGGTGAGATGTCCTTGCGCACGTGCTTGCCCCTCCACCATGCTTCGCATGGCCCCCCTCCCCGAGCAAGCTCGGCGAGGAATTAATCAGCTCCACGTCGCTTCCGGGGGAAGGCTCATGAGGATGGCGTCGACGTTGCCGCCGGTCTTGAGGCCGAACAGGGTGCCGCGGTCGTAGATGAGGTTGAATTCGGCGTAGCGGCCGCGCCATTCGAGCTGACGGGCTTTGTCCGCTTCGGTGAAGGGCTGGTTCATCCGCCGCCGGACGAGGCGGGGGAAAACGTCGAGGAAGGCTTCGCCGACGGCTCGGGTGAAGGCGAAGGCGGGTTCGAACGGACCTTCGAGATGGTCGTAGAAGATGCCGCCGACGCCGCGGTGGACGCCGCGGTGGGGGATGTAGAAATATTCCTCTGCCCATTTCGAGAAGCGGGGATAATAGGTCGGATCGTGCCCCGCGCAGGCGGCGCGGAGGGCGGCGTGGAATTCGGCCGTGTCTTCCTCATAGGGAAGGGGAGGGTTCAAGTCCGCGCCGCCGCCGAACCAGCGCCGGGTGGTGGCGAGGAAGCGCGTGTTCATGTGCACTGCGGGCACGTGCGGGTTGGCCATGTGCGCGACGAGGCTGATGCCGGTTGCGAAGAAGCTCGGATCCTCCTCGGCGCCGTGGATCGTCTTCGCGAAGTCGCCGCTGAAGCGCCCCCCGACGGTCGAGACATTCACTCCGACCTTCTCGAACACCTTACCCTTCATCAGCCCGCGAACGCCGCCGCCCCCGGGTGAGCCGTCGGGATCGGTGCGGTCCCAGGGCGTGTAGGCGAAGGCGGCATCGCTCCCAGCCTCGCGCTCGATCGCTTCGAATTCCGCGCAGATGCGGGTGCGAAGCGCCTCGAACCACTCGCGGGCGCGCTGCTGTTCCTCGTCGAGCTCGATCATGCAGAAGGCGATGCCCCCGGTCGCCGCCGCTTGCAAGCGCCCGAACGGACGAGCCGATGAGGACCAGTCGCGTAACCTTGAACGGGGCTTCGGCGGAGCTCAGGTGGGTTGACGACCACGTGTCTTGCTGTCTTAATGACATAAGACACATGATGGAGCCTCGCTTGCACCTCCCGACCAGCGCCTCGAGCACGGATTTCAGCGAGATTTCACGCCTCGCACATCGCTTCTGCACATCCGGTGCCTAGAAGGCCGCACGCAACCACTCTCTTCGAAAGATCGGCCGCGAGGGCCGGCACATAAAGGCGGACATTCAATGCAGACGACGCACCTTCGGATCTACGGCTCGGCCCTTGCCCTGGCAGCATGCCTGGCGGCTCCGGGCGGCGCATGGGCGCAGACCGCGCCCCAACGGCCGGCTCAATCCTCTCCGCAAGGCGGGGCGCAGCAGAGCCAGGCGGGCGAGAAGCCGACCGAATTGGTGGTCACCGGCACGCGATCGGAGGTGGTGGGATCGTCCGACCGCACGAGCTTCAACATCGCGAACGATCTGCAGGTGCAGACCGGTACCGTCGCCGATGCGCTCCGCGCCGTCCCCGGCGTCGAAGTCGATCTCCAGG
>NZ_DASVUE010000401.1:0-1910 GCF_036387215.1 Allosphingosinicella sp. | reverse complement strand
GCTCGTGAACCAGGACCGGAACATCTTCGCCTCGCTGCTGCTCTGCATGGGCGAAGCGGACGTGATGATCACCGGCGTCACTCGCCCCTATGCGCAGACGATCCGCGAGATCCGCCGGGTGATCGATCCCGCCGAGGGCGTCACTCCGTTCGGAGTGCACGTGCTCGTCGGGCAGAGCCATACGATCTTCATGGCCGACACGACCGTGACCGAGCGGCCCAACGCGGCGCAGCTCGTCGACATCGCCACCCACACTGCGGCGGTCGCGCGGCGGATGGGGCACGAGCCGCGGGTCGCCTTTTTATCGTACTCGACGTTCGGTAATCCCGAGGGCACCTTCCTCGACAATATCCGGGTCGCGGTGAAGCTGCTCGACGAACGCCAGGTCGATTTCGAATATGAGGGTGAGATGGCGCCGGACGTGGCGCTCAACCCGACGCTGCAGAGGATCTACCCGTTCAGCCGCCTCTCCGGGCCCGCCAATGTCCTGATCATGCCGGGGCTCCAGTCCGCGAACCTCTCGGCGAAGCTGCTTCGCGAGCTCGGCGGCGATGCCGTGATCGGCCCGATGCTGGTCGGCATGTCGAAGCCGGTGCAGGTGGCGGCGATGACCGCCACCGCGTCCGACCTGGTAACCCTGGCGGTGCTCGCCGCCGGCGGGATCGCGCGCTAGCGCGGGTTGTCGGCGGTCTGGCCGGGCTGCCCGCTGGAGCCGACCTGGCCGATGCCGCCGAACAGTTCCTCGAAGAAGCTGCGGTTGCGGCCGAGGGTCGGCGTCTTGTCGCCCATCGGCGAGATCGAGGCGACCCGCTCGAGCCCGGTCCGCTCCACCGAAGCGACCTTGCCGGCTTCGTCGAAGCGGATGTGGAGCACGGTCTGCTCGCTCGGGCGCGGGCCAGCGAAGGCGAGCTGCTTCGTGTTCCTCGACACATAATACCAGTCGCGCTCATCGAACTGGCCGACGAAGCTCGGGCGGCCGAGCGTGCCTTCCACCGATTCCTTGTTGTCGACCCCGGGCCGCACCGAACCGACCAGCGTCTCGTCCAGCAGATGGCCCTGATGGCTTTGGATCCTGGTGCAGCCGCCGGTCGCGACCGCGGCGCCCAGCGCCGCCGCCAGCAGCACGCTTTTTCTCAGCCTGAGAGTCATGTTCGGAAAATCTCCTGAAATGTGCAGTGCACCGCCACGCGCCGGCGCGCCTTGCGGCCCGGGCCCTTGCACCCCAATATGCAGGATCGACCCAGTGGCGCAAGTGTGCGGCCGCAGCTTCAACAAGGAACCCAAGTGTCTTTCCTGACGCGTATCTTCGGTGGCAGGCGCGAGCGGGAAGCCTATCGCCCGCTTTATGATCGGGTGGTGAACGCCGGCCGCGATCCCGCCTGGTATCTTGAAGGCCAGGTCCCGGACACGATCGACGGCCGCTTCGACATGATCGCCGCCTTGCTCGCTCTGGTCCTGATCCGGCTTGAGCGGGAGGAAGAGCGGACCCGCGCCGCATCGGTGATGCTCACCGAGCTCTTCATCGACGACATGGAAGGGACGGTGCGGCAGATCGGCATCGGCGACCTCATGGTGGGCAAGCATGTCGGCAAGATGGTCGGCGCGCTCGGCGGCCGCCTCAGCGCCTTCCGCTCCGTCGGCGCCGGCGGCGACTATCGGGAAGTCGTCTCGCGCAACATCTTCCACGATGCGCCGCCATCCGACGAGGCGGTTCGCTTCGTGAGCGAGCGGCTTGCCCGCTTCCGCGCCGCTCTGGATGCCGCGCCGTTGAACCGGCTGCTCGAAGGGGAGTTACCCCGGCCATGAGCACCCCGCCCGAATTCAGCCGCACCGTCCGCGTCGATACGCTCGGCGGGCAGCCGCGCGAGCTCAGCATCGGCGCCACCGAGGAGGAGCGTGCAGCGCTTGCC
>NZ_DASVUE010000400.1:0-6237 GCF_036387215.1 Allosphingosinicella sp. | reverse complement strand
TGTTGAGCCCCTGCGGCCGCGCCGCGCGGCGATCTTAATCGCTCGATTCCACCGGCGCCAGCGGCTTCAGCGGGAAATCGCGTCCGCCAGCAGCCCCACCGTCAGCGCATAGAAGTTGGAGCAATTGTAATCGAGGATGGTCCGATAGTTGTTGGTGAGGAGATAGGCGGTCTGGCCGGGGCCGTCCGGCTCCAGCAGCGTCGCCATCTCGCTGTCGCCGGGGCCGCCGAGCGCCGGCAGGATGCCGAGCCGGCGCCATTCGCCGAAGCTCATCCAGCGCGTGTGGCGCGCGTAGACCTGCGGGCAGCGCGGCGAGATGAGGCGCGTCTGGAGGCCGGAGCGGTCGAACCCGGCGGGCACGTTTACGCGATAGCCCCAGCTGACGTTCGGCTTCCAACCGGCATTACTCAGGTAATTGGCGATCGAAGCGAGTGCATCGAGGTGGCTGCGCCAGATGTCGGCGCGGCCGTCCCCGTTTCCGTCGCGGGCGACGCGGAGGTAGACGGAGGGGAGGAATTGGGGATGTCCCGTCGCTCCGGCCCAGCTTCCCTTGAGCTGGCTGCGCGGGTAGCCGCGCTCGTACATCTTCAGCGTCGCGATGAACTCGTCTGCGAACAGCCGCCGCCGGCGGCCTTCATAGGCAAGGCTCGCAAGCGAATTGAGAAGGTCGAAATCGCCCGTGATGCTGCCGTAGCTGGTCTCCTTGCCCCAGATCGCCACCAGCACCGACGGCTGCACGCCGTAGCGTCGGGAGATTTCGTTGAGGCGGCCGAGATTTTCCATGTAGCGCGAATGGCCGCGGCTGATCAGCGCGGGGCTCACATGCTGCCGGTAATAAGGGGCGAACGGGGGCGCGGCGGAGTTGCCGGAAGTGCCCCCCGGCTGCGCCTGGTCGAGTTCCACCGTCCGAGCGCTGAACTGGAGCGTCGGGAAGATTTCGTCGATCGTGCTCTGGCGCACCCCCGACCGGAGCGCTTCCGCCCGCAGCTGCGGAAGATAGGCCTCGAACCCGGACTGGCTGAGGCCGCCGCCATATTGGACCACGGCGGGCGCGGCGCTGGCGGTGCTGAATGGCGGGAACGCGGCCAATGCCAGCGCCACCATCTGACTGAACGTACGCATACTTCTCCCCCTCCACATCGGGGCGCTGATGCCACAAGCGCTTTTGCGATGACATGGGTTCCGTCGCGCCGCTTGCACGAAACGTCGCTTGCCGCTTAAGGCGTCGCCCACGGGGAGAGGTGGCCGAGTGGTTTAAGGCAGCGGTCTTGAAAACCGCCGTGGGTGCAAGCTCACCGTGGGTTCGAATCCCACCCTCTCCGCCAGCACCCGATTTGCCCGCTTTCCCGCTTTCGGCTACAGCCGCCTAAGCTATTGGTGGGATAAGAGAAATGCGAAACAAGTTATGGGCTGCGATGGTCGCGGCGGCTGCTTCGTTGCTTGCGGCTGCGCCTGCCTGGGCGGAATGGCGGAAGGCCGAAGGCCCCAACTTCATCCTCTATTCGCAGGCCTCGGAAGGACGGGTGCGCGAGCAAGCGGCGCTGCTCGAGGATTACCACCAGTTCCTGCGGCTCCTGACCGGCGTCACCGAGCCCCCTGCCCCCAACAAGCTCCGCGTCTATCTCGTCCGCGGCCGCGGGCAGCTGCGGCTCGTGCGCGACCTCCCGCCGAGCGTCGCAGGCTTCTACACCGCCAATTCCAACGGCATCGCCGCGTTCGTCGACGATCGCGGCGGCGGCTGGGGCGGGAACGAGGAAATCCTGTTCCACGAGATCGCCCACCACTTCATGCTCCAATATCGGCCTAGCGCGTATCCGGCCTGGTTCGTGGAGGGATTCGCCGAATATGTGGCGACGGCGGAGTTCAAGGACAGGTTCATCGATTTCGGGCAGCCGAGCGCCAACCGCGCCGGCTGGCTCCGCAACGCGCACTGGCTGCCGTTCGAGAAGGTGCTGTTCGAGCCCATTCCCAGGGATCCGCAGGACCGATCCCTGTTCTACGCTCAAAGCTGGTTGCTCTCGCACTACATGATGCGCGATGATGCGCGGCGGGAGAAGTTCAGAAGCTATCTGACCGCGATCGCGACAGGAAAGCCGCCGCGGGAGGCGTTTGCCGAGCAGTTCGGCGAGCTTCGGGCGTTCGAGCGCTCGGTGCAGACCTATGCGGCGCGCCAGATGACGTTCACGAGAATCACCCGCGCCAGCGCGGCCGCGGCTCCCCAGGTGAAGCTGGAGGCGCTCCCCGCCTCCGCCGACGCCCTGCTGCTGGCCGAGGCCAATATGCATATCGGGGTCGGGCCGGCCCATGTTGCACCCTTTCTGGAGCGTGTCCGGACCGAAGCCGCCAAATATCCGAACGATGCTTTCGCGAAGCGCGTGCTTGCCAAGGCGGAGGTTCTCTACGGCGATTCCGCCGCCGGGGAGAAGATGACGGACGCCCTCCTTGCCGCCGCTCCCAATGACGCCGAGCTGCTTTACCTTAAGGGGATGCACTATCTTCGCGCCGGGCGGGCCGGAGGGCAGGCGAGGCCGGAGCTGTTCAAGCAGGCGCGCAGCTGGTTCGTACGCGCCCACAAGGCCGATCAATTCCACGTGCCGACGCTCGCCCGCTACGGCGAAAGCCTGACGACCGACCCGAAGTTCAACAGCGACAATACGATGGAGGTGCTGCTCCTCGCCCACGATCTTGCACCGCAGGTGAGCGAGCTTTCGATGAACGCGGCCAATCTGCTGCTGCTCCGGGGCCGCTTCAAAGAGGCGGAGAACATCCTGCTGCCGCTCGCTTCGAACCCGCACAATCCAGGCCTCGCGGCCGCTGCTCAGCTGCTGCTCGAGAAGGCCCGGGCGAAGCAGAGGCCCGGTCCCGCACCCGCCGCCAAGGCCTCCGGGGTATAGACAGGACGGCCCCGACAGGCGAAGGGGCGGCATCACCTTTTCGCCAGAGGAACGAATGTCCCACTCCACCATCGCCAGCTTCGACTGGGCGGATCCGTTCGCGCTCGACGCGCAATTGAGCGATGAGGAGCGGCTCGTCCGCGACACCGCCGAAGGCTATGCGCAGGAGCGGCTGCTGCCCCGGGTCACGAAGGCCTATCTCGACGAGGATTTCGATCGCGAGATCATGCGCGAAATGGGCGAGCTCGGCCTCCTTGGTGCGACCGTCCCCACGGAATATGGCGGCGCCGGCCTCAACTACGTGAGCTACGGCCTCGTTGCCCGGGCGGTCGAGCGTGTCGACAGCGGCTACCGCTCGGCGATGTCGGTGCAGTCCTCGCTCGTGATGCACCCGATCAACGCCTACGGTTCCGAGGAGCAGAAGCAGAAATACCTCCCCGGCCTCGCGTCGGGCGAGCTCATCGGCTGCTTCGGCCTCACCGAGCCCGACGCCGGTTCCGACCCCGGCAGCATGCGCACGCGGGCCGAGAAGGTGGACGGCGGCTATCGCCTCACCGGCTCCAAGATGTGGATCACCAATTCGCCAATCGCGGACGTTTTCGTCGTCTGGGCGAAGTCGGATGCGCATGACGGCAAGATCAGGGGCTTCATCCTCGAAAAGGGCATGCCGGGCCTCTCGGCGCCCAAGATCCGCGAGAAGCTCAGCCTCCGCGCCTCAATCACCGGCGAGATCGTCATGGACGGCGTCGAGGTCCCCGAAGCGAACCTCCTTCCCAACGTCAGCGGCCTCAAGGGTCCGTTCGGCTGCCTCAACCGGGCCCGCTACGGCATCGCCTGGGGCTCCATGGGCTCGGCCGAGGCCTGCTACCACGCCGCCCGCACCTATACGCTCGACCGAAAGCAGTTCGGCCGGCCGTTGGCAGCGACCCAGCTCGTCCAGATGAAGCTTGCGAACATGATCACCGAGATCACGCTCGGGCTCCAGGCGGCGCTGCGTGTGGGACGGCGGATGGACGAGGGTGAGCTCATCCCGGAGACGATCAGCCTCATCAAGCGCAACAATGTCGGCAAGGCGCTCGATATCGCGCGGGTGGCGCGCGACATGCACGGCGGCAACGGCATCAGCGCCGAATTCCACGTGATGCGCCATGCCGCGAACCTCGAGACGGTCAACACCTACGAAGGTACGCACGATGTGCACGGCCTCATCCTCGGCCGGGCGATCACGGGCATCGCCGCCTTCTGATGGATAAGCCGCTTGCCGGGCTCAAGGTGCTTGAGCTGGCGCGGATATTGGCCGGGCCGTGGGCGGGGCAGCTGCTGGCCGACCTTGGCGCCGAGGTCGTCAAGGTCGAGCGGCCGGGGGTCGGCGACGACACGCGAAATTGGGGGCCTCCCTTCGCGGCCGACGGTGCCTCGGCTTATTTCCATTCCTGCAACCGCGGCAAGACCTCCGTCGCGATCGATCTGGAGACCGCTTCGGGGCAGGAGCAGGTGCGGGCGCTTGCCGCAGAAGCCGACGTGCTGATCGAGAATTTCAAGGTCGGCGGCCTCGCCCGCTTCGGCCTCGACTATCCATCCCTATCGGAGCTCAATCCCGGCCTCGTCTATTGCTCGATCACCGGCTTCGGCCAAACCGGCCCCTACGCGCCACGGGCCGGCTACGACTTCATCATCCAAGGCATGGGCGGCGCCATGTCGCTGACTGGAGAGCCGGACGGCGAGCCGCAGAAATCCGGCATCGCCTATGCCGATCTCTTCACGGGCCTCTATTCGACCGTCGCCATCCTCGCCGCGCTTCGAGAGCGGGACCGGACCGGCCGCGGCGCCCATATCGACATGGCGCTGCTCGACACGCAGGTGGGCGTGCTCGCCAACCAGGCGCTGAACTGGATGGTATCGGGGAAGGTGCCGCACCGGATGGGCAACGGCCACGCCAACCTCGTGCCCTACCAGGCTTTCAAGGTGGCGGATGGCGAGATGATCATCGCCGTCGGCAACGACCGACAGTTCCAGCGCCTCTGCGAGATCCTCGGCCTCCCGGAGCTGGCCGAGGACGATCGCTTTCGCACCAATCCCGCTCGCGTCCTCAACCGTGCCGCTTTGGTCCCTTTGCTGGAGCACACGCTCTGGAGCCGCCATCGCGAGCCGCTTGCGGAGGCGCTGGAGAGCGCAGGGATACCCGCCGGGCCGATCAACGCCGTCGATCAGGTCTTCGCCGATCCGCAGGTCATCGCACGCGGAATGAAGCTCGATCTCGGCGGCGTGCCGGGGCTCGCCTCTCCGATCGTGATCGACGGGAAGCGCCAGGTCTCGGATCTCCCCAGCCCTCCGCTCGGCAAAGGCGGCTGACGAGGGAACGTTACGGCTCCGGCGGCGTCATTGGGGAGGCGCCGAACCGAGAGGGTCCCCCATGCCCACCACTGCCGATCAGATCCTGAAGCTCGTTTCCGAACGCATGCCCAATTGCGCCAAGGTGGGCGTGTTCGACGTGGACGGCATCTTCCGCGGCAAATATCTCGCCATCGACAAGCTCCGCTCCGCGCTCGAGAAGGGCTTCGGCTTTTGCGACGTCGTGCTCGGCTGGGATTCGAACGACCAGCTGCTCGACAATTTGAGCTTCACCGGCTGGCACACCGCTTATCCCGATGCCGAGGCGCGGCTGCTTCCCGAGACGATGCGCACCCTTCCCTTCGAAGGCGGGATGCCGCTCATCCTCGGCGAATTCTCCGGCCGCGCCGAGGCCATCTGCCCCCGCGGGACGCTCCGGCGGGTGCTCGACCGCGCCGCCGGCCACGGCTGGAAGGTGAAGGCTGCCTGCGAGTTCGAATTCTTCGTCTTCGACGAAACGCCGCAATCGATCCGCGGCAAAGGCTACCGGAACCTGAAACCGATCACGCCCGGCAATTTCGGCTATTCGATGCTGCGTTCCGGCGTCCATTCCGACTTCTATCAGGAGCTCTGGTCGGTCTGCGAGGAGATGCGGATCGAGATCGAGGGGCTTCATACCGAGACCGGGCCAGGCGTGCTCGAAGCGGCGATCCGGGTCGACGATGCGCTCGAAGCAGCGGACAAGGCGGCCTTGTTCAAGACCATCCTCAAGATCCTGTGCCAACGGCGCGGCTGGATGGCGACGTTCATGGCCAAATGGTCGCGCGACTGGCCCGGGCAGTCGGGGCATCTCCACAGCTCGCTGCTGGATGCCAAATCCGGCGATTCGATCTTCTACGATGCCGACGACTCGCTCCACATGTCGGAGCAGATGCGCTGGTATGTCGGAGGGCAGCAGGCTTTGATGCCGGAGCTGCTGGCGATGGTCTCGCCGACGGTGAATTCCTACACC
>NZ_DASVUE010000399.1:0-2635 GCF_036387215.1 Allosphingosinicella sp. | reverse complement strand
GGCCTGCGCTTCTTTCCCGCGCCTCTCCTGATGCTCCGCGGCAGCATTGCCACCGGCGAGGTGCCGCCGACGATCGCCGATCTCCGCTCCAGCGCCGACTTCTTCAGGGTTCAGAACACCGCGCTCGCCGACCCATTGCGGGGCGGGCGACCGATCGGGAGCGAGCGGTTCTTCAGGCTCGTCTACGGAGGCGTGCCGGAATCACCGCCGGAAAAGGCACGGACGATCTCCATTGGAGCGATCCTCAACCCTCAGGGACGGAGCGGACCGCGAATCTCGCTCGATTACTCTCGGATCAGCAAGATGCGCGAGCCATTCGCGCTGAGCTTCATCTTCTTCGAGCAGCAAAGCGCGCTCGCCAACTTGCCCGGCCTGCTGGCGGAGATCGGCTTTGACTCGCCGCGGATCCTCCGCAACCCGCTGTCGGACGCCGATCGGGCGCTCGGCTTCACCGGCGGCGTCGTGATTGAAGTCGACGGTCGCGGCGTCAATAACGGCAAGTCCAAGGTCAATGCGCTCGACCTCCAGGTCGACTGGCCGCTGGCTGCCGGGCGCAACGGAGACTTCCGGCTGTACGGCAGCGCCACCTGGCTGCCCTCCTTCCGCCGGCGAGGGTCCGGCCAGAGCCTGTGGGTGCAAAGCGCCGGCTATGCCGACGGGCCGGTCGAATGGCGCGGCCATGCCGGTATCGACTGGACCCAGGGGCCTCTGAAGCTCGGCATCAATGCACAATATGTCGGCGCGTACCGGCCGACCTACTCCGCGCCTCCCATGGCCGAGTTCAATCCCCAGATCCTACGCTTCCAAGGCGGGCGATCGATCCCTGCGGTGGTCTACCTCGACGTGGGTGCCCGTCGTCGCTTCTCCCTCTCAAGAAGCGGCGCATCGGCAGCGAACATCGACCTCGGCTTCGCGATCGTGAACCTGCTGGACAAGAGCCCGCCCATCACTGCAGATCCCCAGACGCCGGGCTACAGCTACTATGGGGATCCCCGGCGACGGCGCTTCGAGCTTACGGTGTCGACCAGCTTCTAACCGCCTCCGATCGACAGGGCCCGAGCCCGTGTCCAGCCACGGCCCTACTCCCGGGAGGTTCTGGATCAGGTCGGAAGCTCAGCGAAGAAAGCGTCCATCCCTCGGACCTCGGAGAGGTAGGTCTCGATGTCGATGATCCGGCTACCCCGGAGCCGGCACACCGTCGCGAGATGCTCGTCCAGTTCGAGATCGCCGCGACGGGCGGTGTTGTGGAGCAGGAGCGCCATATGCTCACGGCTCAGGAGAATGTGCAGTAGCTCGAACCTGACCCCGTAGCTCGCGATCAGCTGGGCGCGCTCGACTACGGCGTCTCCGCCCTCGGCGCTGCCCGAGACCATGTTGTCGCCTGGAAGGGTCCAGCTCGCATCGTCGTGCAGGAGAGCGCGCAGGGCCTTCCAGTCGCGAGACAACAGGCAGGCATGAAAACTGCGCCCAAGCTGATCGCGATCGTCATAGCTCAATGTCATTCGACAACCCCTCCCGGCCAGGCGGGCGCAGCATCTCTGGCCCCTCGCTCACAGCTAAGCGGACCGAACCGGCCGGTCTTTCAGGAAGGCACGAAGCCGGGGTACGCCCGAAAGCGGACGGCCGGCGGCTCGAACAACGTTTCGCAACGGCTCACGTGACCCTAACCCGCCGCTGCAACAAATCTCATGGGCGGCGCAAATGAGGACGATCCATGCTGGGCCCGATGGAAAAGCAGGAACGGACTTTCTGGCCCCGCGGCGCACGGCTCGCGGTGAGCCTGTCCCTCATGTTCGAAGCCGGAGGCCAGCCGGTCTCGGGAGCAGGCGGAGCCATTCCGGAGCCCATCCGCGGCGGGCGCATCGACCTCCCGACCAACGCTTTCTTCGCCTACGGCTATTATGAAGGCATTCCGCGCCTGCTGGACCTCCTCAACAAGCATGAGATCAAGCTCAGCTCCTTCATGGTCGGCCGGGCAGTTCAGACCAACCCGGAGCTCGCTCGGGAGATCGTCCGCCGCGGGCACGAAGCCGCCGCTCACGGCGGTACGTGGGAGAACAGCTATCTCCTCAGCAGGGATGAAGAGAAGAGGTTCATCGCCGACAGCGTTGAGGCGATCCAGCATGCGACCGGCGAAGCGGTCCTTGGCTGGAACGCCTACTGGATGCGCAGCTCCGTGCATATCCTCGAGACGCTGCAGGAACTCGGCTTCATCTACCAGATCGACGAGCCCAGCCGGGACGAGCCGTTTATCATACCGGTCCGCGGCCGCGACTTTGTGACGGTGCCCTACACGTTTCATATGAACGATGTCGTCTCCTTCCCGCTCGAGGGCTGGAACGCGGCTGCATATGAGCAGGCACTGCGGGACGAATTCGACCAGCTTTACGAGGAGGGTGCGCGTCGCCGGCGCATGATGGTCATCAGCCTCCACGACCGCATCTCAGGACATCCCTCGCGCGTCCGGTCGCTCGACCGCTTCCTCGATTATGCCCGCGGCAAACCCGACGTCTGGTTCGCGCGCAAGGACGAGATCGCCGCCTATGTGCTGGAGCACCGAAGCGATACGCCAATCGTGGACCGCGGCTCGCCTCTGGTGACGGGTCTCCCGGGGCCCATGTCCCGAACCGGCTAG
>NZ_DASVUE010000398.1:0-4929 GCF_036387215.1 Allosphingosinicella sp. | reverse complement strand
TGCCACAGCCGCGTTCCGCCCGCGCCGGGCCCGAGGTGCGTCGAATGGACCGCGATGATCGCCTTCAGCCCCGTCTCCCGATCGGTGACGAAATGCACGACCTCATGGTCGTCAAAATCGGGGAAATCCCACGGCGACTGCATAGCTTCATTGTCCTGAGGGCTGAATTTGCTACAAAAAGTGGGGCGATCGACGGGACTTGAACCCGCGACCCTCGGTACCACAAACCGATGCTCTAACCAGCTGAGCTACGATCGCCACATGCGCTTGAAACGCGCCGGGCACATAAGAGCCGCCTCCCCCTAGCGTCAAGGAAAGATAGGGAAACGGGGCGGCAGCGGAGCAGCGATTGGAACCGGAGCGCGCCCTCCTCCATTCACGCCTCCAGGCGACGGAGCAAAACCATGGCGGAAGACAGAGAGAAGATCAGCAACGGCCCGAACGAGCGAGCGGTCAACGAGACCATCGCCGGTACCGGCCCCGGCATCCCCGACGAAGCGCGCACGCCCGGGCAAGAGGCTCCCGAGCCGCCGACCGACGAAGAGGTTGCGCGGATGGCGGAGAAGCTCGGAGCGCCGATCGGGCAGGCTACGGAGTAGCTTGGGCAGTCACGAAGAAGGCGTGGTGGGCGCGGTAGGGATTGAACCTACGACCCCACCCGTGTGAAGGGTGTGCTCTACCACTGAGCTACGCGCCCACGCCGGATGCGCATGTAGGGTGAGTGCGAAGGGCTGTCCAGCGCTCTGACGTCTTCGCGAAAAGGAGCGCTGCGAAGCAATCCGTGGCCGTCGCCCCACGTCCGGATTGCCTCGCTACACCCGCATCGGGCTATGCCTGATCAGACGTTGACCGAGTCCTTCAGGCCCTTGCCGGCCTTGAATTTCGGCTGGGTCGATTCCTTGATCGACATCGGCTCGCCCGTCCGCGGGTTGCGGCCCGTGGACGCCTTGCGCTTCGAGCAGGAGAAGGTGCCGAAGCCGACCAGCCGAACCTCGTCGCCGCGCTTCAGCGCCGCGCCGATGGAGTCGAACACTCCCTCGACCGCCTTGCTTGCATCGCTCCTGCTGAGTCCGGTCGTCTCGGCCACCTGGCCGATAAGCTCCTGCTTGTTCATGCTGCCTGCACCCCTGTTGCATGGAATCGCGGCTTATGCCGAACCTCCACCTAAGAGCAGGAGCCCCGCGAGAGTCAAAAGGAAAGCGCGATTTTCCGGGGGAATATCGCGCTTTCCAGCTCGTCTTTCGTTGCTGCGAAGCAACAAATCAGTGGCGGCTTGAAACCCCTGCCATGTCGTCCTGCGCCGCCGCGATTTCGGCGGGCGGAACGGCGGCGAGTTCATCCGCTTCGGTCCATTCGATTGGAACCACCGGCGTCGCAAGGGCGCGGGTGAGCACTTCGTCTACGTGAGCCACCGGGATGATCTCCAGCCCCTCACGGATCGTGGCCGGGATCTCCGCCAGGTCCTTCTCGTTCTCGGCAGGGATCAGCACCATCCGGATGCCGCCGCGGAGCGCCGCGAGCAGCTTCTCCTTGAGCCCGCCGATCGGAAGCACGCGGCCGCGAAGCGTGACCTCTCCGGTCATGGCGACATCGCGGCGCACCGGGATCCCCGTCAGCGTCGAGATGATCGCGGTGACCATGCCGATGCCCGCGGAAGGACCGTCCTTCGGCACCGCGCCTTCCGGCAAGTGGACGTGGATGTCCTTCCGCCCGAACAGGCTCGGCTTCACGCCGTAGCTCGGTGCCCGCGCCTTGACGAACGAGAAGGCGGCCTGGATCGATTCCTGCATTACGTCGCCGAGCTTGCCGGTCGTCCTGATCTGGCCCTTGCCGGGAACGGTCACGGCCTCGATCGTCAGCAATTCGCCGCCGACCTCGGTCCAGGCGAGACCCGTGACGGCCCCGATCTGGTCCTCCTCCTCGCCGACCCCGTGCCGGAAGCGGCGAACGCCCGCAAAATCGGCAATATTGTCGGGCGTGAGCTCGACCTTCTCGGCCTTGCCCTCGAGGATCTGCCGCAGCGCCTTCCGCGCCACCTTGGCGATCTCGCGCTCGAGCGTGCGAACGCCGGCCTCGCGGGTGTAGTGGCGGATGAGTGCGCGAAGGCCTTCCTCGGTGAAGGTCAGCTCGCCTTCCTTGAGGCCGTGCGCTTCGATCTGCTTCGGCACCAGGTGGCGCCGGGCGATCTCGACCTTCTCGTCCTCAGTATAGCCTTCCAGCCGGATGATCTCCATGCGGTCGAGCAACGGCTGCGGCATGTCCATCGAGTTCGCCGTGGTGACGAACATCACGTCCGAAAGATCGTAGTCGATCTCCAGATAGTGATCGTTGAACTTCGAATTCTGCTCGGGATCGAGAACCTCGAGCAGCGCCGAAGCGGGATCGCCGCGGAAATCCTGGCCGAGCTTGTCGATCTCGTCGAACAGGAAGAGCGGGTTCGATGTGCCGGCCTTCTTCAGGTTCGAAACGACCTTGCCCGGGAGCGAGCCGATATAGGTGCGACGGTGGCCGCGAATCTCGGCTTCGTCGCGGACGCCGCCGAGCGACTGGCGGACGAACTCGCGGCCGGTCGCCTTGGCGATCGAGCGGCCGAGCGAGGTCTTGCCGACGCCGGGAGGCCCGACGAGGCAAAGGATCGGACCCTTCAGCTTGTTGGTGCGCGCCTGGACCGCCAGATATTCGACGATCCGGTCCTTCACCTTCTCAAGGCCGTAATGATCCTCGTCGAGGATCCGCTGCGCTTCCGAGATGTCGTGCTTCAGCTTGGACTTCTTGCCCCAGGGGAGCCCCAGCAGCACGTCGAGGTAATTGCGGGAGACGGTGGCCTCGGCCGACATTGGCGCCATGGCCTTCAGCTTCTTCAGCTCCTGCGTCGCTTTCGACCGCGCTTCCTTGGAAAGCTTGGTCTTGGCGATCTTGCGCGCCAGCTCCGCAAGTTCGTCGCCCTCGCCTTCTTCGCCCTCGTTCCCGAGCTCGCGCTGGATCGCCTTCAGCTGCTCGTTGAGATAATATTCGCGCTGGGTCTTCTCCATCTGCCGCTTGACGCGGCTGCGGATCTTCTTCTCCACCTGAAGCACGCCGAGCTCGCCCTCCATGAAGGCGAAGGCCATCTCCAGCCGCCGGATCGGATTGAGCTCCGCGAGCAGAGCCTGCTTGTCGGACACCTTGATGTTGATGTTCGCAGCCACCGCGTCGGCGAGGCGCGACGCCTCCTCGATCTGCCCCAGCTGGACCGCGGTCTCGGCCGGTAGCTTCTTGTTGAGCTTGGCGTAATTCTCGAACTGCTCGACCACGGAGCGCATCAGAGCCGATACTTCGGCGCCTTCCGGCTCCTCAGCCTCGATCGGCTCGACCTCGGCGATGAGGTGCTGCCCCTTCTCCGTCAGCGAGGAGAGAGACGCACGCCGCTGCCCCTCGACGAGCACGCGGACGGTTCCGTCCGGCAGCTTCAGGAGCTGGAGCACCGTTGCGACGACGCCGAGGTCGTAGAGCGCGTCCCGGTCGGGATCGTCCTCAGCCGGATCGAGCTGGGAGACGAGGAATATCTGCTTGTCCGCCGCCATCGCGCTCTCGAGCGCGGCCACCGATTTGTCGCGGCCGACGAACAGCGGCACGATCATCTGCGGGAATACGACGATGTCGCGAAGGGGAAGGACGGGAAAGGATTCGGTCACAAGAAACTCCACTCGCACGGCGGCTGCCGCGCTCACGACCTTATATGAGACGTGCCTGCGCCGCCATCAACCCGCGCGGCTTTGGGCTTGTCCCCCGCACGGCAGCCCTTGATAAGGCCGTGGAGCTAAAGAGGGGATGAAGATGAAAGCAGCCGCGATTTCGGCCTTGGCGCTTGCGCTGGCGCTTGCCGCCCCCGCGGCCGCCGAGAAGGGCAAGCCGCCGCTCACCGCGCAGACGGCCCGCGCGGGCGGGAAGATGATCCCGGAGCAAGCCGCGCTCATCTTCGATCACGCCGACCTCGCGATCGAGGTCTTCCCCGACCGCGAGCAGATTTCGGGCGTCGCCACCCACCGCTTCACCGCAAGGCAGCCGGTGCGGCGGGTGGTGATCGATCTCGACCGCAACCTGCCGGTGAGCGCCGTATCGCTTGACGGGCGGCCGCTCGGCGCCCGCAGCTGGTCCAATCCCGACGGTCGCCTGGCGATCGCCCTCCCCCGCACGATTGCCAAGGGGCGGGCATTCACCGTCGAGATCCGCTACGGCGGAACGCCGCACGTGGCGGTGCGTGCGCCCTGGGACGGCGGCTTCACCTGGGCGAAGACCGAAAGCGGCAAGCCCTGGGTCACGACCTCGGTTCAGGGGGAAGGCTGCGACCTTTTCTGGCCGTGCATCGATCACCCGATGGGCGAGCCGGCGCTGATGGATATCCGCATCACCGTTCCCGAAGGCCTCGCCGCTCCCTCCAACGGAGTGCTCCAGAGCGTCACTCCGCAGCCCGGTGGTCGAAGCACCTATCACTGGCGGGTGAAGAACCCGAACACCTACGGAATCGCGCTCAACATCGGCCCCTACAAGCTGATGAAAAGCGAATATCGCAGCCGCTACGGCAACGTCATCCCGATCGAATGGTGGCACCTGGAAGGGCATGAGAAGCAGGCGGCGGGCCTTGCCGAGGAATTCGCGCCGACGCTCGATTTTTACGAGACGCTGATCGGCCCCTACCCCTTCGGCGACGAGAAGATGGGTATCGTCGAGACGCCACATCTCGGAATGGAGCACCAGACGATCAACGCCTACGGCAACGAGTTCAAGAAGGCCGCGACCGGATACGATTGGCTGTTCCACCACGAGTTCGCGCACGAATGGTTCGCGAACCAGCTCACCGCCTCCGATTGGGACGATTTCTGGCTGCACGAGGGCTTCGGCGCCTATATGCAGCCGCTCTACGGCCGCTGGCGGGGCGGCGAGTTCGCC
>NZ_DASVUE010000397.1:0-3648 GCF_036387215.1 Allosphingosinicella sp. | reverse complement strand
GCTGCACGCCGCGCTCCGCCACCGGCTCGGCACGCACGTCACGCAGAAGGGCAGCCTGGTCGCACCCGATTATTTCCGGTTCGACTTCTCCCATCCCAAGGGCCTCACCCGCGAGGACATCGAGGCCGTGGAAGCCGAGGTAAACCGCCACATCCGCGAGAATGACGCGGTCACGACCAGGCTCATGAGCCCGGACGAAGCGATCGAGGCCGGCGCCATGGCGCTGTTCGGCGAAAAGTACGGCGACGAGGTGCGCGTCCTCTCGATGGGCCGCGGGTCCGACAGGAGTTATTCCGTCGAGCTCTGCGGCGGTACCCACGTCGCCGCACTTGGCGACATCGCCTTGTTCAAGATCATCTCCGAAAGCGCGGTCGCCTCGGGCATCCGCCGGATCGAGGCGCTCACCGGCGAAGCAGCCCGCAAGTGGCTGACGGCGCGCGAGGATCGGCTGAAGGAAGCCGCGGCCGCGCTGAAAGCCACGCCGGAAGAAGTGCCCTTGCGCGTCGCGACTTTGCTTGAAGAGCGCAGACGCCTGGAACGCGAGCTTGCCGAAGCGAAGAAGGCGCTCGCGCTCGGCGGCGGCGGTGCGTCCGAAGCGGCGGGGCCCGAGCAGGTAGGCGGCCACGGCTTCATCGGCCAGGTGATCGAGGGGCTGGATCCGAAGGGCCTTCGCGGCCTCGTCGACGATGCGAAGAAGCGGGTGGGCTCAGGCGTCGTTGCTTTGGTCGCGGTGAACGACGGCCGCGCCAGCGTGGCCGTCGGAGTGACCGACGATCTCACCGCGAGCCGGAGCGCCGTTGATCTCGTTCGAACCGCCGTCTCCGCGCTCGGCGGTCAGGGCGGCGGCGGACGGCCGGACATGGCACAGGGCGGCGGGCCGGACGGCGCGAAGGCCCAGGAAGCGCTGCAGGCGGTGCGGGAAGCTATCGCGGCCTGAGCGCGTCGCGCAGCCGCCTGCGTCCGAGCGTCGGCTCGTCCTCGAGATGCCCGAGCTTCATGATCTCCTGCCGGAGCTCCGACCTCTTTTCGTGGATGGACGCGATCACCGGCCCCATCGCGATGCCGAGATCAACCAGCACCGCCTCCGACAGCTGCAACGAAGATTCCAGGGTCTCCGGGACGGCATCGCTCGCGCCGGCCTTGTAGAGGTCCGCCGCGTGCCGGGCGTCGCGGGCGCGGGCGACGATGATGAGGTTCGGGCACCATGCCGCCACCTTCTTCGTCAGCCGCACGGTAAGCACCGGATCGTCCATGGTGAGCACCAGCGCCTGCGCGTGGCCGAGCCTCAGCCGATCGACCAGCTCCGCCCGCGAGACGTCGCCGAACATGACCGGGAACCCCTCCTGCCGAGCCGCAACCACCGTATCGATGCTGGAATCGACGGCGAGATAGCTGCGGCCGTGCGTGGTCAGCATCTCGGCGACGAGGCGGCCGACGCGGCCGAAGCCGATGATGACGACCGAGGGCGCCTTGTCGTCCCCGGGCAGATCGACCTCGCCCTGGAGGTCCACCCGCCGCCCGGCGACCTGGCCGAGCCGCGCGAGCAGGGGGGTGATGGTGAGGCCGATGGCGGTGACGATCTGCCAGAAGGCCGCCGTCTCCGGTCGGATCAGCTGCGCCGCTGCCGCCGCCGACAGGACGATGAGCGTGGTCTCCGACGGCGAAGCCATGATCAGCCCGGTCTCGGCCGCGACGGCCTTGCGCGCTCCGCTAAGGCGGAGCAGCCCGCCCGTGACCGCCGCCTTGACGGCGACGACGCCGAGCACGGCCACAGCGAGGCTCCACACATTCTCCGCCACCAGCCGGAGATCGATGCTCATGCCCACAGTGATGAGGAAGATGCCGAGCGCAAGGCCGCGGAAGGGCGCGGTGATCACCTCGACCTCACTGTGATAGTCCGTTTCCGCGATAAGGATGCCGGCAACGAGCGCGCCCATGATCGGCGAGAGACCGACTGCGGTCGTCGCGAGACTGGCCGCGATCACGACGATGAGGCTTGCGGCGAGGAACAGCTCCGGGCTCTTCGTCCGGGCCGCCTGCGCGAACAGGCGCGGCAGGAAGAACCGGCCGAGCACCAGCATCGCCGCAACCGTCGCCGCTCCGAGGAGCAGGGTGTTGAGGAGCCCGCCGAACCCGTCCGCCTGCGCATAGGGGGCCAGCGCACCCAACAGGAAGATGATCGGCACGATCGCCAGATCCTCGAACAGCAGCATCGCCAGCGCGGAGCGGCCGACGGGGCTGGTCGTGCCGACGAGAGGCAGCACCAAAGCGGTCGAGGACAAGGATAGCGCCAGCCCCAGCGCGATCGATCCGCTCAGGCTTTGCCCGAGCAGGTTAAGCGCGAAGCCGATGATCAGCGCCGAGCCCAGTAGCTCCGCCGCCCCTACCCCGAACACCAGCCGCCGCACAGTCCAGAGCCGCCGGAAGGAGAGTTCGAGGCCGATGGCGAACAGGAGGAGGATGATCCCGAACTCCGCGAACGGCTCGACCGCATCCGGGTTCGAGATGGTGACATAGTTCAGCCAGGGCATCCGCTCCGTCATCGAGCCGAGGCCGGCCGGCCCAACCAGCAAACCCACCAGGATGAACCCGATGACCGGGCTGATGCGGAGGCGCGCAAAGGCTGGGATGACAATCCCCGCAGCGCCGAGAATCACGAGCGCGTCGCTCAATCCTGAAGTCTGGAAATCGGCGGCCATCTTGCCTTTATGCCGCAATCGGCGCGATTGTCAGCAATGTGGGGGAGGAAACCGATCTTTGCATCGTCGGCGGGGGGCCGGCGGGAATGGTGGCGGGGCTGCTCTTCGCCCGCGCCGGCGTTCGCACGACGGTGCTGGAAAAGCATGCCGATTTCCTGCGCGATTTCCGCGGCGATACCGTCCATCCCTCCACTCTCCGCATCTTTTCCGAGCTCGGGCTCCTCGACGAGCTCCTGAAGCGGCCGCACGACAAGGTGCACCATCTCGGCGCCTGGATCGGGGAGCGGCACGTCGAGATCGCCGATTTCCGCTCGTTCGATCCGCGCTGGAACTTCATCGCGATGATGCCGCAATGGCATTTCCTCGATTTCGTCGCCGAGCAGGCGCGGCGACACCCGAATTTCCGGGTGGTGATCGAGGCTGAGGCGCTGGGCCTCGAGACCGGCGGCGGACGAGTGAGCGGCGTCCGCTATCGGCAGGCGGGCGAGGAGCGGCGGGTCTCCGCAAGGCTGGTGATCGCCTCCGACGGGCGCCGGTCGGTGCTGAGAGAGGAGGGGCGGCTGCCGCTCCGCTCGTTCGGCGCACCCATGGACGTCTTTTGGTTCCGGATCCCCAAGCAGCGCGCGGAGGAGAACGAATCGACCGGCGTAATCGTCGGCGGGCGGATCATGGCGCTTATCGATCGCGGCGATACTGGCAGTGCGCCTACGTGTTCGCCAAGGGCAGCGCCGACGAGATCCGCGCCCGCGGCCTCGATCGCTTCCGAGCAGACGTCTCGCGCACGGCGCCGATGCTGGGTCTCGATGTCGAGGCGATCCGGAGCTGGGAAGACGTGAAGCTCCTCACCGTGGCGCTGGATCGGCTCGAGCGATGGCACCGGCCGGGCCTGCTGGTCATCGGCGATGCGGCCCATGCGATGTCGCCGATCGGCGGCGTCGGTATCAACGTC
>NZ_DASVUE010000396.1:0-9745 GCF_036387215.1 Allosphingosinicella sp. | reverse complement strand
CCCCGGCCGAAGCCAGCCATAGCCTTCGACCGCGGCCTGCGCGACATAGGCGAGCACCGCATAGGCGCCGCCGAACGTCACCACCGCCATTTGCGAGAAGAAGATCGCAATGTCGGCGAATGTGCCGCCACCCGCCGCCGCAAGCAGCGAGACGGGGGCCAACCACAGGAGGAGCAGGATCAGCGCAAGCCGGACGAGCCCGCGAGGCTTACGGGCATGGGCGGGAAGGCCGGTGCCGAGCAGGCTTTCCGCATCGGGCGTCCCCGCTCCGGCCGAGCCGTGACCGCCGCCGCTGAACGCGGTGCTTCCAAGCCGGGCGGCGAAGAAACCGAGGATCCCGGCGCCGAGCACGATCAGCGGGAACGGCACGTCGAACAGGAAGATGGCCGCGAACGCTCCAGCCGCGACGGCGATACGCTGCGGGTTCCGAAGCGCACGGCCGCCGATCCGGATCACCGCCTGGAAGACGATGGCGAGAACCGCAGCTTTCAGCCCGAAGAACAGGGCCTCGACAGGTCCCGCGTTTCCGTAAAGCACGTAGACCCAGCTCAAGGCCATGATCGCGACGAGGCCCGGCAGGATGAACAAGGCGCCCGCGACGAGCCCGCCCTTCACCTTGTGCAGCAGCCAGCCGATGTAGACGGCGAGCTGCTGCGCCTCGGGCCCCGGCAGCAGCATGCAGAAGTTGAGCGCGTGGAGGAAACGCTCTTCCCCGATCCACTTCTTCTCGTCGACGAGGATGCGGTGCATCACCGCGATCTGACCGGCCGGCCCGCCGAAGCTCAGCAGCGCGATCCGGAACCACACCCGCACCGCTTCTGAGAAGGGGATCGCCGCCCCGGGCTCGGTTGTCTCGGCTGCCACGCCGCCTTCCCTACGATAGCGCGCGGTAAATTCCATAGGCGCTGGTAAGGATCAGGAGCACGCCCACCAGCACCAGCAGCGCCCGTGCCGGAGCGCGCTTGGCGACGAAGGCGCCGAGCGGCGCCGCGGCCACGCCTCCGATCAGGAGCCCCACGGTGGCGGTCGTGAACATCTCCCAGCCGAGCGTCAGGATGAAGGTCGCCGAGATGGTGACGGTAAGGACGAATTCCGACGCGCTGACGGTGCCGATCACGGTCCTCGGCTCCGCCCCCTGGACCAGCAGGTTGCTCGTTACCACCGGACCCCAGCCGCCGCCGCCCGCCGCGTCGAGGAAGCCGCCGGCAAGCCCGAGCGGCTCGATGATCTTCGGCCGCTTCGACACGGGCGGATATTTGATCCCGCGCCAGAGGAGGTAGATGCCGATCGCGGCCAGATAGGCGAGGATGAAGGGCCGCGCCGTTCCCGCATCGATCTGCGTCAGCACATAGGCGCCGAGGATGCCGCCGATCACGCCGGGGATCACCAGCCGCGCGAAGAGGCGCCAATCGACGTTGCGGTGGAGGATGTGGCTGGCGCCCGACACGCCGGTGGTGAAGCTTTCGACGGTGTGCACCCCCGCCGATGCCGCCGCCGGCGGCACTCCGAGGCTCAGGAGCAAGGTGGTGGAGATCACCCCGAACGCCATTCCGAGCGCGCCGTCCACCAGCTGCGCCGCGAAGCCGATCGCGATGAAAGGGAGGAGATCGGCGAGGCCGTACGACAGATCGAGCATTTGCACGCCTCCTCATCGACTCGGCGGCGACCTAGCAACTCTACTGACAGGGTGGACAATATCCGCGCGCCAAAACGAACGCGAATCGAGCCGGAGCGGTGGCGGCGTTGCCAAGGCAAGGCTGTACGCATAGGCGTTTGAGCGGGGGTAAGGCTTCATGCTCGATTATCTGAACGTCTTCTGGAACGCGCGGGACCTTGCTCCGCACGGTTTCTGCCTGCTCTGGCAGCCGGAGCTGGTCTGGACCCATGTGGTCGCCGATGCGCTGATCGCCGCCGCCTACTTCTCGATTCCGATCGCGATCATCCGCTTCGTCACCGGGCGGAAGGACGTGGAGTTCAGCTGGATATTCTGGCTGTTCGCTCTGTTCATCGTCGCCTGCGGCACCACTCACCTGATGTCGATCTGGACGCTCTGGACCCCGGATTACGGCCTCGAGGCGCTGATCAAGGTCATCACCGCCATCGCGTCCGTCGGCACCGCGATCGTGCTCTGGCCGCTTATCCCGAAGGCGCTCGCCCTTCCCTCGCCGCTGCAGCTTAAGCAGGCCAATGCCGAACTGGGCGAGCGGGTGCGCGAGCGGGACGAGGCGCTTGCCCAGCTGAAGCGCGAGATCGCCGAGCGCGAGCGTGCCGAGGCCGCGCTCCTCCAGGCCCAGAAGATGGAGGCGGTCGGCCAGCTGACCGGCGGCATCGCGCACGATTTCAACAACCTCCTCCAGGCGGTGTCCGGTACCCTCGATCTCATCGTCAACCGGCCGTCCGATACCGAGCAGGTGCGGAAATGGGCGCAGCGGGGCCTGCAGGCGGCCGAGCGCGGGACTCGGCTCACCGGCCAGCTGCTGGCGTTCTCACGGGTGCAGCGGCTGGACCTGAAGCCGGTAGTCATCGGGCCGCTGATCCAGGACATGCTCGATCTTTTCAGCCGCAGCCTCGGCCCGTCCATCAGGATCGAGACGAACCTGCACGAAGCGGGCGACGCCGTCCTCGCGGACCGCACCCAGCTCGAGCTCGCGCTCCTCAATCTTGCGATCAACGCACGGGATGCGATGCCGGAAGGCGGCACGCTCACCATTTCGAGCAGCATCAACGATGCCTGCGATCCGGAGATCTTCCCGCACGGCTGCATCGATATCTGCGTCAGTGACACGGGCGGCGGAATGGCGCCCGAAGTGCTCGAGCGCGCTTTCGAACCCTTCTTCACGACAAAGGGCGTCGGCAAGGGAACCGGCCTCGGCCTCTCGATGGTCTACGGCGTCGCCAAGCAGTCGGGCGGGGACGCGCGGATCGACACCCGCCCCGGCGAGGGCACCACCGTCACCATCACGCTCCGGCGCGATGCGGCGGGCCCCGGCGGTGCGCTTCCCGAGACTCCGGCGGGTGCTTCGGCGCCGGCCGGCAGCGGCAACGGCTTCACCGTGCTGGTGGTGGACGACGACGAGGATGTGCGGACGACCGTCCGCTATGCCCTCGAAGAGCTCGGCTACAGGGTCGAGGAAGCCGCCGACGGCGCATCGGCCCTCGCGCTGCTTGCGGAGCGGCGGCCGGATGCGGCGATCGTCGATTTCGCGATGCCCGGCATGAACGGCGCGGAGGTCGCCCGGCAGGCGCGGCTCCTGCATCCGGACCTGCCGGTGCTGTTCGCGAGCGGCTATGCCGACACGGACGCGCTCGGCGATGCGCTCGGCAGCGAGATGCCGCTTCTCCGAAAGCCGTTCCAGCTCGGCGAACTTGCGGCGCAGCTGGCGCAGAGCATCGCCGCCGGCCGCTCCGGCTAACCTATTCCGCGGCGATACCCTCGGCGGGCGGGCGGACCAGGTCGCCCACCTCGACGAGATATTCCTCGATCGCCTTTTCCACCGGCCGGAGCATGATCCCGCGCTCGCTCGTCAGCGCGGTGTTGGCGGGCGCATCCTCGATCGGCTGCACGAGCGCCGAATCGAGACCGGCACCCTCGGCCACTCGGGTGGCGAATTCGTGCCAGCTGAGCTTCCCCTGGTTGGCGAGGTGCCAGATGCCGGTTTCGCCGTCGATCAGCAGGTCGAGCGTCGCATGGACGAGGTCGGGCACATAGGTGGGCGAGACGGACGTGTTCCGGCCCGCCTGCACCGGCTCGCCGCGGGCGAGGGCGTTCAGCGTATTCCAGGCGAAGTTATACTTGTCCCACGGTCCGAAGAAGGCGCTGGTTCGGATCACCAGCGCATCCTCGAGCGCGCCGAGCACCTCGGCCTCCGCTTTGGCTTTGCTGAGGCCGTAGACGTTTGCCGGCTTCAGCGGATCGCTTTCGGTGTAGGCGCGGCCGAGCTGGCCGTCGAAGACGAGATCGGAGGAGAAGGTGACGAGCTTCACCCCCGCAGCCGAGCAGGCACGGGCGAGCTTCTCCGGCCCCTGCGCATTGGCCTTGAGGCAGGCGTCCTTCTCGCGCTCCGCATCGGCGACGCGGACGAAGCCGGCCGTGTTGATGATCGCCCAGGGCCGGTGCTTCTCGATTGCAGCCGCGATCGAGGCCTCGTCGCAGATGTCGAGCTCCTCGCGCGTCGTCAGGCAGTAAGGCAGCGCGCGGTCGTCGCAGATGCGGGCGAATGCATTGCCGAGCGTGCCCGTAGCGCCGGTGATCAGGAGCTTGCGGCCGCCCCATTCCATCGGCCTGCAGCGGCCGTTCCACGCGTAGAGCCGCGGCGGGCGCCGCCACCAGCCGGGCGAATCCAGCACCGGATGGTCGAACGCCTCCCCATGTGCCAGCGCCTTGGCTGCCTTTGCGACCACGGTCGGCCGAGGAGTGCCGCCGCGCACGTCGAATGCGCCGGTATCGTAGAATCCGTTCTTCTGGGTCAGCAGGAACCGCCAGTCGACATTGCCGAACATCGACCAGATGGTGACCGCGCGAAGGTCCATCCCCTCCTCGCGAAGCTGCTTTGCGGTGTTCCAGACTTCGACGAACCAGCGCAATTGCTCGTCGCGGTGGCAGCCGTGATGGACTTCGGTGATCGCGATCGGGATGCCGTAGCGTTCCCACGCCTCGCGGAGGCGCGGGGCAAAGCCGGTATCGTCCTCCAGCCGCTTCACCCGCACCGCCTCGGCATCGACATAGGTGTCGCGCCCGTTCCCGCCCACTTCGTGGCCCGGATAGAGGTGGATGCGGTGATCGAGGAAGCGCTCGCTGGTGAGATAGTGGTTGATGCCGAGAAGGTCCGGCTTCGCCTCGCCGCCCGCAAAGGCCTCGATCTCGTCGGCGCCGATGCCTGCATCCACGAGCAGGCGGTGCATCTTGTGGTCCGGGCCGATCCGGCCGCAGAGCAGGTCGAGGCTCAGCCAGCGCCGCTCATTCTCGAAATTCGCCTGGTAACGGAGCGGCGCGGTCGAATAGCATTTGCCGAGATCCTCGGTCTGCACGAGCTGAGCGTCGGGGATCGCCTCCCGGATCGCCCGCATCGCCTCCAGCGTCGCCTTGCACTCGTTGACGAGCGCGCGAAGGAAAAGGGCATAGTCCTTGGTATGTGGATACCAGTGGCCGTAGAGGGCCGAGAAGCGCGCCGTCGTCAGCGGCTCGTTCACCGGAGTCCACATCTTGATCCACGGATAGCGCGCAGCGACCTTCGCCGCATATTCGCCAAGCTTCCGCGGGAATTCCGGATCCAGCATCTCCGTGTAGCGCGGCCCGGAGCCGTGGTGGAGAAGGCCGCCGATCACCTCGATCCCGCGATCGCGGAGCATCGCCAGCCGCTCGTCGGTCCAGGAGAAATCGAGCTCGTCCGGACTGTCGGGCGCGATGCTTTCCCAGAGGATCGGATAGCGCACGGTGGTGACGCCCAGATCGGCGATCAGATCGATATCGCCCCTTCGATAGGCGTGGCCGGTTTCCTCGCTCTGGTCCCGATATTCGTCCCCCACACGGACCACGGTACACTCGACGCCGCCCCACATTTCGAGCCGGGAAGCGCCGGAGGTCGCAGAAGATTCGATCATTTGGCCTCGGCACGTTTCCTAACGGATGAGTAACGAACGGCTCTTCGCCGGGTCTGGTTCCGGTAAAAGGACTACGGGCTAAAGCAGGTTAGGCTGAATCGGCAGCGCCGTTGATCCATGTAAAAAGAATCACTTGCCGACGGCGGGATTGCTGTTGCACCGCTCTCGCCTCCCAACTCACCAGCTCGCGTTCGTCCTGACGCGCCGGAGCATTTTCATGATCAAAGGCATCGCCGCACTCTCGCTTCTTCTCCTCTCCTCGACCGCGCTGGCCCAGAAGAAGGAGGAGGCGAAGAAGTGGGATGTCGCCGCGCCGCCGGTGAAGATGCGGCAGGTGCCGATCAATGTCTCCGAGGGCACGTGGATGAACCTCGACGTGAGCCCCGACGGCCGAACGGTCGCCTTCGACCTGCTCGGCGACATCTATACGATGCCGATCGCCGGCGGCCGCGCGATGCGCATCGCCGCCGGCATGCCCTACGAGACGCAGCCGCGCTTCTCGCCCGACGGGCGGCAGATCGCCTTCACCTCGGACCGTGCGGGCGGCGACAATATCTGGCTGATGAACGTCGACGGCTCGAACCGCCGCCAGCTCACGAAGGAGAGCTTCACGCTCCTCAACAACCCCACCTGGAGCGCCGACGGCAAGTATATCGCTGCGCGCAAGCATTTCACGACGCAGCGCTCGGCCGGAACGGGCGAGGTCTGGCTCTACCACGTCGCCGGCGGCAACGGCGTGGCGCTGGTCGAGCGGCCGAACCCGCAGTTCCAGAAGGAGCTCGGCGAGCCGACGTTCACGCCGGCCGGCGACGCCATCTACTTCAGCCGCAACACGACCCCCGGCAACACGTTCGAATATGCGCAGAATTCGAACGAGCAATTGTTCACGATCGAGCGCTACGACATGAAGACCGGCGAGCGGACGACCGTGGCTGGAGGCCCGGGCGGAGCGGTGCGCCCCACCCCCTCCCCCGACGGGCGCTGGCTGGCCTACGTCCACCGCGAGCGCGCCAAGTCGAAGCTCTACATCAAGGATCTTCGCTCGGGCGAGGAGCGCAAGATCTACGACAATCTTGACCAGGACATGCAGGAGACCTGGGCGATCCACGGCGTCTATCCCAACATGGACTGGACTCCGGACAGCCGCTCGATCGTCTTCTGGGCGGGCGGCAAGATCCGCCGCATCAACGCCGACGGCAGCGGCCTCGCCGAGATCCCCTTCCAGGTCTCCGACACGCGCGACGTGGTCGATCCGCCGCGGCCCCAGGTGAACGTCTACAGCGACAGCTTCGCCACCAAGATGCCGCGCTTCGCCGGGCTTTCGCCCGACGGGCGCCGAGTGGTCTTCGAAAGCCTCGGCCGGCTGTATGTGAAGGACGCCGCCGGCGGCGCTCCGCGCCAGCTCACCGCCCCCGACGGCGATTTCCAGCTCTATCCCTCCTGGTCCCGAGACGGCAGCCGCATCGCCTATGTCAGCTGGAACGACCAGCGGCTGGGGGAAATCCGTACCGTCGGCGCCGACGGCTCAGGGATGCGCACCGTCACCCAGGTGCCGGGCCATTATCGCCGCCCCCGCTTCTCCCCCGACGGGCAGACGATCGTGTTCGAGCGCGGCGGCGGCGGCTTCCTCACCTCCGACCGCTGGTCGGAGGATCAGGGCGTGTTCCGCATTCCCGCTGCCGGCGGCGAGGCCACCCTGCTCGTCCGCAACGGCGGCAACCCGCATTTCGGCGCCGCCGGCGACCGCATCTTCCTCGAGCAAGGCGGCGAGAAGCTGAAGCTGATCAGCGTCGACTGGAACGGCAAGGATCCCCGCACCCACGCCCAGGGCGAGATGGCGATCGAATATCAGGTCTCCCCCGCCGGCGACGCGCTCGCCTTCCGCGAGAATTACAACGTCTTCGTCATTCCCTTCTTCGCCGGCGCGAAGACCGTGGATGTGGGGGCGAAAAGCAACCAGCTTCCCGTCGCGAAAGCTTCGGACACGGGCGGCCAGTATCTCAACTGGGGCTCGGGCGGCCGCAGCCTCGCCTGGAGCCTCGGGCCGACGCTCTACACGGCCGACATGGGTTCGCTGATCCGCAGCGACGGCGGCAAGTACACGCCTCCGGCCACCGGCATTGCGCTCGGCATGAGCGCTCCCGCCGACCGTCCGCAGGGGCAGGTGGCGCTGGTCGGCGCCAAGGTGGTCACCATGGCGAACGATGCCGGCGGGATCATCGAGGACGGCGTCGTTTTGATCGACGGCAACCGCATCAAGGCGGTCGGCCGCCGGAGCGAAGTCGCGATCCCGGCTTCGGCCCGGCAGGTGGACGTCACCGGCAAGACGATCATCCCCGGCCTGATCGACGCCCACGCCCACGGCCCGCAGGGCGAGGACGACCTGATCCCGCAGCAGAATTGGAGCACGCTCGCGCACCTGGCCTTCGGGGTCACGACGATCCACGACCCGTCGAGCACCTCGAGCGAGATCTTCCCCGCCGCCGAGATGCAGCGCGCCGGCCTGATCCTTGCGCCGCGCACCTTCTCCACCGGCGAGATCGTCTACGGCGCGAAGAGCCCGGGGCGCTACGCGGTGATCGACAGCCTCGACGACGCCCTCGCCCACGTCCGCCGGCTGAAAGCTCAGGGCGCGCACTCCATCAAGAACTACAACCAGCCCCGCCGCGACCAGCGGCAGCAGGTCGTCGCCGCCGCGCTCCGCGAGAATATGGCGGTGGTCGCCGAAGGCGGTTCGCAGTATGAGATGGACATCGCTCTGATCGCCGACGGCAACACGACGCTGGAGCATAACATCCCCCAGTCGATGCTCTACGAAGACGTGCTGAGCTTCTTCGGCCAGACGAAGGTCGGCTACACCCCCACGCTCGGCGTCACCTATGGCGGCCTTGCCGCGGAGCCCTACTGGATCTCGCGGAGCCAGGTGTTCAAGCACCCGCTCCTCACCCGGCACGTGCCGGCGACGGTGCTCAACCCCGAGCTCGTCCGCGTGACGGTGGCGCCGGAGGAGGATTATGTCGACAAGGTGAGCGCCGCGACCGCGAAGCTCGTCTCGCAGCGTGGCGTCCCGGTCTCGATCGGCGGCCACGGCCAGCAGCAGGGCCTTGCCGCCCACTGGGACATGTGGTCCTTCGTCCGCGGCGGCTGGAGCCCGATCGAGGCGCTGAAGGCCGGCACCATCACTCCCGCCCGGGCATTGGGCTTCAAGGACATCGGTTCGCTCGAGCCGGGTAAGCTCGCCGACCTCGTGATCCTCGATGCGGACCCCACGGTCGACATCCAGAACAGCGACAACGTCTCGAAGGTGATGCTGAACGGCCGCCTCTACGACGCCATGACGATGAACGAGGAAGTCACCGGTACCCGCAAGCGGCAGCCTTATTATTGGGAGCAGGAGGGCGGATCGGCCCCGGCGGCGGCTCGTCCCTAGGGGCGAGATCGCCGCAGCCGGCTGCTAGGAATTCAGTAAGTCCTTTGGGCGCATGATCATTTCGTACCTCGCGCGGAGTGATGCGGATGGGCTTGCAGAAACGGAACCTCGGCCTTGCCGGCGACATCATCCAGCGCACCCAGCCTCGGCTGGTGGACCAGCGCTCCGAGGAGCGGCTGAGCGACGTCGTCGAGCGGGCGATCGTCACGTTCCGCGGCCAGGAATATCTGGTGCCGGTGGTCAACATTTCCTCGCGCGGGACCATGATCGAGTGCGACATCCTGCCGCGCATCGGCGAGGCGATCGTCATCCAGTTCGAGCATTGCACCCGCATCCACGGCTTCGTCCGCTGGGTCCGCGACGGCCGCCTCGGCCTCAATTTCGGGCATGAGATAATCCTGGGCTAGCAATAATTCTTCCATGCTTTGGATTTAAGCAGGGCGCCGGACAGGATGGGGCAAGCCAGGTGATTCACGCGCAGATCAGCATCGACACGACCACCGAGCTGAGGCGGAGCGAGCCGCGTGTGCCGGTCGAGGCGGCCGTTCCGATCCGGCAGCTCGGCCAGACCGCGGTCGATGCCCGCCTCGTCAACATCTCCAGCCGCGGCTTCATGGCCGAGACCCTGGCGATGATCGAGGCGGGCTCGCGCATCTGGCTCACCCTCCCCGGCCCGGGCCGGGTCAACGCGCTCGTCGTCTGGGCGAGGAACGG
>NZ_DASVUE010000395.1:0-2977 GCF_036387215.1 Allosphingosinicella sp. | reverse complement strand
GCTGATCCTGGCCTTCTTCAACGCGGCCGGGCTGATGCTGATCGTGGGCGCCGAGTTCATCGCGATGCTGCTGGTGATCGTCTATGTCGGCGCGGTCGCAGTGCTGTTCCTGTTCGTCGTGATGATGCTCGACGTCGACTTCGCGGAGCTCCGGGCGGGCTTCGCCAAATATCTGCCGTTCGGAGGGATACTGGCGCTGGTGCTCCTCGCCGAGATCATCTTCGCCGTCGCCGCCTGGAACGCGGGCGGCATCGAGACCGCGGCCAAGGCGGCTCCGACCGATCCCAACGTGCCGAACATCCAGGAACTGGGGACGGTCCTCTACACGCGCTACCTCTACATCTTCGAAGCCGCGGGCCTGGTGCTGCTGGTCGCGATGATCGGTGCGATCGTGCTCACGCACAGGAAGCGCAGCGACCTTCGCCCGCAGAACGTCTCTGCCCAGAACCGCCGCCGCCCCGAGGACGCCGTCCGCATCGTCACCGACCAGCCGGTGGGCGAGGGGGTGAAGCTGTGATCGGGCTCTGGTCGAAAGGACGCCGATCATGATCGGCTTGGGCCACTTCCTCGTCGTGAGCGCGATCCTGTTCGTGCTCGGCGTGTTCGGCATCTTCATCAACCGCAAGAACATCATCGTCATCCTGATGGCGATCGAGCTCATCCTGCTCAGCGTGAACATCAACCTCGTCGCCTTCTCCGCCTATCTCCACGACATGGTGGGACAGGTATTCGCGATGTTCGTGCTCACCGTCGCTGCGGGCGAGGCGGCGATCGGCCTCGCGATCCTCGTCATCTACTTCCGCGGCCGCGGCACGATCGCGGTCGACGACATCAACCAGATGAAGGGCTGATATGACCGTCCAGCTCATCGTCTTCCTGCCGCTGCTGGCTGCGATCGTCGCCGGCCTCGGCAACCGCATGATCGGCAACTTCGCGGCCAAGCTGATCACCACCGGCGCGCTGTTCGCGTCTGCGATCCTCTCCTGGCCCATCTTCCTCGGCTTCATGGCCGGAACGGAGACGTCGCAGCTCCATCCGGTGCTCGCCTGGATCCATTCCGGGGCTCTGCAGGTGGATTGGTCGCTTCGCGTCGATGCGCTGACGGCGGTGATGCTGGTGGTGGTGACGACGGTCTCGAGCCTCGTCCATCTCTATTCCTGGGGCTATATGGCCGAGGATCCGTCGCAGCCGCGCTTCTTCGCCTATCTGTCGCTCTTCACCTTCGCGATGCTGATGCTGGTGACGGCCGACAACCTCGTCCAGATGTTCTTCGGCTGGGAGGGCGTCGGCCTCGCATCCTATCTGCTGATCGGCTTCTGGTACCACAAGCCCTCTGCCAACGCGGCAGCGCTGAAAGCGTTCGTCGTCAATCGCGTCGGCGATTTCGGCTTCTCGCTGGGTATCTTCGGCACGTTCCTCGTCTTCGGCACCGTGTCCATCCCTGCGATCCTCGCCGCGGCTCCCGGCATGGCGGGCTCGACCTTCGGTTTCCTCGGGATGCGCGTCGACGTCATGACGACGCTCTGCCTGCTGCTGTTCGTCGGCGCGATGGGCAAGTCCGCGCAGCTCGGGCTCCACACCTGGCTTCCGGACGCGATGGAGGGCCCGACGCCGGTCTCCGCGCTCATCCACGCCGCGACCATGGTCACCGCGGGCGTGTTCATGGTCTGCCGCCTCTCGCCGATGTTCGAGACGAGCGACACCGCGCTTGCCGTCGTCACCTTCGTCGGCGCAGCCACGGCCCTGTTCGCCGCCACGGTGGGTACGGTCCAGAACGACATCAAGCGCGTGATCGCTTATTCGACCTGCTCGCAATTGGGCTACATGTTCTTCGCGGCCGGCGTCGGCGCCTATTCCGCGGCGATGTTCCACCTCTTCACGCACGCTTTCTTCAAGGCCCTGCTGTTCCTCGGCGCGGGCTCGGTGATCCATGCCATGCACCACGAGCAGGACATGCGCTTCTACGGCGGCCTTCGTAAGTCGATCCCGCTTACCTTCTGGGCGATGATGGCGGGAACGCTCGCGATCACCGGCGTAGGCGTGATCGCGATCGGCGGCTTGCCCGGCTTCGGCTTCGCGGGCTTCTTCTCGAAGGACGCGATCATCGAGAGCGCCTATATGAGCGGCACGGCGCACGGCGGCTTCGCCTTCGCGGTCGGCATTTTCGCGGCCTTGCTGACGAGCTTCTACAGCTGGCGGCTCATCTTCCTCACCTTCTTCGGAAAGCCCCGCTGGGCCGCCTCGGAGCATATCCAGCACGCCCTCCACGACGCGCACGACCATCATCATCATGCCGATCATTCGGACGAAGAAGATGCGGGCCACGACACGCGCCCCAACGAAGCGGGTGCGCAGGAAATCCCCACCGGGACCGGCGGCTATCATCCGCATGAAAGCCCCTGGACGATGCTGGTGCCGCTTGGCGTGCTCGCGCTCGGCGCGGTGTTCGCGGGCATCGTCTTCCACGGGCCGTTCATCGACGCCCATGAAGGCGTCGAATTCTGGGGCCGCAGCCTCGCCTTCGACGCGCATCTGATGGAGGAGATCCATCATTCGCCTCTGTGGGTGAAGCTCGCGCCCGCGATCGTGATGATCACCGGCTTCCTGATCGCGCTTCAGGCCTATGTTCGGAACACCACTCTTCCGGAGCGCTTCGTCGGCCAGTTCGGGATCCTCTACCGCTTCCTCTACAACAAGTGGTTCTTCGACGAGATCTACAACACGGTGTTCATTCGCCCCTCGCTCTGGCTCGGCCGCTTCTTCTGGAAGCGTGGCGACGAAAAGACGATTGATCGCTTCGGGCCCGACGGCGCAGCGACCCTGGTGGCAGGCGGGAACGCGCTCACCGCCCGGCTCCAGTCCGGCTATCTCTACACCTACGCGCTCGTGATGCTGCTCGGCGTCGCCGCCGCCGCCACCTGGGCGATGGCGCGATGAACGCTCTCGGCTTTCCGATCCTGTCGCTGATGCTGCTCGT
>NZ_DASVUE010000394.1:0-8995 GCF_036387215.1 Allosphingosinicella sp. | reverse complement strand
ACCATGTGGTGGAGGCCCGATCCGTCGTCGGTGTCGCCGATATACATTCCGGGCCGCTTGCGGACCGCGTCGAGGCCTTTCAGCACCTTGATCGAATCGGCGCCGTAGCTGTTTTCAGTGGGGGAAGATGCCATGCCGATCATATAGGGGAGGAGGGGCCGAAACCCAAGGAAAAACGCCGGATTCCGGGGCGGCCGGGGCCAGCTTGTAAGCCGTCGCGAATGGCACGAATGGCACGAATGTCACATGGAAACGCAGGGGGGCTCTCCCCCCGGCGGATCAGGGCGGCGACCGGAGCAGCAAAGGGTTCGGGAGAGATCCATGGGAGGATCATGACAGGCGGCGGGAGCTGTAGGAAAGCCTTTTCTGCGCCGTCAGGAATGGACGGCGCCGTCCCTCACTTCGAGCATCGTCGCCGAGCCATCGGCCCCCTCGAACAGCGCCCGCTCGGTGCCCGTCATCCAGACCTGACCCCCCGCCGCCGCAAGCCGCTCGAACAAGGCGCGGCGGCGGAAGGGATCGAGGTGAGCGGCCACTTCGTCGAGGAGAAGGATCGGGCGCCGCCCGGCGCGGTCCGCGACGAGATCCGCATGGGCAAGGACGAGGCCGAGCAGCAGCGCCTTCTGCTCCCCCGTGGAGCAGCGCTCGGCCGGCTGGCCCTTGCCGAGGTGGGTGACGTTCATGTCGGTGCGGTGAGGCCCTGCCAGCGTCCGTCCGGCGGCGGCGTCCCGGGGGCGTCCGGCGGCGAGCTCGCGGCTGAAAGCTTCGGGATCCGCCGGATGCCAGCCCTGAAGCGAAAGGCCCGCTCGGGCGAACGGACCCTCCGGCGCATCCGCAAGCCGCTCCGACAGCGCCGCCACGGCCGCCGCGCGGGCTTCGGCCATGGCGATACCGTGCTCCACGAGCCGCGCCTCCAATGCGCTCAGCCACCCTGGGTCGGGGCCCTCTTCCGCGAGGAGCTTGTTCCGGGCGCGCATCGCAGCTTCGTAGCGGGCGGCGTGGACGGCATGGGCCGGCTCCAGCGCCAGCACCAGCCGGTCCAGGAACCGGCGGCGCCCGCCCGCACCTTCGAGGAACAGGCGGTCCATGGCCGGCGTGAGCCAAAGCACCGACAGCCATTCGGCAAGCGAGGTGGCCGAAGCCTGCGCCCCATTGATCCGCACCTGCCGCCGCTCGGGCGCCGTGGGCGTGGCGCCGGTGCCGATATCGACAAAGCTCCCCTCTTGAGAAGGGTGGGGCTGGGGGAGGGGAGGCGAGCGAAGCGGGCCTTCATCTTCCGCCCCGAAGCCGCCTGCGGCGGCACCCACCCCTGACCCCTCCCTTCCAGGGAGGGGGATCGTGAGCCGCGCCGCCACTGCGAATCCGCCAGGCCCGTCGCTTCGCGCGATCTCGGACAAGCTCGCGCCCCTGAGGCCGCGGCCGGGGGAGAGAAGCGACACCGCCTCCAGCACGTTCGTCTTCCCCGCGCCATTGTCGCCGGTGAGGATGACGAGACCTGCGCCGGGTGCGATCAGCGCATCGGCATAGGAGCGGAAATCGGTCAGGGAAAGTCGGGTGAGGAGCACCTAGTCCCCGCTGCGGCTGAACATCTTGCGGAGGTCACGGCCTTTGGCTGCGACCCGCTCAACAGAAATCATGCCTTGTTCGACGGTGTAGAAGATGGTGGCGCGCCTCTCGAAAGAGATGCTTCGCAAACCCACCAGAAGGCCATCGCGGGGCCTGCCGAGTTTCGCATGATCTCGCAGCTTCTCGCAGGAGGCGATCATTCTCTCGACATATACATCCGCGACATCGAAGCCGGCCTGGGCCGCTATATAGTCGTAAATGTCGCGGAGGTCGGCAGAGGCGGCCTCACTGAACCGGATCGGGCGGCTCACTCCCCGGCTGAACGTGCGGCGGCGGCGTGTGTCCTCAATCGGGCGAAAGCTTCCTCGGCTGGGATATAAGGGCCCTTCATCCCTTCTGCGATGAAGGCGCGCAGCTCACTGGTCGTCAGGCCAGTTTCTTCGTCGAGGCCTTCAAGCGGGGGCTTGCGGAACACGCGCACCTCCCCGTCTTCAACGGCAAACCCGATCTCATCGCCCGGCTTGAGCCCCAGCTCAGCCAGAAGTTCATCCGGAATGACGGCAGGGGCGCCGGCTTCAAGACGTTTGACGATCATGCCGCCTCCTTACGCCCGAAGCCAAATTCTATCAATGCGGCCGTCTCAGACCCGCATCGGCATCAGGACGTAGAGCGCCGGCGCCTTGTCGTTCTCGCGCAGCAGGGTGGGGGCGGCGGCGTCTGCGAGGTGGACTTCGACGGTGTCGCCCTCGATCTGGTCGAGGATGTCGAGCAGGTAGCGCGCGTTGAAGCCGATCTCGAGGCTGTCGGCGCCGTAATCCCCCGGCACTTCCTCGGCCGCAGTGCCGTTTTCGGGGCTGGTGACGGAAAGCGTGATCTTGTCGCGGTCGAGCGCCATCTTCACCGCGCGGGTCTTCTCGCTGGCAATGGTGGCAACGCGGTCGACGCCCTCCTCGAAGCTGCGCGGATCGATCCGGAGCAGCTTGTCGTTCGCGGTGGGGATGACGCGGGTGTAATCCGGGAACGTGCCGTCGATCAGCTTCGAAGTGAGGATCGCGGTGCCGAGCCCGAAGCGGATCTTGGATTCGGAGAGCGAGACCTGGACGGTGCCGTCCACCTCGTCGAGCAGCTTCCGGAGTTCGCCGACGCATTTCCTGGGGATGATCACGTCCGGCATGCCTTCCGCGCCGGCCGGCCGCGGAACGGTGACTCGGGCGAGGCGGTGACCGTCGGTGGCGGCGGCCTTGAGCTGGCCGGCACCGGCCGGGCCGTCTTCCGAGACGTGCAGGAAGATGCCGTTCAGATAGTAACGGGTCTCCTCGTGCGAGATGGCGAAGCGGGTCTTGTCGATGATCTGGCGGAGCGTCGCCGCCGGAAGCTCGAACGCGGTCGGAAGGTCGCCCTCGGCGATCACCGGGAAGTCGTCGCGCGGCAGAGTCGACAGGTTGAAGCGGGCGCGGCCGGCGTTGACCTGCATCTTGCCTTCGGACGCGGAGATTTCGACCTGGCTTCCCTCGGGAAGCTTGCGGGCGATGTCGAACAGGGTGTGGGCGGAGACGGTGGTGGCGCCCGGCTGGGTCACATTGGCATCGACGGTCTCGTTGATCTGCAGATCGAGGTCGGTCGCCATCAGGCGGATCCCGCCCTCCTCGCTCGCTTCGATGAGGACGTTGGACAGGATCGGGATCGTGTTCCTGCGCTCCACCACGGATTGGACGTGCCCGAGGCTCTTGAGGAGCGTGGCCCGTTCGATCGTCGCCTTCATGGATTCCCCCGGAAGTGGTACTTTCGGGGGTTGTAGAGCGGCTTAGGTCGGACGGCTAGAGGTTAGTGACTGAGGACGTGAAAAGGGCCGGAGCATCGCTGCCCCGGCCCTCTTTTCCGTGACCCGGACCGAAGGACCACTTCGATCCGATCGCTCAGAAGCGGAAACCGATGCCGGCCATCACCTGGTGACGGTCGAGGTCGATCTTCGTCCCGAAATCCTCGGATTCGAAATTTTCGAGGTCGAAATTGTCGCTGAAGTCGAGGTTCCGGTAGTTCGAATAGCGATACTCGACCTTGCCGTAGAGGTTCGGGCCGAGCAGCTGCTCGACGCCGGCACCCAGGCGCCAGCCGTCGACGTTGCTGTCGAGCTCGAAGCGGTCGCCGGCGGTCTTGGCGGCGAATTCGATGCTGGTGTTGGTGTAGCCGCCCTTAGCATAGACGAGCGTGCTCGGCGCAGCGCGGAAGCCGATGCGGCCGCCGACATAGATGTCGCGGCCGATGCCGATCCGCGAGGTGAAGGGGATGCCGTCCAGAGTCTCGTCGGCTTCCTGCTTGCCGCTGGAATCGGTGTATTCCGCCTCGACGCCGGCAACGACGCCGCCGAGATCGAAATCGTAGCCGGCACCGATGCCGTAGCCGACGCCTTCGATGGATTCGTCGCCATTGTCGTCATTGGTGTCGACGGCGTCGTCGTTGCGGTCGCCGGACTTCAGCTTGTCATATCCCGCCAAGCCTTCCAGACGGAAGCCGGTGAATGGGCTGGCAGTGTCCTGAGCGAAAGCGGGGGTGGCGACGGTGCCGGCAAGAAGAGCGGCGATAACAAATTTACGCATTCCTGAAAAACTCCAACTTCGTACGTTCTTGTGTGGTCCCAGAGGGGAACGGCGGGCCCAGCGCATGCAAAGACGAGAAGTTGCATGAATCTCACATAAACGGTAATTTCCTGTTGCCAATGTGCAACATGGCGCAGAGTGAAGGCGGATTATGCACGCGATTGCTTTCTTTGCAGCGTTACTTGCAAATGCTGCACCTGTTGTAGCGGAGCGACAGTCGCTGGGAATCTTCTACCAGTGGGGCGCCTTTAGAGACGGGGCGCCGGCGCGTTGCTTCGCGATCGCGGAGCCGCGCCGATCGATGAAGGCGGAGGGCTGGCGGCCGTTCGCCTCGGTCGCCTTCTGGCCGGGCCGCGGCGTCAAAGGCCAGGTGCATTTCCGGCTCAGCCGCACCAAGCGGCCGGGCTCCGCGGTGCTGCTCCGGATCGACGACCGCACCTTCCAGCTGTTCGCCGGCGGCGCCGATGCCTGGGCCGCCGATGCGCGCGGCGATGCGGAGATCGTATCGGCCATGCGAAGCGGCATCGACATGACCCTCGAGACTCGGTCGGACCGAGGGGCACTGGTCCGCGATTATTACCAGCTTCGCGGCGCTGCGACCGCGATCGACGCAGCCGCGATCGGCTGCGCGCGGCGCTAAGCGCCGGCGCTGGAAAAAGGCCGCATTCTTCCCTACATAAGCGCCATCATGACAGCCGCCATGCCGATCCCCGGGCACATCGACCCGGTTCCCGTCCCGCGTCCGCAGACCGCGCGCGACGATGCGCGCCTGAACCTCATCGGCCTTTCCCGCGATGCGATCCGGGAAGCGCTCGCCGAGGCGGGCATGGATCCGAAGCAGGCGAAGCTCCGCGCCAAGCAGATCTGGCACCAGATCTACAATCGCGGCGCGGAGGATTTCGACGCGATGAGCGACATCGCCAAGCCGCACCGGCTCTGGCTTGCCGAGCGGTTCGTGATCGCGCGGCCGAACGTGGTCGTTCAGCAGGTCTCGACCGACGGCACCCGCAAGTGGCTCCTCAAGACGGACGACGGCCATGATTTCGAGATGGTCTTCATTCCCGATGCGGATCGGGGCACGCTGTGCGTCTCGAGCCAGGTCGGCTGCACCCTCAATTGCCGCTTCTGCCACACCGGCACGATGCGCCTCGTCCGCAACCTCGATGCCGGCGAGATCGTGGGGCAGGTGATGCTCGCCCGCGATGCGCTCGGCGAGTGGCCGTCGCAGCCCGAGGGGCGGATGCTCTCCAACATCGTGATGATGGGCATGGGCGAGCCGCTCTACAATTTCGACAATGTCCGCGACGCGCTGAAGATCGTGATGGACGGGGACGGGCTCGGCCTCTCCCGGCGGCGCATCACGCTTTCGACCTCGGGCGTGGTGCCGATGATGGAGCGCGCGGGCGAGGAGATCGGTGTCAATCTCGCCGTCTCACTGCACGCCGTGACGAAGGAAGTGCGCGACGAGATCGTGCCCTTGAACCGCAAATACGGCATCGAGGAGCTGCTCCAGGCCTGCGCAGACTATCCGGGCGTCAACAACGCGCGCCGCATCACCTTTGAATATGTGATGCTGAAGGACAAGAACGACGGCGACGAGGATGCGCGCGAGCTCGTGCGGCTGATCCGCAAGTACAAGCTGCCGGCCAAGGTGAACCTCATCCCGTTCAACCCATGGCCCGGCGCGCCCTACGAATGCTCGGACGAGGAGCGGGTGCAGCGTTTTTCGGACATCATCTTCGAGGCCGGTATATCCGCGCCGATCCGCCGCCCGCGCGGCCGGGACATCATGGCCGCCTGCGGCCAGCTGAAGTCGGCCGCGGAGAAGAAGAGCCGGGCGGAGCTCGACAAGCTGGCGGAAGAGAAACTGGCGGCGCTCGCCTGAGCTTGTTTTCGCCGCTTGTGATCTGAAGCGGCTGCGTTATTTGCGCTCCGACCAAGCCGGAGTACGCCTCGCTTTATGGCCTCGACTTCCCCACAATCCGGGATTGCCGATCCCGATCCGGGGATGGCTGAGAGGATCCGCGGCTTCGATTGGGCCTCGACCCCGCTCGGGCCGATCGAAAGCTGGCCGGAGCCACTGCGTGTGGCGCTCAGCATCGCCGAGCACAGCGCCTTCCCGACCGCCATCTACTGGGGCCCGGAGCTCCGCCTGCTCTACAACGACGCCTGGGCGCCGATACCCGCCGAACGGCATCCCGGCGCGCTCGGGCAACCGGCCAAGGAGGTGTGGGCCGACATCTGGCCCGTCGTCGGAGCGCAGTTCGAGGAGGTGATGCGGACCGGCAAAGGCCTTTCCGCCTTCGAGCAGATGCTTCCGATGGTGCGCGGCGGCGTCGAGCAGGAAACCTACTGGAACTACAGCCTGACGCCGATCCTGGATCCGGCGGGGCACGTTCTCGGCATCTTCAACCAGGGCAACGAGATCACCAGCGCCGTCATCAACGAGCGCCGGCTTTCCTTCCAGGTCGCGCTCGCCGATCGGCTGCGCAGCCTTGGCGCTCCTGAGGAGGTCAAGACCGAAGCGGCGGCGATGCTGGGCGAATATCTCCGCGCCGAACGGGTCGGGTTCGTCGACGTCGACGAGGCGCAGGACATGCTTTCGATCACCGGCGAGTGGCGGCGCGGTCCGGACGTGCCGTCGCTCCGCGGCCGGGCGGGGCGCCTGTCGGACCTTCCGCCGGCCGCGATCGCCTATCTGAAGATGGGCGAGGTGCTCGCCTTGCCCGACGTCGAGAACGTCCAGGGCGGCAGCAGCGAGGCGGACGCAGCGCTCGGCAAGCGGCTCGGCGTTCGCGGGCTCATCACCGTTCCCCTGGTGCGCGAGGGAGCGCTCAAGGCCTTGCTCTTCGTCCATGAGCCGGCCGTGCGCGAGTGGAAGCGGTCCGAGGCGGCGATGGCGCGCGACGTCGCGGAGCGGAGCTGGGCGGCGGTCGAGCGCGCGGAAAGCGAACAGCGCCTGCGCGAAAGCGAGGACCATTATCGCCACACCGTCGAACTAAACCCCCAGGTCACCTGGACCGCGCTCCCCGACGGGCAGCTCAACCGGGTTGCCAAGCGCTGGGAGGATTGGACGGGAACGCCGGGCACCGGCGAAAGCTGGGCGGGCGGGCTCCACCCTGACGATGTCGAGCGGACGTTCGAGGTCTGGCGCAACTGCGTCGCGACCGGCGAGCCGTACGACATCGAGCATCGGATGAAGATGCTCGACGGGAGCTACCGTTGGGCCCGGTCACGCGCCTTCCCGCGCTACGGAAGCGACGGCGCCATCTGCCTCTGGTACGGCTCGACCGAGGACGTGCACGAGCAGAAGATTGCCGAGGAGCGGCAGCGGCTCCTGATCAACGAGCTCAACCACCGCGTGAAGAACACGCTCGCGACGGTGCAGGCGATCGCCTTCCAGACGCTGAAGGGCGATATCTCGCTTGCGGAGGCAAGAGCGCGGTTCGAGGCGCGCCTGCTCGCGCTGTCGCGTGCCCACAATCTCCTCACCGATCAGAACTGGGCCGGCGCGTCGTTCGACCAGGTGGTGCGCGATTCGATCGATCATCTGTCGGCAGAGCGGTTCGAGATCGAGGGGGAGGAGGTGTGGCTGGCGCCGCGTGCCGCTTTGGCGCTTGCGCTGGCGCTTCACGAGCTCAGCACCAACGCCGCCAAATATGGTGCGCTCGGCAGCGAGGCGGGCAAGGTCGCGATCCGCTGGCGCACCGAGGGCGACCGGCTCCGCTTCAAGTGGAAGGAGAAGGATGGCCCGCGGGTGGCGGCGCCCGCCGGCCGCGGCTTCGGCTCGAGGCTGATCGAGCGCGGCCTTGCCACCGATCTCGGCGGAACGGCGCGGATGCATTTCGAGTCGGACGGCCTTCGCTGCGCGATCGATGCCTCGCTTCCCGTCGTGCTGGCTGGAGCGGCCAATGGCTGAGCGGCGCCTCCGGATCCTGATCGTCGAGGACGAGATGCTGGTGGCGATGAACATCGAGGACATGCTGCTCGACCTCGGCCACGAGGTGGCGGGGCTTGCAGGCCGGCTCGATGCGGCATTGTCGCTCGCCCGCGAGGCGGAGTTCGATCTTGCGATGCTCGACGTGAACCTTGCCGGCGAGACCTCCTTTCCCGTGGCGGCCTTGCTGACGGAGCGGAATATCCCGTTCCTCTTTGCCACCGGCTACGGGATCAAGGGCATCGAGGAGCAATATCGCGACCGGCCGGTGCTGCAGAAGCCCTTCCGAGCGCGGGATCTCGAGGCAGCCCTCAGCGCAAGCCTGGGCTGACGCGGAAAGGGCCGGAGCATCGCTGCCCCGGCCCCTCATGCTTCATCGGCTCGGTGATTAGCCGCGGCGCTGCTGGCGTGCGGCGCGGATCGCGCGGCGCTCCTCAGGGGTGATCCGGCCGTCGCGGTTCACGTCCGCGCGGTCAAAGGCCTGGAGGCGGAGCTGGGTCGCCTCGGCCAGCGAGATGCGGCCGTCATTGTTGGCATCGACCCGGTCGAAGCGGCGTTCGCCCAGACGGGCGAACATGCCGGCACGCTGGCCGCGACGCTCCAGACGGTGCTCGCGCCGCTCGGCACGGCGTTCACCGCGCACCGCACGCTCGCCGCGTTCCGCGCCCTGGCGGGGCGCGAAGAATTCGGCGCGGCTGATCTGGCCGTCGCGATTGGCGTCGAGGCGGGCGAACCTCTCCTCGCGGCGATCCTGGCGCGCCTCGCGGCGCGCGCCGCGGACGGAGCCGCGGAAAGCCTGCGCTTCCGCCTGGGTCACATAGCCGTCGCGATTCGCATCGACTCGCGCGAACATGTCGCGCACCCGCTCCTGGACCTGGGCGCGCGTGACGCCGGC
>NZ_DASVUE010000393.1:0-27904 GCF_036387215.1 Allosphingosinicella sp. | reverse complement strand
CAGCGGCACGAAGATCAGCCGCGCCAGATAGCGGTCGATACGGGTCCCGAAACTCAACTTTTGGACGCCCCTTGAACATATTTTGGCCGCAAGCTTCAGCCATTTGGCTTGCATGGGGGCTCATTGCAACGAGGCCATGCGAGTTACGGCATGGCTATAGCTCTCTGGAGTGGTTTGGTCATGTTGAAATCTGCTCGAGTCCCACTGCTTGCCATGGGAGCCGCGACGGCGGCGGCCCTGGCCGCAGCCGCGCCCGCGCAGTCGGCGGTTGGCCCTCATGCGAAGCTCTGCGAGGCGGGAAAGCCGGCGGTTCTGGCCCGCGTCAGCGGCTTCAAGGTGCCGCGCGGCACGCTCTCGGTGAAGCTTTATGCAAGCAATTCCCGCTTCCTCGAGAAGGGCGCGTTCCTCCGCAAGGTCGAGGTCCCCGTCACCCGCGCCGGGGCGATCGACGTATGCGTGCCGGTCCCTTCGAGCGGACGCTACGCCCTTTCCGTTCGGCACGAGGTCGGCGCTGAGAAGTCGCGCTCCGACGGTGGCGGCTTTTCCGGCAATCCCAAGCTTTCGCTGTTTGACGCCATCCTGAAGCGCAAGCCCAATCTGGACACGGTGTCGTTCACCGTGAACGGCTCCACTCGCGTGGTGCCGGTCGTGCTCTACTATCTTCAGGGCGGTTCCCTGAGGCCGGTGGCCTGATCCAATGCCCCGCGTCGCGCTCCTCTCCAACCCACGCTCGACCGGAAACAGATCGCTGCTTCCGAGGGTGAGGAGCTTTTGCGCGGAGCATAAGGACATCTTCCATTACGAGGTGGAGCATGTCGATCAGATCGGCGAGGCGCTGAAGACGATCGCCAGGGTAAAGCCGAAGGTTCTGGTCATCAACGGCGGCGACGGCACCGTCCAGGCGACTCTGACCGAACTCTTCCACGGCGGCCATTTCGGCGACGAGGTGCCGCCGGTCGCGGTGCTTCCGAACGGGAAGACCAATCTCATCGCTCTCGATCTCGGCGCGGAGGGCGACCCGATCGAGGCGCTGAAGCGCGTGATGGAGATCGCTTCCGCCGACATGGAGCCGCACATCGTCTCGCGCGAGCTCATTTCCCTCACCGACGGGAGCGCGAGCGGAAGGCCGGTGCTCGGCATGTTCCTCGGCGGCGCCGGCCTTGCCGACACGATCCTTTACTGCCGTCACAATATCTATCCGCTCGGCCTCCCGAATGCGGTCGCGCATGTGATTGCGCTGGTGCTCGGCCTCATTTCCATTCTGGTGCCGAAGGGCGTGCGTTTCCTGCCGCTGCGGCCGGGCCGGCTGAAGGTGTCCGTGCTGAAGCATGGCGAGCTTCAGGGGCAGTTTGCGCTACTGATGGTGACGACGCTGCAACGGCTCTTGTTCAAGAGCAGCATGCCCGGTGCCGGCAGCCGGAGCGGCGCGATGCAGCTGCTGGTGATCGAGCGGAGCATCCGGGCCCTGATCGGTGCGCTGGTCGCGGCGGTGCGCGGCAAGCTTGGCGGGATCGCGCTGCGCGGCGTCCACCTCGAGCGGGGCGACGAGATCCGGATCGAAGGCGATCATTCCAACGTGATCCTCGACGGTGAAATGTTCGAGGCCAACCAGGGCCGGCCGATCGTGCTGAAGCCGACTGCTCCGATCCCGTTCCTGAGGCTTGCCGTTTAGGACGACGCGCCTGCCCTGAACGCCAGGGCACTTGGAAGATGCCGCCCGAACGTGCATCAGTGGCCGCCAACCCTTTGTCCGTGAGGTTGAAATGCGTCCCTGGCTGCTTGCCGTCCTTACCGTCTCCTCGCTTGCCGGATGCCGCGGATATCTGGCGGATCATGTTCGCCCCGAGGCAAGCATCATGGGGCCGGAGCTGGCGCGCTACGGCCTCAGCGCAGGCGAGCAGCAATGCCTGGGCGGCAAGCTCGTCAGCAGCTTGTCGGTCTGGCAATTGCGGCAGCTCGCAAACATCACCAAGCTGATCAAGGAGCCCTCGCGTCTGACGCCGCAGGAGCTGGTCTGGGTCTCGACCCATGTGAAGGACCAGCAGGTGCCGCTGCAGGTGCGCCAGGGGGCGGAGGCGTGCGGCCTTCGCGGCGGGGCCGCCCCTGTCGTTGCGGTCGCGAGCGCTGCACCCGCGGAGGAAGCTCCGGCGATTGCTTCCCCCGCACCGGCACCAGCCCCGGCTTCGCCGCCCTCCACGGCACCGGCCACGCCGGCAACGCCTCCCGCTGCCGCCGTTCCTTCCGGCCCAAGGTGGCTCAATCTCGGCTCCGGTGCGGACAAGAAGACGATTTCGATCGACGCCTCCACGCTCCAGGGGGAGATGCCGGTGCGAAGCGCCTGGTTCAAAATCGTCGCTCCGGGCGCCGGCGCGACGTCGAATTCGTACCTGCTGCAGATCAACTGCACGGCGAAGACGGTGAACCCGCTTTCAAGCCGCAAGCACGATGCCAAGGGCGCGGTGACCGAGGAGGTGCAGCACGGGCCGAACGGTGCAGGCGCGAACCCGATCCAGGGCGGCTCGGTGATCGAGATCGCCTATCTCTCGCTCTGCACCTGATCCAGATGGAACGGGCGTGATGGCGCACCCCGGCATCCGCTCGCTCGTCGCCGCCGAATTGGCCGAGCCGGTGGAGCCGCGCGTCAGCTCGATGGCGGAGGCGCTGGCGGGCCTCTATCCGGGAGCCGCGCGGGCGGTATTGTTCTACGGATCCTGCCTCCGCGAGCGGCAGCTCGAAGGGCTGATGCTGGATTTCTACCTGATCGTGTCGGACTATCGCGCCGCCTACGGCAGGAGCTGGCTTGCGCCCGCGAACCGGCTGATCCCGCCCAACGTCTTCCCGTTCGAGCATGGAGGGCTTGCAGCCAAATATGCGGTGCTGAGCGAAGCCGATTTCGCCCGCGAATGCGGCGAGCGCGCGAAGACCGTTTCCGTCTGGGCGCGCTTCGCGCAGCCGTCGCGGCTCGTCTGGGCAACCGACGCGGCGGCGCGGGAGCGTGTCGTCGACAGCATCGCGACGGCGGCTCCGACCTTGCTGAAGCTGGCGCTGCCGATGACTGCGGAGGCCGAGGATGTCCTTGCGGTATGGCGGCAGGGATTCGCGCTCACCTATCAGTCCGAGCTCAGGGCCGAGCGGCGGGACCGGTCCTCATCGATCGTCGATGCCGATCCCGAGCGCTACCGACAGGTGGGCGAGGCGGCGATGGAGAGCGTCGGCGGCGGCGCGCCCTCGCGTGCGGCGGCGGAGCGGATCTGGAAGTCGCTCCGGCGGAGCGGCAAAAGGGCGAGCGTTCTTCGCCTCACCAAGGCGAGCTTCACCTTCGCGGGCGGCATCGATTACCTTGCCTGGAAGATCAATCGCCATGCCGGAACGCGGGTCGAGATCAAGCCGTGGCAGCGCCGTTGGCCGCTCGTCGCGGCGATCACTCTGCTGCCTCGCTTGCTGAAGCGGGGGGCAATACGGTGAGGCGGCGGGAGAGGGCGGTCGCCACGGCATCCGCAAGTGCGGAGACGGTGAACGGCTTTCGGAGCAGGTCGTAGCCGGTCAGCTCCTCGCTCTCGTCCTGCTCGCGCACATAGCCGGTGACGAACAGCACGGCGAGGTCCGGAAAGCGGTTGCCGACGATCCGGACCAGTTCCGGCCCCGTCATCTCCGGCATCATCACGTCCGTGATGAGGAGTTCGACATTGGGGTGCTGATCGAGGAGGGCGAGCGCGTCGGCGCCGCTCGAGCAGGCGATCGGGTGATAGCCCAGTTCCTCCAACGCCCCGACGGTGGCGCGGCTGACCCGGGGGTCGTCCTCCACGACCAGGATCGAGGTCCCAACCGCCGCCGGCTGCGCCTCTTCGGCCTCGCTTGCCGCTCCGGCAGTCTCCGGCGCTCGGGTCGAGCGGGGGAGGTAGAGAGAGACGGTCGTGCCCTTGCCGGGGGCCGAGGCGATCTGCACGTCCCCGCCCGATTGCCGCGCGAAGCCGAATATCTGGCTGAGGCCTAGGCCGGTGCCCTTGCCGACCGGCTTGGTGGTGAAGAAAGGTTCGAACACGCGCTCGAGATGCTCGGGCGCGATTCCGGTGCCGGTGTCGGTGACGCTGATCCGGACATAGTCGCCCGGCGCCAGCTGCGAGTCCTTGCCCCATTCAACGGCGACATTCTCGACGGCGATGGTGAGCTGGCCCTCGCCGTGCATCGCGTCGCGGGCGTTGACGCAGAGGTTTAGGATCGCATTCTCGAGCTGGTTGGCGTCAGCCCAGATGTGCCACGGCTCCTCGGCGAAGCGGGTCTGGATGGCCACGCGCTCGCCGAGCGAACGATCGACCAGGTCGAGCATCCCTTCCACCAGCGCCGAGGGGGTGACGGCTTCGGGTACCAACGCCTCGGCGCGGGAGAATGCCAGCAGCCGCCGTGTCAGCGCGGCGGCGCGGGTGGCGCCCTCCATCGCGTTGTCGAGATGAAGCTCAACCTCGCGCTTCGGCCCGCGAAGCTTCCGCCGTGCAAGATCAAGCCCGCCGACGATCACGGCGAGCATATTGTTGAAGTCGTGCGCAATGCCGCCCGTGAGCTGGCCCACCGCCTCCATCTTCTGCACCTGGCGGAGCTGCGCTTCCGCAGCGGCGCGCTCGGCGGCTTCGGCGCGCAGCCTATCATTGGCGTCGCGAAGCTCGCGGGTGCGCTCCTGCACCGCCCGCTCTAGCGCCATCGCCCGCGACGCCTCCGTGTCGGCTTCGCGCCGAGCTAGGATATGCTCGGTGATCGCGCGATAGGCGGCGAAGCCGAGCACGATCGCGCCGATGCCGATCAGGACACCGAGCCAGCCGAGCCAGTCGGTAAGCTCATCCGCGCGGGCCGCGAAGCGGCTGGTCTGCGCCATCCGTTCGCGAAGCTTCGCCCGCTCCTGCTTCGAGATCGCATCGAGCGCGCTGCGGAGGGCGGGGCCGGTCGGCGAGAGCCCCGCCTGATAGAAATAGACGATGCCGCCGCTGCCCTTGCCTGCAGCCGCCTGCCGCGCCGCGGTGGCGAGCTCTTCGCCTCGTGCGCCGTAGAGCCGCCTCAACTCCTCCATTCGGGCGCTTTGCTCCGGATCGTCCCGGACCAGCCGCTGGAGGTGCGCCATCTGGCGGCCGGCGGTCCGCCACTCGGCATAATAGAGGCTGCCGGTCTTCAGATTCTCGTCGACCACATAGCGGCCGAGCGCCGCTTCCGAACGCGCCATCGTGGCATCGAGGGTGCGGGTGAGGAGGGTGACGTCGTAGGCGCGGCGCTCCCATTCGAGCGCATCGTCCCGCTGCTGGTTCGACAGCGTGACCATGCCGATGAGACCGATGAGCAGGATCGTCGCGATAATCGCGCCGGCGCTCGCCCATCCCCGCCGCCATGATCCGGTCGATGCTTCGTCCGGAGCGGCGGCGCCCGTCTCTTCATCCGCCATAGCGGGAGGAGCCTAGTGGATGGCGAGTCGCGTGGGAAGCGGGTTCCGCACGCAGCTACTCAGTTGATCGCGCTAGCTTATGCAGCCCGTCGCACGGCCCGCTGCTTCGAACATGCCCAGGATCTGGCCGACCTGCTCCGCGGTATGATCGGCGCAGAGCGAGCAGCGGAGGAGGAACATACCGGCCGGGGTTGCAGGCGGGCGTGCCATGTTGACGTAGACGCCCTGCTCGAGAAGCGCCTGCCACATGTGCACGGTCGTCTCCTGGTCCGGCAGGAGCACCGCTATGATCGCCGACTGCGCCTCAGGCGTCGCGATCTCGAAGCCGAGGTCGCGCAGGCCCTGGTGCAGCCGCCGGCTATTCTCCCAAAGATGCGCGCGCTTGTTGCCCGCGTGCATGAGCTTCCGGATCGATGTCGCGGCAGTCGCGACCACGGAGGGCGGGAGCGAGGCGGTGAAGACATAGGGGCGGCAGACGAGGCGGAGGATCTCGAACTTCGGGTGGTTCGAGACGATGAACCCGCCCACCGTGCCGACGGACTTCGAGAAGGTGCCGACCACGAAATCGACCTGATCCTCGACGCCCGCTTCCTCGAAGACGCCGCGGCCGTTGGCGCCGAAGAAGCCCATGCCGTGGGCCTCGTCGACCACCACCATTGCGCCGTGGCGCTTGGAGACCTCCACCATTTCCTTCAGCGGCGCGATGTCGCCCAGCATCGAATAGACACCTTCCAGCACGACCAGGCGGCCGCCCTCGGCGGGAAGCCTGCGGAGGCGCTTCTCGAGGTCCTCGACGCTGTTGTGGCGGAAGCGGACGATCTGGGCGTTACCAAGCGCGCAGCCGTCGTAGATCGAGGCGTGGCTGTCGGCATCGAGGATGATGTAATCCTCCTTGCCGGCAATCGTCGACATCAGCCCGAGATTAGCCTGGTAGCCGGTCGAGAAGACCATTGCGTGGCGGGTGCCGTAGAATTCTTTCAGCGCCTCTTCGACCTCCTTGTGGCCCTGGTAGGTGCCGTTGAGGACGCGGCTGCCGGTGGTGCCGGAGCCGTAGGCGTCGAGCGCATCCTTGCCGGCCTGGACGACGTCCGGATCGAACGTCATGCCCATATAATTGTAGGTGCCGAGGAGGATCGTCTCCTTGCCCTTGATGATCGCCCGGGTGGGCGAGAGCACCTTCTCCATGACGAGGCCGAACGGATCGCGCACGCCCGTCTCGAGCAGCGCCTGATGCTCGTTCAGCAAGGGATCGAACTTGGAGAACAGATCCTTGCCGTGGGAGGGCGCGATCGCGTCCTCGTCCTGCGGGTCGTAGGGGGTGCGGACGGCTTCCGTCATCCGTCGTTCCTGAGGTTCTCGACCGCGTCGACGAGCTGACCGACGGTCTCAATCTCCGCCTGCATGTTCATCGTGATGAGGATGTCGAACTCGTCCTCGACCGAGGCGACGAAGTCCATGACGATGAGGCTGTCCCATTCGAGATCGCCAGCGAAGGTGGTGGCGTCCGTGAGGGTGATGTCCTTCTTGTTGAAGGGCTCGATCAGCTCGGCGACTTTGTCGAAAATCTGGTCTCTGTCGGTCATGCTGGCCCTTTATGTCTCAGGCTCACCTCTGCCAAGCGATTAGGGCCGGAACGGGGCGCTGCCGTGGCCGGCCGGCTATCCGAGCCAGCCTTCCGTCCTGTACCATTCGGCTGTGTCCTTGAGGCCGGTGGCGGTCCGCACTTCGGGCGCCCAGAAGGCGGGGGGAGGGCGGTGCTCGGCCCGCGCCACCCAGTCGGGATGGCAGAAATAATTGACCCGGTCGGGGGTGAGCTTGGCCGATTTGCGGCGGAACAGGCGGTCGAGCCGGGAAGCGCCCTTCATGACGAGCTTCGGCATCGCCACAGTGGTGGCGCGCTTGCCGTAGATGCGGCTCAGGGTGCGGGCGAAGTGGCGGTGCTCCCACCCGCCTTCCCGTCCGTCGTCCGGCTCGTAGGTTTCGGAAACGGTCTCGGGTTCATCCACCGTGGCGAGGATGAGCCTGCAAAGGTCCTCGACATGGATCACCGAAAAGCGCCCCCCGGGCGGAAGCGCGACGAAGCCGCGGCGCGCCATCCTGAACAGCTCCAGCGTCTCGCGATCGCCCGGGCCGTATACTGCGGGTGGACGGATGATGGTCCATTCGAGGCCCGAGGCGGCGACCAGCCGCTCCGACTTCGCCTTGGACGCGCCATAGTTGGAAAGCTCCGGCTCGCGCGCGGAAAGCGACGAGACATGGATGAAGCGGCGGACGCCGGCCTTTCGTGCCGCATCGATCATCGCGGCGGTTCCGCCGACATTGACGGTGTCGAACGCTTGCTTGCTGCCGTTGATGAGGCCGGCAATGTGGATGACCGCGTCGGCGCCGGTGCAGAGCTTCAGCAGCGCCTCCGGCCGGTCCAGCGCGCCATCCACCCAGCTGATCTCGTCTTCGGGCGGCTTCCATCCGCGGGTGAGCGCGCGCACGTCGAAGCCGGCCGCGAGCGCCATCCGAAGCAGATGCTGTCCCACGAAACCGGTGCCGCCCGTCACCGCAAGGGTGCGGCTCTTGCGGTGCTTCTTCTTCATAAGGGGGACCAGTCGCCCTCTTCGGCCTCGTCTTCCTCGGCTTCCGCAACAAGGTGGCCGACCAGCGCATCGAGAACCGCGTCGGTGCCTAGACCCGTGGCGCCGGAAAGCCGAAGCGGCCGCTCGCCGGCTTCCTGCTGGAGTTCGTCCGACAGTGCATCGAGCAGCTCATCGTCGAGCGTATCCGCCTTGTTGAGCGCGATCACCTCCGCCTTGTCCTCGAGGCCGGCGCCATAGGCCTCCAGCTCGTTGCGGACCGTCCGGTAAGCGTCGGCCACGTCCTCGGCATTCGCATCGACGAGGTGGAGAAGGACCCGGCAGCGTTCGATATGGCCGAGGAAGCGGTCGCCGATGCCCGCGCCTTCGGCCGCGCCTTCGATCAGGCCGGGGATGTCGGCGACCACGAACTCCCGGCCGCGATGCTGGACGACGCCGAGCTGCGGGTGGAGCGTCGTGAACGGGTAGGCGCCGATCTTCGCCTTCGCGTTGGTGACCGCGTTGAGGAAGGTGGACTTGCCGGCATTGGGAAGCCCCACCAGCCCCACGTCGGCGAGCAGCTTCAGCCGCAGCCAGACCCACATCTCCTCGCCCGGCCAGCCGGTGCCGTGCTGGCGCGGTGCGCGGTTGGTGGCGGTCTTGTAGCTCGCATTGCCGCGGCCGCCGTCACCGCCGCGGAGAAGCACTATCTGCTGCCCCGCCTCGGTGAAGTCGGCGAGCACATGCTCCTTGTCTTCGGACAGGATCTGCGTGCCCACCGGCACCTTGATGACGAGATCGTCGCCGCCGGCGCCCGTGCGGTTCTGGCCGGACCCGCCCTTGCCGCGCGGCGCCTTGAAATGCTGGGTGTAGCGGAAGTCAATCAGCGTATTGAGCCCTTCCACCGCCTCGAAGACGATGTCGCCGCCCTTGCCGCCGTCGCCGCCGTCGGGGCCGCCATATTCGATGAATTTCTCGCGCCTGAAGCCGACGGCCCCGGGGCCGCCGGCGCCGGAGCGTATGTAGATCTTGGCCTGGTCGAGGAAATGCATCGGGGGGATTTAGGCGCGTGGAGCCGCCTCGGCTAGCCCGGTGGAGGCAAGCAGCTGCCTGAGCGCCAGATCGCGCGCCTTTTCCTTCGGGAGCCCGAGCGCACCGGCCATCGCTTCCCCGAGCAGCGAGTCCCCCAATGCGGCAAGGACGAGCCACAAGGTGATCTCGTGCACGGGACGATCCTCATGCCCCCGGCCGAGCTGATCGACGAGGTGGTGGATCGAATCGAGGATTGGATCGAGCGCGTCGCGGTTGCCGGAGATGATCATCCAGGCCGCCAAAGCGCCGGCGCCCTCCCGCCCGAAGGCGTCGAAGGTGCGGTCGACGATCTCGCGCGGATCGGCCTCCCCCTGCCGCGCACGCTGCACCGCCTCCGCGATCCCGGCGGTAACGCGCTTGCCGATATGCCGCGCAAGTTCCGACTGCAGTCCAGCCGCGGAGCCGAAATGGTGGAGCAGGTTGGCGTGGGTCTTGCTGATTCGCGCCGCCACCGCCTTCAGGGTCACCGCCTGCGGCCCGGCCTCGATCAGAAGCTCGCGCGCGGCTTCCAGGGCCGCGTGCCGGCTCTCGCCCGGGGTCAGGCGCTCACGAACTATTGACATCGTTGTAAGTACGTTGCATGGCCAGTCCTCGAGGAGATACAGCATGGGGCGCGAAGCGACACCCTCCGATCTGACGATCACCCCGCGCGACCGGCGGTTCGGGCGAGACAGCCGCACCGAACGCTGGTGGAACGGCGGTGATCCCGTCGCAACCGCGCTCTACAACGCGCTCTCCGCCACCTTCCCGAAGGGCGAGGCCTTCTTCGTGGAAAGCGTCCGCAAGTTCCGCGACGGTGCCGATCCGAAGCTGGCCGCGGAGATCAAGGCCTTCACGACCCAGGAAGTCATGCACAGCCGCGAGCATGTGCAGTTCAACCGGCGCGCCCACGATGCCGGCTACGATCTGACGAAGCTCGAGGAGCAGGTGGATTTCCGCCTCGACCTCGTCCGCTCGAAGCCGCCGATCGCAAGCCTCGCCGCCACCATGGCGCTTGAGCATTTCACGGCCATCCTCGCCCATGAGCTTCTCCGCGATCCGCGGCACCTTGATCAGGCTGACGCCGAGACTGCAGCGATGTGGCGCTGGCACGCGATCGAGGAGATCGAGCATAAGGGCGTCGCTTACGACACCTGGCTGCACGCGACCAAAGACTGGCCGCGGTCGAAGCGCTGGAAGGTGAAGGCGAAGGTGATGCTTCTCGTCACCCGCAACTTCGTGGTCGACCGCACGGCGGGAGCGCTCGAGCTGCTCCGGCAGGACGGGATCACCGGCCCCAGAGCATGGGCGCGGCTCTTCTGGTTCGCTTATGTGCGGCCGGGGATGATCCGGAAGATCCTCGGGGCCTGGGCCGGCTTCTTCATGCCCGGCTTCCACCCCTGGAACCACGACGACCGCCCGCTGATCGCCGCCGCCGAGCAGAGGCTTGCGGCGGAGCCTGCCTACGCGGGCTGACCGCACCCGCCGTCATTGCAAGGGTAGCGAAGCAATCCAGTGCGGTGCTGCTGGATTGCTTCGTCGCGTCGTTCTCGCAATGACTCTGCGCCTCAACGCGTCCCCGCCTTCTTCCCGGCCGCCGGCGCTGCCGCCGCCTGCTGCACCTTGCCGAGGCGGGAGATGGTCTGCAGGGCGTAGTGGAGCTGGAAGTCGGTGATGCCCTGCTTCTTCAGCTGCTCCGCCGTCGCGGTGAAGCGGGGATCGGGCTTGCCGTCGTCCTGCACCACATCGTCCTCGACTTTGATCTCGTTGATGAGGTGGCGGCGAAGGTCGGCCTCGCGGAATTTCGGCCGCGCCTTGTAGTCGGGATCGGAAAGCTGCGGCACGGCGATGTCCGGCGTGATGCCGCCTTCCTGCACCGAGCGGCCGGACGGCGTATAGTAGCGCGCGGTGGTGAGCCGGAGCGCAGTCGCCTGCGACAGCGGAAGCAGGGTCTGAACCGAGCCCTTGCCGAACGTGCGCTCGCCCATCACGAGCCCGCGGTGATGCTCCTGCAGGGCGGCGGCGACGATCTCGGCGGCCGAGGCGCTTCCGGCATCGACGAGCACGACCACCGGAAGCCCCTTCGCGGCATCGCCCGGCTTGGCGTAGTAACGTTCGATGTCGGACGCCCTCCGACCCCGCTGCGAGACGATCTCGCCACGATCGAGGAACGCGTCCGAGAGCGAGATGGCCTGATCGAGCAGGCCGCCCGGATTGGAGCGCAGGTCGAGGATGTAGCCGAGCGGCGGCCCGCCGAGCGACTTCTGGATCGCGGTCATCGCCGCAAGCGTCTGCTCGGTGGTGGACTTGTTGAACGTGTTGACGTTGATCACGCCGACCCGGTCCTTCACTTCCCACTTCACCGCCGGAAGCTCGATGACGGCGCGGGTGATGGTGACGTCGAACGGCTTGTCGCGCCCGGGGCGCACCACCGTGACCTTTACGGTGCTGCCCGGCGGGCCGCGCATCTGCTCCACGGCCTCGTCGAGCGTCCCGCCGTAGACGAGCTTGCCGTTGAGGTGCGTCAGATAATCGCCGGTCTTGAGGCCGGCGCGGAAGGCCGGCGTGTCCTCGGTGACGGTCATGATCTTCACCGCGCCGTCTTCCTGGGTGACGCTGAGCCCGAGGCCGCCATAATTGCCCTCGGTCTGCGTCATCAGCGAGCGGAAGCCCTTTTCGTCGAGATAGGAGCTATGCGGATCGAGGGCGTTCAGCATGCCGTCGATCGCGCCGCGCAGCAGCGTCTTGTCGTCGACCGTTTCGACATATTCGGAGCGGACGCGCTCGAACACGCTCATGAACTGGTCGAGCTCGCGATAGGTGTTGACGTCTACCGCGGCGAGCGACGCGGTGGTGGCGGGGATCAGCGCAACCGCGCTGACGAGTGCGAGCGAACGAACGAGATTGTTGGCCATCCGGGAATCCTGCGAGAGGTGTATGCTTCTTCTACAGCGAATGTAGCCGAGAAGAAAGCAACAGAGGCTGAACGGAGGTTCAGCCGAGGCGAAGCAGCGGCGCGATCGGATAAGGCCGCCCGTTGCGGCGAAGCTCGACGGAGATCCGGGGCGAATCCTGCCCCGCCCGGCCGAGCGCGTCGCCCATGCTCAGCTGCTCGCCGACGGCGACTGCGACGTTCGCGAGGTTGGTGACGGCGCTGGTCCAGCCCCCGCCGTGATCGAGGATGACGATGCCGCCATAGCCGCGGAAGCGGCCGGCATAGACCACTCGTCCCCCGCGCGGCGCGATGACCTCGGCCGCGGGCGCGGTGGCGAAGGTGAGGCCGCGCGCGTGGACGCCTCCGTCCGATATTTCGCCCGTGCCGGTAAGGACCCGCCCTTCCACCGGAAGGATGTAGGGCGGCGGTCCCTCCGGCCTTCGAGCCGGCGGCTTCGTCCCCGGCCGCAACGCTGGGCCGGGCAAGGCGGAAAGGCTCCGGCGCACCCGCGCCTGGAATTCGCGGGTTCCCATCAGGTCGCTGAGGTCGCGCGCTTCCTCGGAGAAAGAGAGGGCGCGGTCGGATTCGGCAAGCGCCGAGCTTGCAAGCTCGGCGGAACGGACCCGCTGCCGCTCCTCCAGCTGGGCGAGCGCCCGGCGCTGCTTCCTGAGCTCCTCCTGCCCCTGTTCGAGGGACGCGGCGGCAAGCTGCGCCTGGCGGCGGAGCCGGTTGCCCTCCCGCATCTCCTCGCGGACTCCCGCAGTACGCGCCTGGATGATCGGAAGGGTGGAAGCGAGCAGCGAGCGGACGTGGACCACCTGATGGACGGAACCCGGCTGAACGAGCGCAAGTGCGGGCGGGCGGCGCGCCATGGTCTGGAGCGCTGCGGTCAGGCGAACCACCGGAGCCTGGTGCTCCGCAAGCCGGGCGCGGAGCCGCGCCCGCATGCCCTCGACGATGCGGATACGGGTTTCGGCTGCGGTCAAATCGGCTTCGGCAGCCTGGATGCGGGCGGCCACCGCTGCGGCCGCTGCACGGGCCTTGGCGGCCTCGCCGGTCGCCGCCTCTGCCCGGCGTTCGAGCAGCTCGGAGCGTGCGACCGCCTCCGCCGCCTCGCGCTTCGCAACCGCCAGAGCCTTGGCTTCGTCCGATGCGGCACGGCCCTGAGCGACCGCGAACCCGCAGCACATCGCTGCTGCTGCGAGGGCGGCGAGGGGGAAGGGCGGCTTCATGCGCTCATCCTTCCCTATGATAAGGGTGGTTCGCAAGGATGCTCGTCGCCCGCCACAATTGTTCGGCCAGCATTGCCCGGGCGAGGAGGTGCGGCCAGGTCGCTTTTCCGAAAGCGATGAGGAGGTCCGCGGAGCCGCGCGCAGCATCGTCGAAGCCGTCGGCGCCGCCGATCATGAAACGGGCCTCGCGGCGGCCTCCGTCGCGCCACTGCTCCAGCTTGCCGGCGAAGGCGGTCGAACCGAGCTGTTCGCCTTTCTCGTCGAGCAGCACGGTGACGCCGTTTTCGGCGGCAGGCGGCAATTTGCCGCCGCTTTCAGGCAGCTCGGTGATCTTGGTGGGCCAGGAGATCCGCTTCAGATAGCGATCGACGAGTTCCGCCTCCGGGCCGCGCCCGATCCGCCCACGCGCGACGATGTGGAGCAGCATCTCAGCTCAGGCCGTCGTTGCGAGCGAAGCGAGGCGATCCAGCAGGGTCTCTGCGGAGGCCGGATTGCTTCGTCGCTTCGCTCCCCGCAATGACGATTCAGGCGCCCGCCGGCGCCGCGGCCGCGGGCTGGGTCTCCTCGAACGCCCACATGCGTTCCAGATTGTAGAAGCTGCGCACTTCGGGCCGGAACAGGTGGACGATCACGTCCTCGGCATCGATCAGCACCCAATCGGCCACGGGCAAGCCCTCGACGCGAACGTTGCGGCCGAGTTCCTGCTTGATCCGCTCGGTGAGCTTTTGCGCCATCGAGGCGACCTGCCGGGTCGACCGGCCGGAGGCGATCACCATGTGATCGGCGATGCTCGATTTTCCGGAAAGGGGGATGGAGACGACCTCGACTGCCTGGTCGTCGTCGAGGGAGCGGAGCACGAGCGCGTGCAGGGCTTCGACCTCGTCCGGGGCTCCGCGATGCTGCGGAGCGGGTGCTGGTGCGGGCAATGTTCCTCCTTACTAGAGCGGCCGCCGCGTCACGCCGTCGCGGAGCGCCTGGGGGTTCAACGATTTGATGGTTCTTTGGTGCCAGTCGGGGTCGGCAGCGCGCAAGGCGGTGGCGGAGGTCGGGTCGGGCGGCAGTTTCAGCAGCACGAGTGCCGGCGGTCTCCACGTCGTCCATTGCCGAGCCTGGCATGCGGGCCGGACGAAGCGGCGCAGCCAGCCCATCGCGCGTGCCGAATGGGCATCCGCATCATATCCGGGACGGCCGATCACCGCAATCGGAACCATCGAGGCGATCGCCCGCCATTCGCGCCAGAGGTGGAACTGTGACAAATTGTCCGCACCCATCAGCCAGACGAAACCCCGATCGGGGAAGCGGCGCCTCAATAATCGGAGCGTGTCGGCCGTGTAGCGGGTCCCCAGCTGTCGCTCGATCGCCGTCACCCGGATCCGCAGCCCCCGCGCCGCCCGCCGCGCGGATTGGAACCGCGCTTCCAGCGGCGCCATTCCGGCCTGCGGCTTCAGCGGATTGCCGGGCGACACCAGCCACCAGATCTCGTCCAGCCCCAGCGAAGCTGCGGCATGGATGCTGATCGCCCGATGGCCGCTATGCGCCGGATTGAAGGAGCCGCCGAGCAGCCCGGTCCTGATCATGCTCGCGCCGATAGCATGGCGGAGCGCCCGCGCGAACGCTCTCGACGAGCGGCCGGGCTTTGGGCAGAAAGGGGGGCATGGATGGGGCCGAAGGCATTGGCGAAGTCGTGACCGGCGGTTTCATGGCGCGCGCCGTCGAGCCGCAGGCGGGGGAGGCGGGCCATCATGGCGGCGGCGCCTGCCTCAATTGCGGCACCGCGCTTGCCGGCGACTATTGCCACAGCTGCGGCCAGCAGGCGCACGTCCACCGCACCCTCGCCGCCTTCTGGCACGATCTTGCGCACGGGGTGCTTCATTTCGAAGGCAAGATCTGGCGGACGCTGCCGCTCCTCGCCTGGCGCCCGGGCGAGCTCACCCGCCGCTATATCGAGGGCGAGCGGGCGCGTTTCGTGTCGCCGATGGCCTTGTTCCTCTTCTCCGTGTTCCTGATGTTCGCGGTGGTGAGCGCGCTCGGAGGCCCGTTCGGAAACAAGAATGTCGTTGCCGAAGCGCAGAGCAGCGCCGACGAGGAGCGGCCGCGGGTGCGCCGCCAGCTGCAGGAGCTGGAGGAGGAGCGGACGAAGGCGCTGAAGGCGAAGCAGGACGTCTCCGCGATCGACGAGAAGATCGACGAGGCCCGGGAGGAGCTCGGTGTCCTCAACGTCGCGCGCGGCGATCCCGTCTCCAAGGACGGCGGCAAGATCAAGCTCGATGAAGCCATGGAAGGCCAAAGCGGCTGGTTCAACCAGGCGTATCGGAAGGCGAAGGAGAACCCGAAGCTTCTGCTCTACAAGCTCCAGACCAACGGCTATAAATTCTCATGGGCCCTGATCCCGATTTCGGTGCCCTTCGTCTGGCTGCTGTTCCTGCACCGGAGGCGCTACCGGCGCGACTACAAGGTCTACGACCACGTCGTGTTCGTCACCTATTCGATCGCGTTCATGAGCATCGGCTTCATCGCACTAACGCTGCTGCGGCCGTTCGGGGTCAGCGGCGGCATCGTCTTCGCGGCCATCACCTTCCTGCCGCCGATCCACATGTACCGGCAGCTGCGGGGAGCCTATCGGCTCTCCCGCTTCAGTGCCTTGTGGCGGACGTTCATGCTGCTGGTCTTCGCTTCGGTCGCGGCGATGCTGTTCCTCGGCCTGCTGCTGGTGCTCGGGCTGCTCGGCTAGGCGCGCGTCAGGGGCAGGGGAATTTCTTCTGCATCAGGCCCATCAGGCCCGCCTTCACGGTCATGTTCCGCTGATGCGGCGGGATCGAGCGGAAGTGGGCCAGGAGCTCGTTGCTGTTCATCGACGCCTTGGCCGGCATGCAGGTGGAGGTCTTCCGGCCTGCTTTCTGGGCCGCGACTTGCTCGGCCCTGAGCTGCTTGGCGCTGTTCTGGATTTCCCGCTTCAGGAGGCCGATGTCGCTTGAAAGCAGCGCCAGCGCGCCCTTCTTCTGGAGCGCGTCGGCCTTCGCCAGGAACTGGGATACCGGCATCCTCTGGGCATCGGCCGCTCCCGCGCAGCCCATCACGAGCACAAGTGCAACAACCACGTTCCGCATGTTCATCCTCTCGCTTTCATTATGTTATTTCGGCGGAAGGTGGCGGCGCTGCGATGAACGGAAGCTGACGAAAAACGGCCGCGGCGTTGCCGCCGCGGCCGCTTCTGTGAGGATGCTCTTGCTCAGGCGCCTTGCGGAGCCGGGCCGCCGATGCCGCCGGGGCGGCGGGTGCTCGGGATCGAGGAGCCGGCGACGGGAAGGATCGGACGTTTGTTGGACGGATCCTCGCGGCCGATATCCTCGCCCCTGATCGCCTTCTTCGATTCCTCTCCGTTCAGCGTCTCATATTCGAGCAGGGCCGCGGCGAGGCGGTGCAGCTCGTCGAGGTGATCCGTCAGAACCTTGCGGGCGGTGGCTTCCGCTTCCTCGATCAGGCGGCGGACCTCCTGGTCGATGAGCTTCGCGGTCTCGCCCGAGATCGACTGGGTACGGGCGACCGAATGGCCGAGGAACACCTCGTCCTGGTTGTCGCGGTAGCGCAGCCAGCCGAGCTTCTCCGACATGCCATATTCCATCACCATCGCACGGGCCATGTCGGTCGCCTGCTGGATGTCGTTCGACGCGCCGGTGTTGAGTTCGTCTTCACCGTAGATGAGTTGCTCGGCGATACGCCCCCCGAAACACAACGCCAGCCGCGCCTTCATCTGTTTCATCGACATCGAATAACGGTCGCGCTCCGGCAAATTCCAAGTAACGCCAAGCGCTCGCCCGCGCGGGATAATAGTGACCTTATGAAGAGGATCGCATCCCGAAACATGAAGAGAAACAAGAGCATGTCCAGCTTCATGATAAGCCGTCGACTTTTTCTCATCCTCGGTCATCACCATGGACTTCCTTTCGGCGCCCATCATTACTTTGTCTTTGGCTTCTTCGAATTCCAGCATTGCTACTAGGCGCTTGCCCTTCCTCGCCGCTAAAAGAGCGGCTTCGTTGACCAGATTCGCTAGATCGGCGCCGCTGAAGCCGGGGGTGCCGCGGGCGATGGTGCGGGGGTCGACGTCGGGGGCGAGGGGGACCTTCTTCATGTGCACCGCAAGGATCTTCTCGCGACCCTCGATGTCCGGGCGCGGCACGACGACCTGCCGGTCGAAGCGGCCCGGGCGGAGAAGCGCCGGATCGAGCACGTCCGGGCGGTTGGTCGCGGCGATGATGATGATGCCCTCATTGGCCTCGAAGCCGTCCATCTCGACCAGCAGCTGGTTCAAGGTCTGCTCGCGCTCGTCATTGCCGTTGCCGAGCCCGGCGCCGCGGTGGCGGCCGACCGCGTCGATCTCGTCGATGAAGACGATGCACGGCGCGTTCTTCTTGGCCTGCTCGAACATGTCGCGCACCCGGCTCGCGCCGACGCCGACGAACATCTCGACGAAGTCGGAGCCCGAAATCGTGAAGAAGGGCACGTTCGCCTCGCCGGCAATCGCGCGCGCCAGAAGCGTCTTGCCCGTCCCCGGCGAGCCGACCAGCAGCGCCCCCTTCGGGATCTTGCCGCCGAGCCGCGCGAACTTGGTCGGGTCCTTCAGGAACTCGACGATCTCCTGCAATTCCTCGCGCGCTTCCTCGATGCCGGCGACATCGTCGAACGTCACGCGCCCGTGCTTCTCGGTCAGCAACTTGGCCTTCGACTTGCCGAACCCCATCGCGCCCGAACCCGCATTCTTCTGCATCTGGCGCATCACGAAGAAGGCGATGCCGAGGATCAGAAGGAAGGGCAGCGCTTGATAGAGGAGGAGCAGCCACACGCTCGGCTGCTGCTCGGGCTCGGCGGAGAATGCGACGCCCTTGCTCTTCAGGCGATCGACCAGCTGCACGTCCTGCGGCGCATAGGTGCGGAACTTCTCGCCGTTGGTGAGCTCGCCCGAGACCACGTCCTTGCCGATCGACACGGACTTCACCGAGCCTTCCTCGACCCGGTTCAGGAAATCGGAATATTGGATCCCGTTCGCCGCCGCCGACCGCCCGCCGCCGTCGATGATCTGAACGAACAATACGCGCGCCAGCAGGATCCCCGCCCAGATGAAGAGGCTCTTCATCCAGGGGTTGCTGCCGTCCTTGCCGCCTTGGGGGTCCTTGTTCTCAGCCATACATCATTCCCGTGAAAGTGGTACTTTCACGGGGTCCCGGGTGGGGGAGCCATGAGTACCGCCCGTGCTGTTACAAATCTCATGCCATAGATAGGCGCTCGGTGCACATTGGCAATGTGGCAGCGTGGGGCGGGATCGTGAAGCACTGGAATCCGAGTCGCCTCCGAGGCGAGGCAGTCGAGCCTCGGAGGGGAGAGCAGGTGGCCAGGGGTTCCCAAACTTTTCCCCGTAATCCACAGGTGTCGGCTCGATTTGACTCAGTTTCTAGTAGATTGGTGAGGAATGCGGTCTGGACACTTGCTCATCACGAGAGTACGCTAGCGTCCCAAGAGCCGGAATGTAGCTCGACACCCTACCCTGAATGCCCTCATCTCCAGCCTACTGGAAGAAGGAGTCTACGCATTGTCTCCTTTGTCGGCATCTAGCACAGCACAAGACCATCAGCTTTTCTCGGCGCCGCTTCCAGCTCACATGGAGACCTCTCCGCAAGTAGTTGTTGACTTGGCGGGCTTCGTTTCAATGGATGCCTTCAATCGCGCAATGCAGTCGCTGCATCCGCCCGGTGGCAAGCTCCCTGCTCAAGCGTTGATCAATCTTGAGGACACTACGCACATCCTAGTCGAGTGCCTCACGGCTCTTATTGCTGAGGTTGCGCAACGGCAGCGGGCTGGTTTGACCACTACATTTCGCCTTCCGCTTTCTCGCGCCGTCAGAGGGTTTATGCGCACTTGGGGTTTCGCCCGAGCGTTCCGGAACGCGACCGGATTGGCGCTGATGACCGCAGTGGAGAGCGACAGCCTTCAGCGAGTTCACGCGTATGACGAAGTGAATAAAGGAGGGTCAGAGGGCCGCTACGGGTACGAAAAGATATATGAAACTTTGGATGGCGAGTCGCGCGTCCCATTGGACCTTCACCGTTTCTTCGGTTTTCAGTACTGGTCACAAACCAGTGCTGAGCAGGAGGAGGAGGCAACACGCTTTGACCGCCTGGTGGTTGAGGAATGTGCAAGATGGACTGACCCGGTATTAGAGCGCGTGCTCTATAGACAGTTGGGGAAGTATGGGTCGTATGTCTCCACCGTCGTGCATGAGGCGCTTACGAACGCCTTCCGGCACGGCGGAGCTACGTCCATCTTAGACGTATCTAATAGTCACTACAGTCAGCAGCGCAGAGAAGACAAGAACCTTACTCTTGTGTTCTGGGACAATGGCGTGGCTAGTTATTCTACTCTAAGGTCGCGCCTGGACGCTGGCGAAACCATCATAGCTACCTCCTTCGAAAGCAGTCCCGAGCTGGTGTTCAACATCAAGCCATTCGCTGAAGGCGGGCTGCCGACCGGTGCCACTGTCACTTCTCGAAAAGTCCCGACGGCAGATTCGCCAGACTGGCATGTTGTCCTGAGCGCGCTGTTTCCAGGGATCAGTGCTGATCCAGCCGGTGCACAGCATTTCTCCCTCGCATCGCCGGGGACCGATGCTTGCCTTCCAGGCCGAGGCCTCTCCAATCTTATTAATAGCGCAGTTGACGTTCTCGGAGGCACGGTGGCTTTCAGATCCGGCGAATATTTTATGAACATCTCGTCGGCTTCTCCAGAGACCCCTCTAGTTTACGCTGTGAAGATTACGAAGAGCTGGTCCTTCTTCGGTAATATGATTACTGTGCGGCTTCCTCTCAACTGATCGAGTTGCCGTATCTCCGCTGCTGTCCGAATTCTACCGTGCGCGATTGGAGAGGCTACCTCTTCAAGCGTACCAGAGAGGCTGGGTGCGTTCTACACCGCCATTGCTCGTCTTTTGGTCGGAGTAGATTGCGACGTTCTCAGCGCGCCGACGATCCTGCCCTTGCCACTCGGGAACGTGCGGGACGGGGAGTGGGTATATACAACTGCCAAGCAGCACATTCGGGGCCTTCCTGGGGTAGGCCCAGCTCTGTTCGTCGACCTGGCAAATCCCCCGCGCCAAGAGATCCCTCATTTTACGATTTTGCAGAGCCTCGTCAGTGCGCTTTCAGAGGAGTGGTGGGGAAAGGGAGGCGGATCGGTTGGCATTCTTGTGTCCAAGGCGATCAGCCCTAACGACTCAATCCTATCCGCAATCGGGTCCAAGCTAGCAGACGGTGGTCTGTTCCTAGTGGAGCCTTCGGGAAATCTGCACGGTAGGGGCCCGGGTGGCCGACGCTTTATTGAAGGATACGATGATCTCCTGCAGCTTGCTCGAGAAGACCCCCTCGTCTTGATGCGTCAGAAGCTAATCCGGCGCATAGGCATTTTCAGGAGAAGCGGCTCTGCGCGCCGGTCTACGAAATATTTTTATGATGGGACGCGGTGCATCCAGAACATCGTAGACGCGCTTGAGCGATCGATTGACTTTGACGCGACTTCCGAGATCATGACCCACGCTCCGGAGTCTGATTGGCTTCGAGATGTATCTGCCTCTCTGGCGCTTCAGCATCGACTACGATCCTTGGACCTCGTAGCGATGCTGGAGGACACGGGGCCGGCGTCGGCACCCGATATTGCGATATCAGAGAGGCCGCTTGTACTTTTTCCCCTCGTGGATTCTGGCGAAACATTGCGGGAGGTTGACCTTCTACTACGGCGGCTTCGACCGGATGTTCTTCCCCTCTACGTCGCTGTGCTTTCTACAAATTTGTCGAAGGTAGTTGACACGGGCGAAAGTCCCGGTGGCGGGTACCTGAAAAAGCGGAGACTAAATATCGGGGGTGCTGAATATGGCTTCAGCTCGTTGGCATCGGTCCCTCAGGTTTACTACTCGGACACGTACTTGCCCGCTTCATTACACGAGCACACGGGCACAGACCGACGCCTCTCGGGGGAGCCAGCGCTTCTGACCTCATTTGCCTTCTGGTCTATGGTTGAAGAAGCAGGTTGGCAGGAAGAGAGGGATGTTCCAAAATCCAGAAGCTCCTTAGGACTTGTGCCGAATTTCGTTGAGGTGATGGCAAATAATGGGCCATTGATTGCCTACAAGTTGGATCAGTTACTCCGTGATCGGAGGGCAGGGCTGCCGGCCGACCCAATACTGGTATTGCCTCGTGAAGAGGGTGCGGTCGCTGTGGCAGAGTGCCTCGCTTCGATGTTTGCTTGTTCCGTGGTAAGCATCCCAAGAGCCTCGATTCAAGAAGCCGTGGGCATGGACGCACTCCGCAGTCAATCCGCCTTTGGGGAATTCGAATGGTGGAAGAGGCTAACCTCAGCACGCGGAACCGGTGCAGGCGCAATTCTTCTCGATGAGTTTACATCGACAGGTGGAACGCTCGCAAGGCTCCACGAAATCTGCGACGCGGCAGGGTTGAGAGTGGAGGCGCGCGCAGTTTTAGTGGACTTTGGGGGGCATCCTGCCAAGCCCGCTCGGCCTGAGGTAATATCTTTATACCAGATCCCAGTCGGGAGAGGATGATGTCAAAGGACGGCGATCCGCGTTTTGATTGTTATGCTATTCTTGATGAACTCTATCGTACGGAGAGCCTTGTTCAGCCTAGTGCCGCTGCAAATCGGTGGCATTTCCTCTGGAGGGATTTACAGACCCGCTCTGCTCAAGAGCCTGATCGCAGTACGCTTCTCGATTTAGGTTTGCTATCCCAGCTTCCATCCGACTTGCGGTCTGGCTCTTGGCGAGATCAGGAATCGGAGCTGGTTAAAGGCAGGGCCCGTAAGACACCAGCGGATGTGATCCTCATGACTGTGATTGAGGTGGAGTTCAATTCGGCTTTGGCAGCTTTCGGCGTCAATCAGCGGGAGGCGACAATAAAGTGGATTTTCGGCCACCCATTTGTCCGGATCGAGACGCTGACGCGGGATGCAGGCGAGTTGATTGTCTGGGTGTGCATGATCGGAGTAGCGCGAAACCTCCCCTGTACGAACTTCTGCCGCGATGTATTCGAACAGTTTGACGTCCGCTACGGCTGCATTCTAGTCGGGATCGCCGCTGGACATCCTGACAAACTGCGCAGGGGCGACGTGGTAGGCGCTCGACTGATATACGATATCGAGGGTGAGCGAGTAGAAGAGGAGGGAGGGAGTCCGCGGCTGGTGCCCTACCCGATGCAGCCTCCTTGGGACGAGACTTTCCGCGGATTCAATCCCCACCGGTGGGATTGGCTTGCGGCGAGAACAAGCGCGCTTGAAGTGCTCTCCAAATCGGGGTCACCTGCGCCTGCGGTTGCGAGGGCCCGGCACCCGAAATACCGGGACGGCATCGTTCTTGCCGGGGAGAAGCTCAGGAGGGATAATCCGTTACCGCAATTAAGCACCAGATTTGGTGACGAGATCGTCGCATTGGAAATGGAGGGGTCTGGATTTGCTGCAGCCTGTCGCCGCAAGCAGATCCCGTGGTTCGTTTTTCGCGGAGTTTCTGACCACGGGACAAGGCGGAAGGGAGACACTTGGCAGCCAGTTGCTGCTCTAAATGCGGCTATAGCCGCTAGATCGTTCATTGAGAACTGGCTCTATAGACCAGACGACGGCGGGAAAGAGATCCCTCTCTGAGTTGTTCGCTTGACTACCAGACGCGCCCAGTAGTTGGGGCACTCTCTCAGGTACAACAGCAGGCCGCGTCAGTCTTGACAGCGTGACGCTGTTATGGCACAAAACAGGAACGCTCCAGAATTGCGGGTGAGTCGCCGCTGAGGCGGGGGGCGGACAAGCGATGCCCCCCCATAGAGGTCCGGGTGCCGTTGAGCTGGCGCTCGTCTGCGACTTCGGCAGGCCCTCGGTGTCGCTCGTAAGAGCCTCTGGATGAGCGGAGGGAGTTAGGCGGTGGCGGTGACGCTGCGGCCTTTTTCGTGCGCGGAAGGACCGCCCTTCGGCGGGCTTCCTTCGGCGAGGCTCAGGACAGGCAGGATACTGTTGAGCTGGCGCTCGTCTGCGGGTCCGATACGGCGCTTAGGCGGGCTCAGCGCCTACTCGGGATGATACTTCGACAGCCTCAGGATGAGCGGAAATGGGTTAGGTCAGGTGAGTTCCGGACCGGATCCGGAATGAAGAGGAAGTGAAGCCGGTGCGGGAACGCGCCGGCTTTTTTCGTGGCGGGAAAAGGAGACCGGAGATGGATGTGCAATTGAACCAGGATGAAGAGACGATCGTGCCGGGGAACAAGCGGCGGATCCAGAAGCGGCGCACGCGGAGGCGGGCGTTGTTTGGGGCTCGGAAGAAGGAGCTGTTCCTGGAGGCGCTTTCGTGCAGCTGCAATGTGGAGGCGGCGGCGGAGGCGGCGGGGGTTTGCGTCAATACGCCCTACACCCACCGGCGGAAGGATGCGGAGTTCCGGGAGCTCTGGTGGTCGGCGCTGGAGCAGGGGGCGGCGAAGCTGGTCGCGCTTCGGCTGCAGCTGGAGCTCGAGCGGGCGGAAGCGGCGGCTTCGGGGCGCACGGCCACGCTGAAGGTGGCGATGGACGGGCCGCCGGACGCCAAGCAGATCGCCGACCTCTACAAGTTGATCGGGCAGCTTCGCGAGCATTCGCGGGGGCTTTCGGGCGAGGCGAAGAGCGGGCGGCCGCCGGAGAAGGCGACGGTCGAGGAAGCCTGCAAGGCGCTCGCGAAGCGGCTGAAGGCGTTTCCGCCGGTGCCGCCCGAGGATTGCGGCGGGGCGGCGGCTTAGGGTTTCGCCGAAGGCGAAGGGGGCGCCGGGTTGCGGCTCCAGGTGAGCGTGTTGGGGAACGGGAACGGCAGGCTTCGGCCTGCCTTTTTTTGTGCGGGAGATCGGCGGTGGACGAGAGGGTGTTGCGGGCGCTCGTCCATCGGGCGTGCCAGCTGAAGGAGGAGGATCTGGAGCGGCTCCTGAAAGGGCTGCCGGCGCCGGTGCGGCGGCTCGTCGAGGAGCATTGGTGCCTCCGGGCGCTCCGGGGGCAGTTCGAGCCGGAGGGGGACTGGCGGGTGTGGCTGATGATGGCCGGGCGCGGCTTCGGGAAGACGCGGACGGGTGCGGAATGGCTGTGGAGCAGGGTGAGGGCACGGGGAGGAGCGGGGGCGGGATGCTTCGGATCGCGCTGGTGGGGGCGAACATGGACGATGTCGAGAAGGTGATGGTGAAGGGGGAAAGCGGGCTCGCCGCCTGCGCTGGGACGGAGGAGGCGGTGCGGTGGGTGGCGAGCCGGAAGATGGCCTCGTTCCGGATCGGCGGCAAAAGGGTGGCGGAGGGCTATGCCTATTCGGGCGAGCGGCCGGACAAATTGCGCGGGCCGCAGCACCATTTCGCCTGGTGCGACGAGATCGCCAAATGGGCGCACGGCGAGGCGGCCTGGGACAATCTGATGCTCGGGCTGCGGCTCGGCGACCGGCCGCGGACGATGGTGACGACGACGCCGAGGAGCGGCGGCGGGGCGGGGACGCTGCTGAAGCGGATCAGCGGGCTGGAGCGGTGCGCGGAGTCGCGCGGGGCGACCGGCGACAATTTGCATCTGCCCGAGGATTATCTGGCGGCGGTGAACGGCATGTATGCGGGGACGCGGCTCGGGCGGCAGGAGCTGGAGGGCGAGCTGATCGAGGATGTGGAGGGCGCGCTGTGGAGCCGGGGATTGATCGAGGGCTCGAGGCAAAGTGGTACTTTGCCTCGGGAATTCTTCAGGCGCGTCGTGATCGGGGTGGATCCGCCGGCCGGAGTGGACGGGGATGCTTGCGGGATCGTGGTCGCGGGGCTGGGGCGGGACGATATCGGCTATGTGCTCGAGGATTCGAGCGTCGGCGGGGTGTCGCCGGACGGGTGGGCGGCGGCGGTGGCGCGGGCGGCGCGGCGCTGGCAGGCGGACCGGGTGGTCGCGGAGGCGAACCAGGGCGGGCGGATGGTGGAGAGCGTCCTCCGCGCGGTGGAGCCGGAGCTGCCGCTGAAGCTCGTCCATGCGAGCGAGGGAAAGGCGGCGCGGGCGGAGCCGGTCGCGGCTTTGTTCGAGCGCGGGCGGGCGAAGTTCGCAGGCGCGTTCCCGGCGCTCGAGGACGAGCTTGCGGGGCTGACGGTGAAGGGCGGCTATGAGGGGCCGGGGCGCTCGCCCGACCGGGCGGACGCGTGCGTCTGGGCCTTGACCGAGCTGATGCTCGGCAAGCCGCGCGCGGAGCCGCGGGTGCGGTTCTTCTTCTAGGCGGGGGGCAGCCGGCTCCCCCCGGTCAGAAGGTGCCGCGGACGCTGAACGAGAAGATCGGGCCGATTAGCTGGTTGTTCCTCTGGACGAAGGAGACCGGATCGGCGTCGCGCCAGCCGGCATAGACGGTGCGGGTGAAGCGGTGGCGGGCGTTGAAGATGTTGCCGACGGTCGCCCGGACGGTGACTCCGGCGACGTTCTTGTGCTCGACGAAGGCGTTGACGAACCAGGGGCCTTCCCAGCTCCGGAAGACTTCGGAGAGGTAGTAATAGCGGTTGTAATGCTGGTAGCTGGCGGACGTGCCCCAGGCGAGATCGGTGCCGGGGACGTCGTGGCGGAGGCTGGCGCTGATCCGGCGGTTGCGGGTGCCGCTGATCGGGCGGCTTTCGCCGGTGAGCGGGTCCTTGACGCGGGTGCGCTCGAGGCCGAGCGTGAGATCGAGCTTGGCGCCCTTCCAGCCGAGCGGGTCGAAGTTCAGAGTGCTGACGCTCTCGGCGCCGATGCGGGTGGCGAGCGGGAGGTTGCCGATGCCCTGGCCGCGGTCCTGCAGCGGGATGATGTCGATAATGTCCTCGATGCGGTGGAAATAGGTGCGGAGCCTCGTCTTGCCCCAGGCGCCGAGTTCGCGGGAGACTTCGGTCTCGGCCTCCCAGCTTTGCGGCGGGACGAGGTCCGGATTGCCGGAATTCTCGCGGTCCTCGCTGAGGCGGGGCTGGTCGAGGAAATCGTAGAAGCTGATCTGGCCGACGCGGCGGCGGAGCTTGAGGCTCGCATTCCACCCCGCGGCGGGGCGCCAGCCGAGCGTGAGGCTGCCCTTGGGGCGGAAGAACTTGCGGGCGGGCTCGTCGTCGTCGGCGCGGTCGAGGTGCGAGATCTCGCCGCCGCCGGCGACCTGGAGGTCGAGATTGGCGGCGAGCGGGCGGCTCCAGGTGGCGATCGCTTCGTAGCGGACTTCGGTGACCTTGCCCGTGCCTTCGGGATAGTCGACCTCCTCGAACGCTCCGCCGGGCGAGAGGAAGAACAGGCCGCCTTTCTGGTCGAGCGCATTGTAGGCGCGTTCGAGCGAGAGCTGGAAATCGTTCTTGCCGCTCTTGAGGCCATATTCGGCGCGGCCGATCGTCTCCTCGATCCGGGAATCGCGGGAGAAGCGGGTGCCCTGGTCCGACCGGCCGCTGTCAAAGCGGAGCACCTGGGTGGTGACGACCGGCTCCTTGTCCCAGTGGCGGACGCCGATGAGCTTCAGCCGCCCCGGCCCGAGCGCGAATTCATAGTCGCCGCTCAGGTCGTAATAATAGCCGTTGAGGCGGGTGTCCGTGCTCCGCCGCCGCCGCTCACCTGAGACGAAGTCGCGGCGGTCGCGGAATTGGGAGCGCTCCCAATAAGGCGTATAAGCGAGGGTGAGGTTCCCGACGGACGAACCCGGTCCGTCGAAGCCGAGCTTGGTCTGGAAGGTCAGAAGGTCGGAATCCGAAAATAGCGTTTCGTGGCGGCGCTCGGTCAGCGCCCCGGTGGGGCCGGAGATCAATATTGGTCCGCCGAACGCGCCGCGGCCGCCCTGGTTCTTGACCGACAGGGTGTAGCTTACCGGGCCCGACTTTCCCGAATAGCTGATATTGCCGTTGAAGATGTTCGGCGTCGCATAATGGGCGCGGACATCGGGGCGCCACTCGAACTGGCCGGAGGATTTCTTGGCCGCCTTCAGGATGACGTTGGCGACCTGGCCCGCAAGGCCCGATATGCCGAGGCTTGCGGCATCGACGATCTCGATGCGCTCGACATTGGCGATCGCGGTGCGCTGAAGCTCCTCGATCGCACCGCCCGTCTTGTTGGCGATGCGCTGCCCGTTGAGAAGGACGTTTTCGGACGCCTGGCCGAGCCCGCGCTCCTGAACCGCGCTCCTGATCGTGAACCCCGGCACCTGGGCGAGCATGTCGAAGGCGCTCTTTGGCGCAAAGCGGGCGAAATCCGCTGGCGTGTAGACGCGCTTGTCGCCGACTGCGGAGGCGACCGGCGGCGGAACGATTGCGGGATCGGTGGTCGGGGCGGTCTGCGCCAGGCCGGCGGCCGGCACGAGCGCCGAAATGCCGGCCAGCAGCCGGACGTGAAAAGCGGAACGCAGCACCATGAAACCCCTCGAGCACGATCTTGGGCGATCTTCGGTGCCCGGCCCCCCGTTATCGGAGGTGCCGTCGCCTGGACTGCCGCCTCGGCTTGTGCAGCAAACATCGTGCCATCCTGTCGGCGGGGCTTCTCCGAGGGCGCGGGCTCCGGCCGAGGCGTTCAGATTATCCGTTTCCGGACAGGCTGTCCGCGAGCGGACACTTTCAGCCCGCGTCAACCGGCTTGAAAGGGGGCCGGCGGTTGACCGGCAGGGCATGAGCGGGCAGGCAGCCGCGCCA